>CANFNA010000001.1 GCA_947448395.1 Chthoniobacteraceae bacterium
GTATGGAACCACCTACGGGGTTAAAGAAACGCCTCCCTTGCACGATGGCCCTTTAGACCAGCAGGACTGGAAAGATTACCTCTCGCGGAAGGGATTGAGTTTTAATCGAGGTGCGTCCGCTACCTATTTCAAGGAGTACGGGCATCTCGTTGTGGTCAATACGCGCGAGCAGCTAGCGTTGCTCATGAAACTCATTGGAGTTACCGACGAGCGAAATTGACCTCGCGCAATCAAGCTCTCCTGGCATCAAAGGGACTTAAGGTAGGCAACAATATCGGCAACTGCTTGGTCTGTGAGCCCCAAATTGGAGGGATCGTACATCAGCGACCGAGTCATCTTGTTCATCGATTTAATTCGTGAACGAGGAATGGTTTGGGCCGAGCCGCCCATGCATTTCATGACAACTGGATCTGATGTGCTCAATGCCATTCCAGTGATTGTCAGGCCGTCTTTAGTTTGGATTTCAGTGCCTTCGTATCCATGAGAGATCGAGGCAGACGGTTGTACAATGGCTTCTACAATGGCTTCCACGGTTTGTTGCCTTCCATACTCCGTTAACTCAGGACCGAAATCCGTCCCATTACCGCCAATTCGATGACAAGCATAGCATACTCCGATCGCCGCCTTTCCGCGCGCCGGATCGGCTGCCAGAGAGGCTATCTGCTTCGGCGACGATAGGGCCTGCGCGTTCTGGACTGGGCTGGGCATTGGAACCGCTGCGAGCGTAATCTTGTCGGGATCGTACAAGCCACGCTCTTTGAGAGCCGCATCCAAGTCGAACGCTGCCCAAGCATTTGTTTTCCGGTTCATAAGCCACCAGAGAGCCATGGCGTCCTGTCCCGCGGCCTTGTTTAGGGCGATCTCGATCATCGCTGTTGCGGCTTCCCGCGTCGGAATAAACGCCAACGCAGTGACCATCAGCTTTCGCGCCTCCAACGAGACTGAGGCAGATTGCGCACGAGTTTTGATTTTCTCCACCGCATCTTCTGGATGCAATCTCCATGCAAGCCATCCTACAGCCTCGCTCCATGCGGAGGGATCGTTCGGCATAGATTGAAGAATCGAACGCAAAACCTCCGCTTCTTTCCCCTCACTACCGAGGCCAATCGCCTCCAAGTAAGCGCGATCCTTCCCATCAAACTGCAACGCTAGTTTGGTAAGCAATAGAACGCTCTGAGCGGCCGGGATGTCGCGCAGATGAAGGGCCACTTCGCGGCGTATCGCGCTTGAGGGGTCGTTCACCAGTTGCTTCGCCAGCGTCAGTGAGTCATACCCCGCACGATGAAGTGCGCGATAAGCGACCAGCCTCTTCGATGGATCTTCGGAGTGCAAAAGTGAGGTTACTTTTGCTGAGCCAGAATCCCCCATTTGCGCAAGAAGCCAAATGGCGCGTGCAGCGAGGAATGGATTTGAATCGGTGAGAAGGCGTTCAACCGCCGGAACGGCTTTGTCGCCTTGAGCTTTGAGGCGAGTAAACCCGCTGAAGCGGACATTTGGAGCAGGACTCTTTAAGGCTGCTATCTGGCCCTCTGTGGTGGAAAGGTCGAGGCGAGGGATCACGGATTTAAATCCTTTAGGCGCAATTCGATAAATGGCTCCGGTAGAGCGCGCGTCGTTAGTGCCATGACCCCCCACGCGTGCATCAAACCAATCAGCCACGTAGATAGCGCCATCGGGTCCGACCGTGATGTCACTGGGCCGGAAAAAGTTTTTGAGCTCCGATTTCTGGGGCGCACCGCCAAGAAAATCCGAGCCGGCCCACTCGCGTTCTTTATTCGAGGTGAGAAAATCAAACCGCTCTAGCTTCCAACCCGCCCCATCTTGTTTCGGGAGGTACCCATAAACCACGTTTTTACCAGACTCACAGGCGAGCAAGAGTCCGTTCCAGGCATCTCCCAATGCGCCGTTCTCGTAAAAGGCGACCCCAGTCGGCGCCCCTCCGCCATAGACATCGCCCGCAGGCATGGTGCCCGGATCTTCCTGTCGCCATTCTGCGGTCGCAACAGACTGCCCTGGCCGCTTGTCGGCTCCCCAAGAACGTTTCCCGTCTGCCGAAGCAAATCCAGCATTGCCACCCTCTATCATGGCGGTGACTCGGCAGGCTGGTGGATCATCGTTGTCGCTCTGGAACACGTCTCCCATGGATGTCACGGACTGCTCGTAGCTGTTGCGGAAATTATGGCCGATGATCTGCACACGACTGCCATCTGGATTCATGCGTGCGGCAAAGCCTCCAATCCACGCGTGGCCGTCGTCACTCTTTTTCCCGGCAATCTCCTGCAACATATAGGGGCTTCCCATGTAGAAGGTCTTACCCGACTTATCCGTAAATTGAGCGCCGGTGTTTCCTTGATTCCAGTACCACAAACCATCTGGTCCCGCAGTGACACTGTGCAGGCTATGATCATGCTGACGGCCGTTAAACCCGCTCAAAAGCACCTCCCTCTTGTCCACGGAGGGGTCGAATCTCCCATCTCCATTCGTGTCGGTGAACACGAGTAATTCAGGAGGTTGCGAAACAACGACTTTATTCTCGAACACTGCGACGCCGAGGGGGGCTGCCAGACCTTTGTCCTCGAGAAACACCGTCGACTTATCGGCAAACCCCAGACCCTTGGTATCTTCCAAAACCACAATGCGATCTCCTTCGGCGCGACGCCCTGCTTTTCCTCGGTAGTTCACCCCCTCTGCGACCCACAGCCTTCCTTGAGCGTCGAAGTCGATGTTTGTTGGGTTAAACAAAAGTGGCGACTTGGCCCAAAGAGTGACTTCCAGCCCTTCCGGAACACTGAACATGGAGGGAGGGAGTTCAGTTGGAACGCTGGAGAGCCGTTCCTCCGCCGTTGGAGGCTTGGCGGTGTACGCGAGGAACTGAATCTGCGCGCCACTTGGCTTGCCACTCCGAAAAGCTCCACCGTCGTCTATGGCAACCTTCGCGCGGAACAAAGAGATACCGTCTGGAAGCGTATACTCGATGACCGATTCCGAGTGCGTTCCAATCCCTTTTTCATAGGTCTTTCCGGCGACCAAGAGGGGAGTATTGGCGTTGGATTTTCCAATTCTCACCGCACCTGAACCAGCGGTGGCTGAACTCCATGAAAGGCTTGTCAGATCTATGGAGGTACCGTCTTCACGGATTAACTCGGGCTCTATCCAGTTGGCCCACGCACAAGCGATAGAATTTTCGGACTGGGCTACCAGATAAAGCTTTTTGGCCCCCTTCAGCGGCGCCTCAAAAGGCAGCAGCCTGTCCTTTGAGTTGGACACTAGAATAATCGATTGAGCGACTGGCTTAGCCATCGGCGGTTGCGTGGGCCCTGTGCTAAGCGAGGGAAATTTCGATTCACGCTCCGTGTCAACTGGAGCCGCCGGCACTGATTGAAACTCATCCGATTTCGGTACGAGAAGGTGAGTGGATTTCGGCGACTTGTCGTCGAGGTTCGCATTGAGATCGGATTCACTAATCGATTTTGAAGCCACTCCGTCTTTCGGCACCTCCAACCCAGCAACCCAAACAATCGCGTTCAAGGCAAGTTTACGAAAACCGTCAATGGCCCAGTTGCGGTGATAATGTCCCCCACTGAATCCTACTCCACGTCCGCCATCCGGACGTTCGACGCCCCACATGAGGGTCTGCGGTTGATTCAGTCCGGCCACCCCATGCTCGTTCCAAAGATTAATGTAGCGCTTGATGCGCTCTCTGGAGGGAGTCGCGGTCACCAGATCGAGCACCTCCGCCCGATTTTCGCGAAAGCGCATGTGGTAATAAAACTCATCTAGTGCTTGAACCGGTCCCGTTAGTCCTCGCGCGACCGGGTGATTTGGGAGAGCTGCCAGATCCGCCACCCAGTGGGGATTCACCGACCATCCTGTCTCGAAAGCACCGCCAATCCACGGGCGATAGTACTTTGTCGCGTCTGCAGCGTCGGGGTGGACAGCATAGTGCATGAACATGATGCCTTTGCCTTGCTTGGCGAGTGCGTCCATTTTTGCCCAACCATTCTTCACGACACTCGTACCATCTGCGTAAATGATGATGGCTTTGGCTGAGTCCAGAACGGATTCGTCTGTCGGCCATCCCTTGATCACCTCGGCTTTTACGGCGAGCCCGCTTTCTTCATTCAGCGCCTTGGCGAGCAAGAGGCAGCCGGCGTTAAATTCATGCTCGCCGGGGCCATGGCTTCTTGCGCCCGCTAGAAAAACAATTCGACTATCAGCCAGTGCCGCTGTGGTAAGGCTTAAAAGAGTAAGTAGAATGATCGCGTGTCGCATGGTGGATGGTCCGGGGGACTTATAATTTCGGAAAACGCAACGGTGTACGCTAAAGCATTCCGACTCGCTACTTCCATTTGCCCTGAGACAAAGAAGAGATAAGCAACTGCCTTGCAGCTGCGCTTAGAACACGGGGAAGGCCGCTCCAATTTTGCGCATCAGCCTGTTGCTCCGAGCGCGCGAAACCAGCTCTTCTAGGGTCTTCAGGCTGCTTGCCTTTTTTGGGAGGGCGACGGCTTTCGTCGTTTATCGGCCGAACGCGCGTTTGTTCTCGATGCAGCACGAGGACGCTTTGACCGTGCCGACCACGCGTTGAGGATCATCGTTACCGTTGGATGTTCGATCCGTCTCTCGGCAGTGATCAAGTACAGGCTGATCTTGCACGCATCTGTTTTGCCGATGGGGACGAGCCCATAATTCTCAAATAATTGAGGGACGACCGTCGTAGGCACCACGGTGACACCGGCACCATCTCCGGCCACAACCTTTGCAAGCGCAGCATCCTCAAATTCTGCCACTACGTTCGGTGTCAGGTCCTTTTCTCTAAACCAACGCTCCAACTCCCTCCGCAATGCAGTATTTTGGGTCGGTAGCAACATTGGAGCGAGGTTCAGATTCTGCGGAAAGCGCCGACCCAATTGTTTTGCCAGCGGCTCCGTCGCACAGAAGGTGATCCCGCTCGATCCAAGCGCATGCTGGAATGTCTTCACCTGAGCACCAGAGGGTGGCGGTTCATCAGCCAAGAGCACATCTAACCTATGCGCGGATAATTGCCCGAGAAGATCGTCGATCTTACCCTCCTGACAAATCAGCCTAACGGGGGGATCTGAGGCAAAGACTGGACGAAGGATTTCTAAGCTGAGCAATTTTGGAAACGAATCGACAACTCCCACATGTAAGCGTCTGGGGCGTTTTGTCGGGGCGCGCCTAGCGGTTGTCAGCAACTCGCGGCCCAACGAGAAAATCTCATCCGCATAGCCAAAAACAGTCCTCCCAAAATCTGTGAGTGCGATCGACCGACCGCTTCGACGATACAAAGGCTCTCCCAAGGCAGCTTCCAGTTGTTTAATTTGCGCGCAAATGGACGGCTGTGAAGCATTCAATCGCTCAGCAGCACGGCTAATACTGCCATCCCTCGCGACGGCATGAAAGTACCGCAGATGATGGTAGTTCAACCACTCGGACCCCATTTTCAATGATTCCATAAAAGCGAAAGACGACTTAGATACTGAGCCTCGCTCTCGCTGTCAGTCTCTCGTTGTTTCTCGGAGCGTCAAAACCCATCTCGCGCTTTCGAGGCAAACCCAAAGCCGTGGAGGGACTATCGCAGATCAGCCGTCGCCGCTCACAAAAACCCCGCGGAAAGTCGGTGGATTAACGTCGCGGCGCCGTGTGTGACTTCCCCCGAGTGATGCTTTCCTGCCTCGTTCGGGACGTGAGGAGGTATACACACAGGAGGCGCCTACTTGAGGGTTTGGAGGTAGGACTGAATATCCTCAAGCTCTTGCGGGCTGAATATCGTCGCCATTGGAGGCATGGGACTGACGCCAAGTTGCTCAAAGCCTTTTGCCAAAACCTTGTTCGGCTCTAAAAGACTTTCCTTAATGTATTCTTTTGTTGCCCGAGAGGCGATGCCATCAAGGGCTGGGCCGACAGCGCTGCCCTGTCCCTTGATTGCGTGGCACAAGATGCATGCAGCAGCATGTTTGAAAACAAGCGTCTCTCCACGGATAGCATCTCCGGGGAGTAGAGAAGTTACGTTGTTCTCCGGGGGCGCAATTTCACAAAGCTTTAGATCATCCCACCACGCTGTGCCCTCGCCGACATGGAGAAGGTTGATGCTCGCCTTTGTTTTTTCGCCGCTATCGAAAATAGACTCCACCTCTGTCCACTCCTTCCGGCCGTTTATTTTCTGCGTTTCAGCTCGACCAATGTGGTCGTTAAGGCTGGCTTTGCCGCGAAGGCCATCGGTACGAATCCAACCCGACAATCGGTATTGAGTGTGGGGTTTCACCGCGACCTCCATGAAGAAACTCGTGTCGGCTTGCGCTGTTGTTGTGCAACGAATGGCCTGTTTCCCGCCGTGCAGCTGTTTTGGGTCGGTGACCACAGACCATTTCGCAGAGCTGTTGCCTTGGGCTTTATCAGCCGATCCATAATCGCGGCGTTTCCACCCCTCTGGGAATCCATCCCCTGCTAGGATCTCTAATCCAGCGTTTTTGAGTAGGTTCGGTCCCTCTTTAAATTCAGAAAGATTATTCCGGTTCAGTAGGACGCGAAGTGCCTGCTTTAGCCATTCGTCCTTTTCTCCAGCGCTGGTGCGCTGAATGTTTTGCACGACGGCCTGAATGTGCTGAGTCGCTGGGAATTCTGCTAGTTTGACCCAAGCTGCGAGCTTCGTGACAGCATCCGAGTCCGAGATCACTGAAGCGCTAAAAAACAGCTTTTGAGCAGCATCATCAGTGCCAAGTGCGCGCACGGCGTTTCTCCGAAGGCGCGCGTCCTTGGCAGTTAACGCGGCACGGTGCGTTTCTTCGTCCAATTCATGAAGACCGTGTAAGGTCCATAACGCGTGCAACGCGCCGATCGTCCCATCATTCGCTTTCACTAATGTCTGAAGAGTGACTTTCGAATCGTTTGCCTTTCCCTCCACGAGCACGCGTTGTGCAGTGTTTCTCCAGAAGGGATTGGCATCCCCCAGTCGCGTGATCCACTCGGTTTGGCTCCGAGGCCCAGCCGGCAGGGATTTGCTCAATCCCGTGGGGGCTTTGTTCCAGACAAGGCGATAAATACGGCCGCGACCATGGTCCCGAAGTGGGTTTTCGTGGGCACCTCCAACGCCTGTCTTGGCGTCAAATCCGCCACGTGCCGTGCTCGGGGTGGGATTGTGCTGGATAATGAAATTCTGCCAATCGCAAAACCAAACAGCGCCATCGGGCCCCACCTCGGCGCAGACAGGCGACATCCATTCGTCGGTGCTAGCCACAAGGTTAAAACCGTCTCTGGCCACATATCCAGCGCCACTCTGCCGGACATCCATAAGAGCGACGAGCTTCATTGTCGGCTCGCAAACCATTGCCTTTCCCTGCAAGCGCTCAGGAAGATAGGGCGAGTAAATAAAACTGCTACCAGCCGCCGCGGTGTATCCGCCAAAGACGTCTACCTGTCGGAAGTTCGGGGTGATCGGATGTGCTTTGTCTTCTACATTGATTCGCTTTGCAGACATCAACTGCATACCCGCCGGCGCTACAGTTGCAGGAATGCCACCATAGAAAATGGGAGCATTATTCGCGGTGCCACCAAATTGGTCCCCGGCATCATTCGCGCTCTGGCCCCAAGTATTGTTGCTGAACTGATGCAGGAATTGGAGTGCGGATCCATCGGGGCGGAAGCGATAGGTGCCTTGGCTAAACTGAAGTTCCTTGCCGCCAACCTCACCTTTGAAACCGGAGTAACCCACCGCACCATACAGCCAGTTATCCATTCCATAATGGAGATTGCTCGCCTGTGCGTGTGTATCGCGTATCCCCCATCCCGTGAGAATCTCCTGACGAATGTCGGCATGATCATCCCCTTTACTGGATTTTAGAAAAAGGAACCGAGGAGGTTGCGAAACGATGATTCCCCCGTTTGCGAAAACAATTCCCGTTGGGATGTTCAGCCCGTCCGCAAAAACCGTGAACTTGTCCGCTTTACCATCCCCATCCGTATCCTCGCAGATAAGAATCCGATCGTTCCCCTTCCCGTCTTCTTTGACGTCATGCGGGTAATCTTTAGTTTCCGCAAGCCAGAGGCGCCCACGTTCATCCCAAGCCATGGCGATGGGTTTTCCAATGTTCGGCTCGCTAGCGAACAGCTCCAAATGCATGTCGGCAGGTACTTGCGTCCGCTCGATGCTACCATTTACGTCGAAGGGATGTTGGAATGACAGGGCTTCGGGGCGCTTCTCGTAATTGGCGACAAAGGAATGAACTTCACGCTTCTCTGGGCGTGAGCTCTTGAGAAAAGCCTGCCAGTTCGATTTGCGGGCTTCTCCGACGCTCCAAACGATGGCATTTCTGAGCATCCGTTGAAAGTCGCTGTTAGACCAGGTCCTCTCATCATGGCCACTGGCTGTGTAAAATACGCGCCCATGCCCCTGCTCGCGAACCCACGTCCAAGGCTCGCGATGATCGCCATCCACGCGCTCTGCCAGTAATTTACGCCCTTTCTCATTGAGACCTGCATGCACGTACGTTTCATCCCAAGTCTCGTATCCATGGACGCCTTCAAAAACAGGATGCTCCGGCGCTAGGATGCGTGGTTGAAAGGTTGCCGTTCCGTGCGACTTAAACTCACCCCCGACCAAAGCAGCGAATCTCGGGTCGTTTTTAAAGCAGGCAGAGGCGCAGTGAATGGGCAGGAAACCATGGCCCTCCTCCACGAAGGTGTTCAGCGCGGCGAACTGCTCTGGCTTAATTTGGCCGTGGTTCGCGTAGAGCATGACCGCATCGTAGTGACTGAGCGTTTCAGAATTCAGGCACTGATCAGGGTGCGTGAAGTAATCGAACCAAATTGCCTCTCTCCCAAAATTCTGCATGAGCAGCGGAAGCACTTTTCCAGAATCGTGGTGCGTGCTTTCGTGGCCCAGAAAAAGAACTCGAATGGGTCCGGAGCCAGCCCAAATCGAACTGGCGGTAAAGAGATAAAAACTGAACAGGACCGTTAGAAGTCGGAGGGGAGTTTTCATGGTGTGGATCGAGAGACCAGAGGCAGTAGAGCTGGCATCACGCTCGAAACACTAACCGCTTCTCGCAAAAGCTATGCGGACAAGTTTTGTTGACGATCGGACAAGTCTTCTGCCAGACGAATGGTTCCCGCAATCAGAGCGCCGGAAAAAGACAGTCAATTTTAAGAACCGCAACCAGTGTTCCTCCCGCATTCACCACGTGAGATACGGGAAGCTTATAACCGTCTTTTACAGGTTCGAATGAAGTGGATGGAAACTCACGAATGCTGAGGACCTGATCCACCAATAGCCCTGTCATGGCGCCCTCCAAGATCGCGAGGAGGCAGGGGGGATGTTCGCCGGAAGATGCGGAATCCGCACTCCCGTCTTTGTCACTTTGTGGGGGTTGGGCAACCTGTTTACGCAGGTCAATCACTGGGACGATTCCATCACCAACATCAGCCATGCCATCAAAGTACTTCAGCTCGCTTGGAAGTGGCGTGAGTCGAACTCCAGCCTGAATGCGCGTGATTCGCTCGAGTGTTAAGCCGAATGTCTCTGCACCGATTCTGACTGTCAGCATTTGCTGGGCGCTCTCTGCGGTATCGCCTTCCTGCTGGATGCTATCAAGCTCGATGACTCCACCACTTGTCGGTGCCATGGCTCGTAATTCTTTTTCCATCGGCTCCACGAGCTTGAGAGGATCAATGACCCCAACGATGCGGTCTGGGTCGAGCACCAGATATTCACGTACACCGCCCATCGGCTGTTCCATCGCGTACACGTTGTCGGGCGCGAAACGCTCTAATCCGAGCGCCTTATCAATGAAGAGAGCCACTTGCGGTCCATTCTCCAATTCTGCGACCAAGCAAGTCTCTCGCCCAGCAGACAGCTCTTTTCCTAATAGCCGAGAAGTGGACAGCGCTAATATCGGAGTGCCTCGTAGATCAATCAATCCGAGGACCCAGTCAGGGGTGCCAGGCATGAAGCGAATATTCCCAGGGTTGTTCAGTTCTAAAACGTCCCCGGATGCGAAGGCATAATGCTCGGAGGCAATCTCCGTGAGCAGAAAGGAAATGGATGCCGCTGAGA
This sequence comes from Chthoniobacteraceae bacterium, assembly GCA_947448395.1. Taxonomy (GTDB): domain Bacteria; phylum Verrucomicrobiota; class Verrucomicrobiia; order Chthoniobacterales; family Chthoniobacteraceae; genus Chth-196. The sequence continues at coordinate 10,073 of CANFNA010000001.1, forward strand.
TTTCTGCGGAAGTACTTTCAGGCTTATCTGCAGAGGCCAACATGACTTCGCCGCTCGGAACCAATGCGTCTACAACGTCGGATTGGCTGAGCCTTTCGATGTCGAGCATGTGGAGCGTCTCATTGCCGTGCGTAAACGCTGCTTTGAAAAGCGGATGATCGACCGATGCGTCTGCGTTAGATTTGAGAGCCGACTCGGAGTCGATCTCGATCATGGAGTTCACCTGCTGCACGCGGAGGGCAAGCGAACCGCTGGCGTCTGTCACCACAATGAGAAAGCCGCCCGGGGGTTGTGTTTGTCCAAGTACACGAGCCAGATCGATCTGCGGTACGACCTGACCGATGGCCTCCACGAGACCTTCAAATGCGGCACTGGAAAACGGCAGAGGTGTCAGCGGACCTCCTTCTACGACGCCGATGACTCGGTCGTGCGGAATCGCGACAGCCGTCTCATTGAATTTGCAGCATAGAAGATTCAGTTGAGCCATTGGAAAGGATGAGAGTTAACCGCCTTTGGATTCCATCGACCAGACGCCATCCCAATCGGCTCTAGGGGTGGACGCAAGGACGCGGCATCGGTCCATGAAGACCTTGCATGCTTTGTCCCGCGGATTGCATTCCAGCGCAGACTCAAATTTTGGCAGCGCAGCGCGGAACTGTCCTGCAGTGTAGAGCTTGAACGCTGCATCAAAGGCTTCCAGCCAAGGTCCATCTTTCGCTTCCTCGTACTTATAAAAAATCTCGTGCACCTTCGTGGGTGTTTGTTGGCCTTTGACACGAACGCGATCAATCAAACGGGAGTGAACTGGAATCGCAAGCTGCTCGAAAGTAGCTCCACAAACGAGCAGCTGTGCGCCGTAGTTGCTGGTCAAACTTTCAATCCGCGATGAGAGGTTCACAGCGTTTCCGATGACCGTGTAATTCATGCGTTCGGGCGAACCCAGTTGACCGGCCACCACCTCACCCGTTGCCAAACCAATTCCGATGTTGAATGGCAAATGACCGTCTGCCAGGCGGTCTGAATTGAACAGCTCAAGCGCTTGGAGCATCGCAATTGCGCCTTGCACTGCATTTTCCGCGTCTTTGCCTGTACTAGTTGGAACGCCGAATAACGCCATTACGGCATCCCCTATGAATTTATCGATGATTCCAAAGTTACCCTTAATGACATCGGCCATGAAGGTGAAGTAATCGTTCATCATCGTCACGAGAGCCTCTGGATGAAGGCCCTCGCACAACTTAGTGAAGCCCCGTACATCACTGAAAAGGATCGTGGCCTGCGCAAGCTTGCCTCCTAAGCCCAAATTTTGACCTGACATCACCGCGTCAGTCACGCTGCTGGACATCGCGCGATCGAGAACCTTGCGCAGCGCTTGTTCCGCAGAAACATCCTCAAAAGTGACCAACAACGCCGCCGATTTCCTTAAATCTGGGGCGGCGGGTACAATGCTGATGCGAAACGGGACCCACTCGCCATCCTCGGTCGAAAAATCGACCCGATGGGCCTTTTTCTCTGCGCCAGTTGCAAGAACTTCGCGGATTTCGTCAGCAATCAGTTCATTAAACTCTCCGAACAGTTGAGATAAGGGCAAGCCGATAGGAATGGCCGTATTGCGTCCCAACAGCTTTGTTGCGATCTCGTTTGCGTAGACCACATTGAGGCCGATGTCTAAAGCGACTACTCCTGAGTTGATGGTATTGAGAAGCGCAGAATGAACTGTGCGCAAGGAGACGGGCGGTGCAGCTTGCGCTGTCGCTGCTGGATTCTCAGCGACTTCCTCACTCTGCAGCGCGTCCTCTTCACCTTCAGATTCTCCATTCAGAGGGAGTCCGCACACGCGACGAAGCGTCTGAACAATCTTGGATCCGCGACTGCTCTTGATGTCCATGCTCACGGAGCCGGACGGTTTGTCTAAGACATCGGCGGCACCTAAGCGAAGCGCTTCCGCACGCTCTGCGGATCCTTCAAATCCGAGTGAGGACAGGATGACTACCTTTGAGGGACTGCGCAGACCCAAGCGACGGAGCGTCTCTAAGCCGGAGAGCTCGGGCATTTCGATGTCGAGAAGCACGACATCCGGACGGTGCTGACGAACCTTCTGTAAAGCAATCTTTCCGTTCTCTGCGGTGTCGATTACCCGCAGGTCAGGATCGGACTCCACAATTTCCCGTACCAGACGACGCATGATGTTGCTGTCATCTACGACGAGCACATTTTTAGGACCGATTGGCTGTGCAGCAGGGGTTTCCATCACGATTTATCGGGCGAAAGGTCAGAAATATTCTCGGCAGCCTCTCTGCTCAACGCGACCAGAGCGTTAAGGAAATCGCGCTTTTGGGAGCGGTCTTGCATGGGCCAGTGAGCAGACGTGCGTACTCGAACCGAGAACGTTCCATCTGGTATTCTGAGGGCAAGGTCGCAGAGGTTGCTGATACGGCGCGGGAGGGCGGGAAGCGGGCACAATGAGGAGTCGTCGCAATGAACGATTTGCTCAACCGCATCAACAATGAGAAATGCGGAGTACTCACCGTCGTCCGAGAGCCAGTGGAGTCCAGCGCATGAATCCGTATTCGGGGAACAACCCGGCTGCAGTAACTTACGGACATCGACTACAGGCAATGCGGGTCGGATTTGTTTCCTTGGAATTTGGCGTGGCAGCACCGCCCCCCGCTCTAGCGCGCAAATCGAATGAATGCTTCTGCCCGGAAACAGGAGTCGGTAATTGAGACAACGAGTGGCGACGTGTTCGCTCATGGCGCCGAGAGGGTCTCAAGATTGTGGGTTGGATGGTTTCTGAGGCCAGTAACCACGGAGCGTTTGGCTAATTCAAAAAGACCGTCTGGATCAACGACGATCACGATTCGATCTGTGCCTAAGGTAGAGATGCCCCCGATCCCTGGTAAGTGGGCGATGCGTGGGTGCATTTCTTGGATCAGCAGATCATTGCGTCGCAATATTTTATGAACCTCGATGCCGATTCTGCGTTCCCCATATTCACAGACGATAATCGACATGAGCTCATGGGCCATTCCTACGGGAGAAGGAAGCTGAAGCAGGTCCACTAACCGGAATACGGGCAGAAAGCGATCGTGCAGGAGAATGGAACGCTGACCATTGACGAGCTGCAGCTCGCTGCTTGGAACAAGTGTACCCTCCACCACGATCCGGTCTGGGAACGCCACGGTTTGAATGCCGGTTTCAGCAAGAAGCATCGGCTGGATGGCCTTCGAGAGAGGCATATCCAAGCGGAAAGTCGTTCCCCGTCCGGCGCGTGTTTGGATCTCAATTTTTCCGCCAAGCTTTGTCACGTTTACAAGTGCGACATCCATCCCGACGCCACGCCCAGACGTGTCTGTAATTTTTTCGGCGGTTGAAAAACCTGGGGTGAAAATAAACCGCGCAATTTGCTCATCACTCAAAGTCTTGCTTTGCTCCTCACTCACCAACCCAGCGGCAACCGCTTTTCCACGGACCCGCTCGATATTGATGCCGCGACCATCATCCGCAATCTCGACCACAATATGGTTTCCTCGTTGTTCGGCGGACAACACGAGAGAGGCGGTGCGGGGTTTTCCGGCAGCCAGCCTGTCTTCAGGCCCTTCGATACCATGGTCAACGCTGTTGCGGAGCATATGCATGAGCGGATCCGCAAGTAGCTCAACCATTCCATTATCCACCCGAATTCCTTTCGAGTGCGCTTCGAATCGAACGAGTTTTTTTTGTTTTTGCGCGGTATCTCTGACCATGCGCGGGAAGCGATTGAAAAGCGTATCGATCGGAATGACGCGCAGACCGAGCGTGGTTTCGTGAATGAGCGAAATTAAACGGTGCGCTTCCGCCTCGAGGGAGGCGAAGTCATTCTGCTGACGCACCAGCCAGTCAATCTTCGGAAGCAGTTGGGGCGCGTGGCGTCCCATGTAGTCCGAGAGTTCGCGGAGAATCTCGTGAGCCTGACTGTCGTAGACCATCGCATTGAAGCGAGATGAGACGCTGAAGAACTGGCCAATCCGGCCAAACATCATATCGAGTAGCTCGACAGGAACTCTGACCTGTGCGCCGCCCATCGCTGTCGCGGTCGAGGGCTTTAGTTTGATTCCAAAATGAGCGGCGTTCTGGCGGCCATCCAATTTCCGCAATACCAGACCGTCAGCATGAGGAAGTTTTAGGGTGAGTAATGTGCGAAATTCGTCTTCGCGTTTAGAACTGAAAATCAGGAAAGCGAGAGAAGCGCCGCCATCAATCACGGTCCGTTCCGTTAGTAAAATTTCGCAGACTCCGCTGATTGCATTCGAAAGCTCCGCTAGTGCAGTCCCCTCGGCTGGCTGTGGAACGATGGCCTCATAGAGTTCGCCACTTCGGCTCTTTATCCACACCGGCAGACGCTCCAAGAGACTGGGCGGCGCGATTTGAAACCGGTCGGGATCAAGCTTTCTAGCGGTCCACCACTTCTTCCCAGCCTCCGGCACGAGAATGCTTGCCAGAAGCCGCTCACGGATTTGTTCCGCTGCTAGCGCAGACAACGGGGAAATCTGTGCCGCATCGGTTTGCAAATCCGAGTGGATAGCATCGTGGGCAACTTGCAGTAGATGCGATTTTGAGGGATCAGAATCTGGGAGATTAGCAATCGCCGGCAAAAGCGCACACATTGGGGATCCAGGCGTCAGGACTGCGAGAAGGTCCATGCCTCTGAGAAGTTCACCTCGTTGTAGTAACTCTTCGAGTTCCCTCCGAAACCATGAGCGCACCGCGAGTGCAGCTTCAGCCCAACCGCATGACGTTCCGATCAGATGCCGGAAGTTTTCGAGCACACGTAGAAACTTGGCGAACGCAAAAGCGGTCTTTCGCGAAGCTGCTTCCGATAGGGCCTGAGTGAGGGCCGGTAGATGAATTCGGCTCAAGGCAAACTGGATGAGTTCCACGTCTTCGTGAACACGCTCGGGTGAGCAGGAAGAGGGGTCCGCGAATGCGCGCGCCAGATCTGGGAGGAGTTCCTCAAATAACTCCCCTTGTGCAACCAGAGTGTCCGAGTCAAAGAAGAGGTCGGCGTTGGGATGTTTTGTGTCATCCGACGACGTCTTGGCGGTTGTTGCGAGAGAGCCACCGCCTTTCAAAGCGGCTTTGAGGCCGTCAATCAGCTGGGGATTGGCTTCAAACTCTTTGCCCGCGAGCAGGTCTGCCCGAGCTTGCTTGATTGCATCTAGTGCTTTCAGAAGCAAGTCTTGGGCATCGTCATTGAAGCTCTGGGAACCCGAACGAAAGGTCGCCAGAAGCGATTCCGACTCGTGGGCGAGACTTTCTAAGGCCGCGAAATTGACGACGCGTGAGAGGCCTTTGACAGAATGAAAACTGCGGAAGAGCAGATTGATTTCGTCCGCCGTTGGTGGCTCTGTTCCGGGCCGGACGAGAATTTGCTCAGAAGCCTCGATATGTTCGGAGACCTCATTTGCAAATTCCTGCACAAGAGCTGGATCACGTTGGCTCAAGGTCTATGAGGGGGTTGGGCGGCGTGCCGCAATTGTTTGATATAGTCCGTCGAAGCCTCAGAAAACAGGAAGGTGCTCGCCTTTCCTTGAGGCTTTAGAAGAACAGCCGAGACGCCGATGGATACCAAAGGATCCAAGGCGGCAAGTCCGGCGGCCGCGGCTGCACCAGTAACTAGGATGGGTGCGGAGGTGAGGAGTGTCAGCTTAGCAACTAAAGCGGCAGCTTCAGAGAGCTCGAGCGTATCGAGGTCGATCAAGAAAGCGGCTGCAGGCGAAGACCGTGCAGATTCGATCGCGCGGGTTTCGGGGATGACGGTGATTGCAATAGATGCGGTTGGGTTGTCGTCTCGGGCGCATCCGGATTCGAGTGCCGCGGCGAATGCGGAGTCTGAAGAAACCAGAAATAGAGGAAGCTCCGCGCGACTCATGGGGTTAAAGACGGGGAGGTGTTTACGCCGGTGCGACCGAATGAGGTGAACCAACGCCGCAGGGTGAAGGCGATTTGTTCAGGGGTCTGGATCTCGCGCGCGGCTCCATTTTGAATCGCTGCGGAAGGCATACCTGCGACCGCGCAAGTATCTGGGCGCTGTGCGATCACGGGATAGCCCTGAAGCATGAGTGCGTGCGCCCCCTTAGCGCCATCCTGACCCATACCGGTAAGGATCATGGAGTGTGTTGGGATGCGCGCGGAGGCCGCGGTTTCCAGCAGATGATCGATGCTAGGATGAAAAGGGTTACCGGGGACTGTCGCCTCGCGCAAACGAAAGGCGCCGGCGGTTCCTCGGAGGATTTCAAAGTCACGACCGCCCTGCACGAGCCCTATAATTCCGGCTGGGGGCACTGGGCCGCGGCCTACTTCAATGACCGTGTGTCCAGAGTCTTCGCGTAGACGTTTTGCAAATTCCGCGGTCTCACCTACGGGCATGTGCTGAGCAATCAAAAAAGGGAGAGTTGGTTTTGGAATTTCTTTGAGAAGTTTCAACAGGAGAGGTGGTCCACCAGTGGAAATGCCGATGACCACGAGCTCTGGAGGCAGAGGTTTTGGTGGGCTGCAAGGCAGGCTCTCTGATTTGACGCCAGTGGCGGATGACACTGAAACAGGAGCTTCGGCCAGAAGGCTGGCTGTTCCCTGCAGCCAAGCCTCGCGAAGGCTACGCACAGCCTTTGGTAATTCAGACTGAAGGTGGGCGAGATCCATCTCGCCAGGGCGCCGTCCGGAAAGAGCTCGCACCGATGGTTTCGAAGATAAAGAGACGGGGAGTGGCAGAGCTTTTGGACTTAGGACCAGCGTGGGCTCCCGGCGGAGCGTCAGAAATTTTTCGAGTTGCGCACCGTCTTGCTCGAGGAGGAGTTCGATGTCGACCAATGCCACGCAATCGGTGGAGGTTCTCAACAGGCGCTCGATTCCTGAGCAATCGCGTTCTTCCCCCAGAAGAACAAGCTCCGGCGCCTCACTAAGAGCCTTTCGCAGAACGATGGCGGTGAAGGTCGATTTAACTCCAAGACAGACGCGGAACTTCATACGTGAAATCGTCCTTTCTTTTTCCAGGCTATAACCCGGGAGTCCGTTAGCATTTCAAACTCATCGGTCTCGCGGAGCGTATCAGCGGGGCCCAGCATTAAAACGCCTCCTATTCGCAGCGTCCGCTCGAGTTTTTTTTGGACGACTCGAACGGTGTTGGAGTCGAAGTAAATGAGGATATTCCGGCATAGGATGAGATCGACTTCGGTGAGAGGAGGTGCGTCTTCGATGAGATTGCGTTGCTGAAAGGAGGTGGTCCTGCGCAGGCCATCATCGGCTTTCCATATTTTCTCGGTACCTGCCAGAATGGACTGGAAATGGTGCCGAGCAAACGCAGGCACATCGCGGAAGCTATTCAATCCAGAGCTGACAGTATATTCGCCAGCGCGTGCTCGGTGAATCATAGCGGGGCTAAGATCAGTGCCGATTACTGATACGTCCCAGAGCGAAGCCGAGGGCCCAAAAAATCGGCTAATCGCATCGCGGAGCATGAGGGATGTGGAGTAAGCCTCTTCACCAGAGGAACATCCTGCACACCAGGCCCGGAATTGTTTTTGGCCCACTGAATGTTTTTCTTCCAGTAGGCTCGGAAGAACGGTTTCAGCGAGAAATTGAAGCTGTGAGGAATGGCGGAAAAAATAGGTCTCGTGGATAAGAAAAGGTTCGATGAAGTCAGCCCACTCTTGACTCCCTGGAGAGAATCCAGCGATGCGGTTTACGGTTGCTGCGCCATCATCGGAAGAACGATTTTCCAACAACGAATCGACCTTCGGGCGCGAGATTTCGCGACGAAGACCGGTGCGTTGAGCAATCACTTCGGTGAGATATTCAGCCGGGTTCATGCGAACAGGGACTTGGTCCCAGAACGGATGCGGTTACTCAGTTTTGAATTCTGCAATTAGCCGCGTGTCGTTGGAGAGCTTGGAAAGCTGCACCATGGTGGCGGTGATTTCTTCGGAGGAAGCGGTGTTGGCCATCGCGATGTTGCGGAGCTGATCCACGTTGCCGTTGATTTGCGAGAGCGTCGCTTGTTGTTCGTCCATCGCTACGGCAATCGAGCGGACAGACTCTGTTGTTTCGCGAGTGGCTGTTGCAATTTCCTGCATCGCGTCGCCAACAGTTTCTGTGGCCTCCATGCCGCGTTGGGAGTCTGCGGCGGCTTGCTCTACGATATCCGCAATTTGGCGTGCGTTTTGCGCGGAACTCTCGGCGAGTTTTCCGACTTCCTGAGCCACCACCACAAACCCTTTACCGTGTTCGCCAGCCCGTGCCGCTTCGATCGCAGCGTTGAGAGACAGGATGTGCGTCCGATTTGCAATCTGAGCGATCACTTGAGTGATCTGGTTGATTTTCCGGCTATTCTGGGCGATGGCCTCCACAATCGGGGTCAACTCGCTCACCGCGGACTTTCCTTTCTCAACCGAGATGGATGCGTTCTCCGCCTTTTGGCGTCCGGATGTCGCGTTTTGGGTTACTAACTTGATGGCTCCGAAGGATTCGCCGAGCGCAGAGGAAATTTGATTAAGCTGATTGGTTTGTAGTCTTGCTCCATCCGAGATTTGGCTGATGGCGGTGCTTGCTTCATCGACGGACAAGGCCGTCTGAGTCGTCATCGATCGGATCTTGCCCGCATTGCGCCGGAAAATCTCGAGGGCGCGAGCTAGTTCGCCAAGCTCATCGGTCCGGTTGGTTTCGGGAAGGTCGAAAGACGAATCCCCTTTTGTGAGACGCGAGGTCTTATCGGTGATGTCCCCCAAAGGAGTAATGAGAAGACGCGAAACAATCTGTGAAGTTGCTAAGCAGATGCCGATTGCGGAGATGCCAATCAGCATGAAGTAGAGATTGCGAAGTTGCCGGGGTTCATTCATCGCCTCCGAAAGCGACTCGCGGATCACGAGGTGCCAGGCATGACCTTTGTAGGAGCTGAAGCCGGGAAATTTAGAATAGGCAATGATCTGCTTTTCGCCGGACGGGAGGGTTTCCGTGAAAAAGCCCTTGGTTCCGGTGAATTTAGATGTTGGGAATGCTGCGGGGCCTGCGGGGGTGCCGACGGCCGACTTTGGGAACTCTTCGAGAACTTTGCCGGAGCTGGAGATGATGGAAATTGCTGCGCCTTGACTCTTTGCTTTGAGGGTTTTATCCAAGCCGCCGAGCACCTCGCGAATGGATCGCTCCCAAGAAACGCGATTACTCCAAACGCGGATGGGTTTGCCTGAGGCGTCTACGACAGGTGCGGAAAAGTTCAGGGAAAGCCCTTGGGACTTCATGATCTTTGAGAGGTTGGCATCGGCTGCGAGATCGCCGGCATAGCTTTCTGCGTCTTTGATTTTGCCGCTGATACAGTCTTCAAACCAAGGCTCTCCTTTGACACTGGTGCCGATGATCGAGGCCGTATCGAAGGGGCGTCCCTCTGGGTCTTGGTTATTTGCAGCGATGATTTTGCCGCTGGCATCCGCGATGATCATCAAGTCGTAGTATCCGTAGGACTTGGTGTAAAAATTAGCGGCTTTGGTTGCGGCCTCTGGCGATTCTGCGGCGCCTGGATGGAAGACAAATGCCTGAACATCGCCGTAGCGTTCGAATAGAAGACGGTCGATTTTGTCTGCGACCTGTTCCGTAGCGCCTGCGAGTTCCTCTCCCTCGGCGTGTTCACGCTGGGAGTAGGACTTCTGAATGGCGATGAAACTGCAGACGAGGAGAGGAATCAGGGCGATCAACAAACCGCTGACCACGATTTTGAAACCGATGCCCTTGGCGCCGTATTGGGATTTTTCTGACATGGGTGGACGATATTTCGGAACTATCGTTACCCCATCTTAGCCGTGATAGCGAATACAATGCCTAAGCTTCAAAACCTCCAAATATCTGATAGTCGAAAGCTTAAACAGACTCCTCAAGTGCTTCGTTTTCAGGCTTCTATGATTGCGAGGTAGGGACAAAGTACAACTAGTCTGGAGGGCGTTGACTTGTTAGACAAAGCCCAAGGCCCTACAAAAACTCCTGCCAACATCGCGACGGTGTCGGTTTTCAGCTTGAGCAAATCCTTAACGCACAGCTCCAGATTGAGGCAGGCTCTTTAGCCAAGCCAGGATGTCCGCAATTTTTTGGGCATCGAGACCGAGTTGTGAGGGTTCGTACATCAGTGATTGGCCCTTCATTGGGACGACGGATGCGATCTTTGCTTTGGGAACCGTTTGTTGGACACCGCCGACGCATTGAATCATCAGTGGATCGCCGTTCGAAACGATCATGCCGTAAATGATCTTTCCGTCCTTGGTTTTGACGATGGAGCCTTCGTATCCGTGCGAAATATCGGCACTCGGCATGGAAATCGCCTGTGCGATGACTTCCTTGGTTTGCTGTGAGGCAAAAGCGGTGAGATCCGGCCCAAACTCGATCCCCTGATCTCCAATTCTGTGACACATGAAGCAGAGCGATCCAGCGCTTTTCCCGCGACCGACATCCCCCTGAAGTTTCGCAATTTCAGCCGGACTTGGAAGGGTTGGCGCATCTTTGGGCGAGGGAGGAGGTTCAGAGGAGACGAGCTGAATGGTTTCCGGATCATAGACGCCGGAGGCCTTTAACTTGTTAGCCAGTCCGTGTTGAGACCAGAGAGATTGGTTGTTGTGTAGTAGCCACCACACCGCTGATTCCTTGCCAGGCAACCCTTGCTCGGCTGCAACCTGCAACATGGCGTTGGCAGCGGACTCAGAGGGAATAAAACCAAGGGCGGTGATCAGCATTTTGCGCTGAAGAGGATTGGTTTTCGTCGACGCAATCTGCGCCTGAATTCCTGCGACAGATTCCTCTGGGTGAAGTCTCCAAGCAATCCCGGCGAAAGCGTCCGTCCAAAGGTCCGAGGAAGTGCCCATGCTTTTGCTCAGTTCAACATAGACTGCACTCTCCTTCCCTTCACAGCCCAACCCGAAAGCTTCGAGATAGGCGCGGTCTTTCCCGTCATACTGTTTCGCGATTTTAACGAGTAGCGGGAGGCTTTTGTCTGCGGGTACATTGCGGAGACTCAAGGCCACCTCGCGGCGAACCGAGGCGACAGGGTCATCAACCATTTTCGTGGCGAGTTTCAACAGGTCTTCGCCGGCGTGTCGCAGCGCACGATAAGCAACCAGTCGCTTACCGGCGTCCTTGGACTCGAGAAGCGGTGTGATGTGGTCACGCCCCGTCTGGCCCATTTGAGCCAGAAGCCAGATGGCTCTCGCGGACAAGTAGGGGTTTGGATCCTTGAGAACTTCCACAACGGCAGGAACCGCTTTTGCACCCTGCGCTTTGAGGCGGGAGAACCCACTCCAGCGAACGTTGTTGGCCGGACTTTTGAGCGCCGTGATTTGGCCCTCGGTCGTATTGAGATCGATCGTTGGGATTTTGGATTTAAATCCTTTTGGAGCGATCCGGTAAATCGTCCCAGTCCAATGATTATCCAAGGTTTGGTGCCCGCCCACGCGGGCATCGAACCAGTCCGCCACATACAACGCGCCATCAGGTCCCACGACCACATCGCTGGGACGGAAAAAGGTTTTCAACTCAATGGACGGTTTACCTCCCAGAAAGTCAGAGCCTGCAAATTGCTTTTCTTTATTGGAGGTTAGGAAATCGAAGCGCTCGAGCTTCCATCCGGCGCCATCCGCTTTTGGGAAATAGCCGTAGATGACATTTTTCCCTGCTTCGCACGCGAGAAGCATTCCCTGCCACTGATTGCCGAGGGCGCCATTTTCGTAGAACGCAACGCCCGTGGGTGAGCCACCTCCATACACATCTCCAACAGGCATGGACCCTGGGTCTTCTTGACGCCACTCTGCAATCGGGACGCTCTGACCGGGTCGACGGTCGGCTTTCCAAGCCCGCTTTCCGTCAAGTGATGCGAACCCAGCATTACCCCCTTCCATCATAGCGCTCACGCGGCAGGCTGGTGGGTCGTCGTTATCGCTCTGATAGACATCCCCTAAAGAATTGATGGTCTGTTCGTAGCTATTGCGGAAGTTGTGACCAATAATGGAAACGTTTGTTCCATCTGGATTCATGCGTGCTGAAAACCCTCCGATCCATACGTGACCATCATCACTTTTCTGCCCCGCGATCTCCTGCATCATATAAGGACTGCCCATCCGGAATGTCCGACCTGAGCGGTCTGTGAACTGCGCGCCAGTATTGCCCTGATTCCAATACCACTTTCCATCGGGGCCTCCCGTGACGCTGTGAAGGCTGTGGTCGTGTTGGAGTCCGCCGAATCCGGTGAGTAGGATCTCCTTCTTGTCGGTGGCCGGATCAAAGATGCCGTCACCGTTGACGTCGGTGAAGACAATCATGTCTGGGGGCTGGGAGACCACGATCTGGTGTCCAAAGACACCCACGCCCAAGGGCGACTGGAGCGAGGGATCTTGGAAAAAGACAGTGTGTTTGTCTGCCTTCCCACTTCCAGTGGAGTCCTGCAAGACTACGATCCTATCGCCCTCCGGTCTCCGACCGGCGGCTTTGCGGTAGTTCACACCCTCCGCCACCCAAAGCCGGCCTTTTTCATCAAAGTCGATATTGGTGGGATTGTAGAGATTTGGAGACTGCGCCCAGACAGTCACCTCTAGTCCCTCAGGGACAGAAAACAGATTGGTTGGGACGCTGACAGGGTCTCCCGCTTCAGGCGAAACAAGAAGGGATGCAGGTGGTGCTGCCGGAGTCTCCTTGGACTTCGAGTTATCGGCGGAATAGACCGGAGGGACTGATGATGCGAGAGCCAGCGAGAGAGAGCTCAAAAAAATAGCGTTTGGGATCGTGGAGATTTTGGACATCGGGAGAGTTTCTACAAGAAGGCTGGGCGGCGTATGTAAGAGTGGTTCCAGGAAGAATTATTAGGACGTTTTACGGCCCGCATAGTGTGAGTTATGACGACTTTTTAGAGGCTGGCTTTTGAGAGGGGGGCCGAAATGTCTTTGGATGGTACACGCCCATGGTTGGGCCCGACTGAACAATCAGAGTGGTACCATCCGGGCTGATAGAGAGTACCTCAGGATGATTTTCAGGTTGGGAAGCGAAGCCTCTCAATTCTTCGAGCATACGACCTGTACCCAGGTCCCAAATGCGAACGGTCAGATCTTCGGATGCGGTGACTAAAAACGGCTTTTTTGGGTGCCACGCGAGAGCGGTGACAGGACCGTCGTGGGCTCGAAACTCTTGCTCGATCTCCAGCGTCCAAGAATTGCGGATGCGGATTCGCTGGTCATTTCCTGCTTCTGCTAGCTGTTGTCCGTCTGGGGAAGCCTCAATGGCAAAGGCATCAGGAGTATCCAATGTGAATATCCGCTCTCCGGTTCGCGCGTCCCAAACCACAATGCCGCGTTCCATGGCGTCCTCGGGGGCGCCCGGCCAATCGGCCTTTAGCATCGCAATCTCCGCAACTCTTCCATTGTCGAGCCATCGAGAAGCGCCCATTCCAACCGGCGGAAATTCGACGTCGGTGCGTTGCATCCTGCAGATAGGCGCTCCGGACGCGGTGTCGTAGATGGCATCTCCGTTCCAAAGAGCATCACCTGAAGGGCTGAGCTGGAAGTGACGTCCTGTGACGGATATTTCGGCTTTGAGAGTTTCAGAGAGTGCTCCTTGCTTCACGCGATAAATGCGCGTTGGTTTCCCGAAGACAGCTACCTGGTCGCCAACCTGATTTTTACAAATGAGGGGGCTGTACTGGGCGGGAAACCCAAGTGATTGAATGGGCTTCTTATCGAATTCTGCAGAGCCAATTTGGAGGGAGTCTAATAACCATGTATCCTCCTTTTTCGAGAAGCGTGCGATCCTTCCAGAGGTGCTCAGGAAGGCAAACTGCGAACCGATACTGGTGAAGGTTTGCTCCGGCTTAGAAAAATTGAAATGCCACACACGAAGGCTGCTTCCATTGATGACCGCGACATCGTCGGTGTTGGGATGCACGGCCAGCTTCCAACCGCCTTTCAACCCTCCGAGAATCGGGATGGTTTTGAGGAGCATGCCGCTTTGTCCGTGCCAGTATTGCAGGAGGACACAGCGATCTGAACGAGAGGCCAGCGACACTAGGGTCCCAGTCCCTTGGAGGTACCCTAACCCTTTTGCTTCTAGCATTCGATTTTCAAACATCAGCTTGCCAGTGGCGGGATCAAATTTTCGCAAAAATTTCGCCGGACTATTTTGGAAAATAAATGCACCGGTCCAGTTGGGTGATGCCGCAAAAAGCCAGTTCGCCGCGGAGGAAATACTGCCGGCAGGAAACGGAACCTTCCCCAAGGACTTCACTAATTGTCCGGAGCGCGCATCTAACTCCAGAACTCCCTCCCGATCCGAAAGCACACGCATCGCTTTTCCATCTTCGGAAAACTCTCCAAGCAACGTTCCCGAAGGGTCTCGTTCCCAAAGAAGTTGTCCGCTGGGAACGGCCCAGACCTGAAACCTCTGCAATCCGTGATCCGCAGTTCTACTCTCGCAAAGCAATGACGTTCCATCTGGGCTGAAGAGCAGGCGAAATGCGCCGCTCGGCGGGAGCGTAATTTCGCATAGTTTCTTTTCAGTGGAGATCTGAAAGACCTCGATTCGAGAGGACTGGACCCGTTTGACTTCGCGACTGTTGTGAACGAGAGCCAGTTTGGAACCATCTTTCGAGACCGCGAGGACATCCACCATACCGGTCGGATTCACCTTCCATAAATCCGCGATGTGTCCGGTCTTCAGATCGAGGCTTCGGATCCACCCATTCGGCTGGAGAGTGATGAATTTGCCCGGATTTTTTGGATCTGGAGTGATGGCCATCCAAGGCAGTCCGTCTTTCGCAACGACGTTTAAATCCGCCGAGTTCAGCTTCTTGCTGAGGTACTCCCACTTTTGGTCGCGGAGATCTTCCGGAACCTCTGCTAAGATTCTTTGCATTTCCTCACCGTCCGAATCGCGCTCTGCGGCCTCAGCCAGAGCGATATGCGCCACGGTGGCTGTTTCTCTAGCGCGTTGTTTTTCTTGGAGCGCTCTCTGCGCGCTCGCTTCCGCGGCTCGCTCGCTTGCAATCAGACGCAAAGTGAAAGCGATAGTTCCGATGATCGCCAAGGCCAGGGTTGTCGACGCTACCTTGTGTCGTTTCATCATCAGATATAACTGCCTCATCGGGCCGGCTTCCTCCGCTTCCGTTGCATGCCCAGACAGGTACGCGTCGATTTCCTCTTCAAGTTCTTCAACGCGCCCATACCGCAGTTCGCGGTCCAGCGACATGGCTTTGCGCGTTACCGCTTGGAGCGCATCGGGAATCCCAGTGTTCCTTGGCCATGGCTCGAGGGATCTTCCTTCGTTAGTCTTTGTTGTGGCTCGCCATGGTTCCATGGACGTGAGGACGCCTGTACGAACCTTCGTGAGCAATTCCTCGAGTGTTTCTGCTTCAACGGGAGGGCGGAGCGTTAGAATAGAGAATAAAATTCCACCCAATGAATAAATGTCAGAGCGGGAATCGAGTTCAGCGACGCGTCCCTGAGCTTGTTCTGGCGACATAAACTGCGGTGTCCCCATGACCTCGCCGTCCATGGTGGTTCCAAAATCAGCGGCCGGCTTCTTTTCGATGGAAACGAACGATTTCAACGCCGGGGGAGCGCCGGCGTCCTCCTTTTCCGCGATAAATTTCGCGAGTCCCCAATCCATGACCAACACCTCCCCGAATTCTCCAACCATCACGTTGTCTGGTTTGAGGTCGCGATGCAAAATTCCCTTCGAATGCGCGAAAGCCATTCCGTCACACACCTTTTGAAAAATCGACAGAAGGCGCGGCAAACGGAAAGCCCGCCTCGTTTCCGGATCACCTTCGCGTAGGCCGTCTAGAATATCCTGCAAACTCCGTCCCTTAACCAACTTCATGCTGTAAAATGGGAACCCGTCTTCGTCGCAGCCCATGGCATGAATGGGTACTATGTTCGGATGCGCAAGGTGTGCCAGGACCTTGGCTTCCTTCACAAATCTCGGATCCATGCCTTCGGCTGAGCGGCTGACCTTGACTGCAACCTCGCGGTCCAAGTGAGCGTCTTCTCCGCGGTAAATCAGTCCCATTCCTCCGGCCGCAATCTCCTTTTCCAGGGCGTAGTGAACATGTGTTCCAGCGTTCCGCACAAACCGAGCTGAAGGATTCGAGGAAGAATCCGAGTGCAAAAAGTTAGCGGCCGTACTTCCTAGAAAAGTGAGCCCGAACAAATTTTTGGATTTCTTCTCAGAGCCCTCGGAGTTCTCCGGTTGCGAGGTGACCTCTTTGATGGAGAGAATAGCCGGACCGAGATGGATGGTTGCGGGATAGGGAACCTCAACCTGGTCGCTAATGTCATAGCCATTCACCAACGTGCCGGTTTGGCTTGCGAGATCCTCGACAAGAATCCGTCCGCTCTCCAAGCAGAGACGCGCGTGTCTGGGAGCTACGGAATCTGATGGGATGTTCCAGTCGCAATCGTGAGCGGCCCCTGCCACATAGATCCCTGCTTCGGCGGTCCAAGAGCGGGAATCTTCGAGTGGCAACTGTAGATCGATCTGAAATACCCGCATCATGCCTTCCATTGATGCCAGAATCGCTAATTAGCCGCAACCTCGCCTCCGAGTCTGAGTACGTGCGCAGAGATTCCGGCAGGGAGCCATTCAAGTTGCGTTGTGGTGATAATTTGTTGTGCGGTGGCGGGCAATTCGCGCAACAGGGCTGTTCGACGATGTAAATCGAGTTCGCCGAAAATATCATCCAGAAGGAGCAGTGGAGGCGCTCCAAAGTGCGCCTCAAGGAAGCGGGCGGCTGCCAGTCTTAGGGCCAGTGCTAGCGTTCGCTGCTGGCCCTCGGATCCCAGAGTCGCTGGATGGCCCGCTAGCAAAAGGTCCCAATCATCCCGATGCGGGCCGACCGTGGTTTGACGAAGCCGCGCATCTTCAGCTCGTGCCGCGAAAAGCGTGGCCGGAAAATTAGCATCTGTGCCGGATGAGAACGTCGCATCAACCTTCTCATAGCCTCCGCTAATCGAGGTGTGGGCAAGTTGAACTAGGGGGCGAAGAGACGTTGTTATTTCCTGCCGAATGGCAGTCAGCACTTCGCCGGCGGCGATTAGCGGGGCATCGAAGGCGGTGATTTCCTTCCAGCGCGGCGCGGCCGATTTGAGGAGGAGATTCCTAGCACGTAAGGCGCGGGTGTAATCGAGCAAGGCTTGACGATACTCGGGGTAAGATTGGACCGCGACGAAGTCGAGGTAGCGGCGCCGCAAGTCGCTCCCACCGCGAATGAGTTCGATGTCGGTATTGGAAAACCAGATGACGCGAGCTGACTGTAGGTATTCGGTAGCAGAGCGTTGTTCTACGGAATCGAGAGCGAGCTTCTTTCGAGACGGGCTATAATAAAACTGGAGATGCCGGCCGCCATAGTGGCCGTCGACGAGGAGGCCTCGCGTTTCATGTTGAATCAGCTCCCCAAGACGCGAAGAGCGAGGGGATTGGAGGCGAAGCAAGACACAAGAAGCCTCCAAAAGAGAGGTTTTGCCGCGCGCATTCGGGCCGATAATGAGGTTAAGGCCCGGTTCGAATCGAGCGGTGAAAGACTCGAAACAACGGAAATGGCCGACTTTCAGATCCGTCAGCATGGTGATTCCTCATGCAGGGTTCCCTGGGTGGGAAGAGTTTGTTCGGTGAGAGGTTTTTTTGCGCATTTTGGAAACGAAAACCCAAACCGTGATTCCCAAAACGAAAGCCGCAAGCAAGAGACGTTGCGCAAGAACGACATTATGTTTTAGAGCCTCAAGACGGTCATCAAAGACGTATCCGAGGCACGCCAGCAAGAGTGCCCATGGAATCAAACCAGTGAGATCAGCGAGCCAAAACCGTAAGAGGGATAGCTTTTGGAGTCCCCAAAAAATGAGTGTTGGATATCGCGTGCCATAAAGAGGCCGACAAAGGGCCAGTTGCCAGTAGCCGGCCTTTTTTGAAAGGGCCTCTACACGATTTGCCACTTTCTGATAGGACGGACGCGACCGAACCCAGTCCGCGCGCTGATGAACCACGTAGAAAAGTACCGTGTCATGCATAATGGCGCCAAGCATCGCTGCGGGCAAACAGGAGCCGAGGTGGACGCTCCCCGCATGTCCAAGGGCGCCCAAGATCAAAAATATGAAGTCGGTGTCGATGGTAGCCCAAAGAAAGGCCAGCCAGAAACCATGGGTCTTCAGAAGATCGAGGAATTGATCAAGCATCAATCGGGGGAAGGAGAGGGCGCAGTGTGTGGCCCGCGCGAGTCCGACGCCACAAAAACAAGCCATGAGGGTGTTAAAATCCTGCGGACGGGGCCGATCATCAGCTGCGCATCGCGCCTTGCCTCTGCTTCCGCCGAAACTATACAGGAATCGCCCCCTATGAGAATCCAGCACCTTCCTTCCTTCGCGTTCTTGCTCCTCTTCGTCTCGACATTAACGTGCGATGCGGCAGCGCCCGGACTGCAAGGACTAGCCTTTCGCGATCCGACACCCAAAGTGCACGACTTTAGCGCCCGTGCTAGCGAGATAGACGCAAGAGCCAAACCTCACCCAGAGATCCAATTTGACTTTACCAAGGATGGAAAGCCGACGGACACGGAACATGCCAGTGTGGACACAAGAGTGGCGCCTCGAGGACAGTTAGTTGTCTGGTTGATGGGTTATAATGCGGCGCTGTTTGAGAGGCTTAATAGTTACGGGCTACACGCCATTCAGGTGAGCTATGCAAACGGCTGGTTTTCAAAGTTAAACAAGGAACCAGCGCCGGCAGATGAGCAGTATCTGGGCAATATTCGACTCGAAGCCACCTCGGGGGTGAATGCCAGCGAGGCGGTGGATATACCGGTTCCAGACTCGATGCAGGAACGAGCGTTCGAGTTTGTAAAATGGCTGGCGAAGAAGAATCCGGAGGCGCGGTGGGATTATTTTCTGACGCCGGATGGCAAAGGTCTAGATTGGGAGAAGGTCATCGTTTCCGGCGCTTCCCATGGCGCCACGTCTTCAGCCCGCTTTGCGATTCATCAAAAAGTCGCTCGATGTGTGATGCTGTGTGGTCCTCGTGACCAGTACGAATCGTGGCAAGGGCTTCCTTCAGCCACCCCGAAAAACCGCTTTTTCGGATATAGTCACACGCTCGATGGAGGATGGTCTGCAGACCATTATCCGAGGTCTTGGCTCCTTCTGGGATTGAACCAATTTGGTCCGATCGTGAATACGGACGAGGCCAAGGCGCCTTTCGGGCATTCTCGAAGACTCATTACGTCGGCCGATGTTAAGGGGGATGACAAAAAGGCTCACAGTTATGTGACGCCGAATGCAAAGAATTCTCCTCGGGATGCTTCAGGAAACTATGTTCAGGACGAAGTGTGGCGCTACCTCTACACCTCTCCAGTGGACGAGGTGGGTCACGCAGTTCCTCCGGAGACCGTCACGCGGATGAATCTCCGAACGAAATAGCAGGCTGTCGAAAGGACGGGGTGTTTTTATGCGCTACTTGAAGTCTTTACTGGTCGTTATCCTTGGGGTGATTGCCGGCGTTTACCTCATTAATCCAGGCGCTGGCATTTTTGAAATCATCCCAGACAACATCCCATTCATTGGAAATTTAGACGAAGCTGCAGCAACAGTGCTCCTCCTCAACTGTCTGGCGTATTTCGGCTTGGATATCCGCCATCTTCTAGGTCGCAGTTCCCCAGAAAAGTCGACCTCTTCCGAAAACAGGAGACCCAGATGATGAACGTGGGCCGGTCTCTTTAGGATTCTGGTGGCGGGAATCCGGGAATGGCCAGACGATGTGCGATTCTCTTGGAACGCAGCAACGCCTCGCGCATCCTTTCTGCCTCATCTCCGCTTCGAAGATCCGAGCAGTCTGGATGAGACTCGGCAGAGGCGATGACACCCATTTGGTGGAGGAGATGAGCGGTGCTGTGCTTGTACGCTGCCGCACTCCCTCGCGCATCCAGTCGGAACACCTGATCCTCCAGGGACTGAAAGGCCTCGAACAGTTTGTAAACGCGCGTGTCAAAGGTTCCTGTTCCTGTTGGAAAGCGTTTCTGTGGCACGTCGTCAGACAGCCACATGTCTTTCGCAGCGCAGATGAGAGGGGCTGCACTACTTGCCGCGCCAATAAGGAGAGGCAGACCTGTTTTGATTGCCGTTGCGATGCCAAAATCGTCTCCGCTATGAGGCTGAAAATCGAGTTTCAGGTCTTTGCACATGGCCGCCCAATACAAGAAGTGAGGTTCGTCGAGTGTGCTGATTTTGCCTCCCACAAATTTCGGATGTTGGGCTAACTGCCACAGAAGCCATGGTTCATACGGGGTCGCCCACGGAACGAACGAAGGTTCCAATGCATGAACGATTCCCGGCCGGACCAGCCATTCGGCAATTTCGAAGTACCCGTCGCGCCGCCGCTCTGGATCCAGACTGTTAAGCCAACGCGAAGTCATGATCATCACTTCGCAATGGTCGTGTTGCTGTACGATATCAAGCAGCGGCCGATAACGCTCTGCGAGAAATCTTGTATCTGAATCGGCGCCTCTGGCGGTGATACCAGCAATAAATTTGGATGCAGGAAAGGCCGTCCGGAACTGCTTTAAAACCTCTGTGTACAAGGCGTCATCCAGATTGAAAATGTAGCCGGTGTCGGCGTTCAGCACTGGGACAAATTCAACCCCATAATAATCCGCTGCCGATTGCATCCAGTGGATGCTCGCAATGAAACTCTTCCAATCGGGTTTTCCGTTTTGGAAAGGAAGCAATACAGCCGAGCATAACCGAGCCTTAGTGTGATGATCTGCGAGAGATTCCTCGCACGTCCATGCCCATTTGGTCTGCTGCCACGTTGTAGCAGGAGTGAGCTGTGAAGGGTCTGAAATGAGAGGGTTCATCAGACGAGATCCTCCACAGGCAGCCATTGACGTTGCTCCCAACTCTTGAGTCCCAGTTCTGCGAGTTGCACGCCTTTGGCGCCTTCGCGAAGGGTCCACGGGAAAGGGGTATCCAAGGCGACGTGCTTCAAGAACGCCTCCCACTGAATTTTGAATGCATTGTCATAGTTGGAACAGTCGGGGACCTCCTGCCAACCATTGAAGAAGTTGATGGGTTGGTCGATATCAGGATTCCAAGTTGGGCGTGGCGTGGTTCCTAAACTCTGAACCCAGCACTTGCGAAGGCCCACGATCGCACTCCCGTGGGTGCCATCGACCTGCATGGTCAAAAGATCATCCCTGCGGACGCGGACGGTCCATGAGCTGTTGAACTGACACACGACCCCGTTTTCGCACTCAAAGGTGGCGTAGCAGGAATCGTCACTCGTGCAGGCGTACGGTACCCCATGCTCATCCAAGCGTTTCGGGAGATGCGTGGCTCCGAGGCAACTGACGGCCTTCACCTTACCGAATAGGTTGTCGATCACGTAGCGCCAGTGGCAAAGCATGTCGACGATGATCCCGCCGCCGTCTTCCTTACGATAATTCCACGAGGGACGTTGCGCAGGTTGGTCTGCATTCTCACCGGTGAACACCCAATAACCGAACTCTCCACGAACGCTGAGGATTTGACCGAAGAACCCTTGATCCTTCAAAAGTTGGAATTTGCGGATTCCTGTCAGCCAGAGTTTGTCCTGAACCACCCCATTTTTGAGCCCAGCATCTTCACAAAGCTTGGCGAGCCGCAATGCCTCGGCGGATTCAACGGCTGTTGGCTTTTCGCAATAAATCGCCTTCCGAGCCTTCACCGCCTTCTCAACAAAACCCGCACGTTGAAGGGTCCCGCTGGCATCAAAAAAAATCTCATCGGCCGGATTCGCCAGCGCGGCGTCCAAATCGGTCGTGTAACGGGTGATCCCAGTTCGCTCCGCAAGGATGCGCAGTTTATCGTGATTTCGTCCCGTAAGAATGGGGTCTGGCATGAGCACGAGATCGTCGCCGACACGGACTCCGCCCTGATCGCGGATGGCCTTGATGGAACGGATCAAGTGTTGGTTGGTGCCCATGCGTCCAGTGACGCCATTCATGATAATGCCGATGCGTTGGGTTTTCATAATAGTCAGGTTTGGAATTGGTTTTAGTGACGGACGTGGTGACTCGAATGCGAATTGCTACCCAAGGCCTCTGCCGAGTAGACGCGCTCATAGCTTTTTGCGATCTGATCGAGGAAGACGGTCTGGTCAGTGTTCCACCAGCGGTCTGAAAAAATTTCCACCTCGCGGTAACCTTCGAAACCTGCGGCATCAACCCACTCACTGATTTCACGGACGGGGATGCACCCTTCCCCCATCAGGCCCCGATCATTGAGGAGATCGGTAGTAGGGACTCGCCAATCGCAGATATGGAGGGCGTGTAAACGGTTTAAGGAGGCGGAGTGTTGGATCTGTTGCTGAAGCTCGGGGTCCCACCAGACGTGGTAGACATCGAGAGCAATTCCCACCGAGGCAGGAGACCCTAGGGCATCGCAGATCTCGTTGGCTTGGCGCATGGTGTTCACGGCACTTCTGGTGTCCGCATACATTGGGTGGAGTGGCTCAACGGAAAGTTTGACGCCAGCCTGCTCCGCTATTGGGAGGACTGCAGCGATGCCGTCGGTGATTTGTTTTCGTGACTCAGCCAAGGACTGCCCAGGAAATGCTCCGCAAACGAGCACGATGATTGGCGCTCCAAGGGAGTGCGCTTGGCCGATAGCCCGAAGATTGTCGTCTATGGCAGCTTGCCGACCTGCGACTGTGGTGTGAGGGAAAAACCCACCCCGACACAAGCTCACGAGCTGCAAGCCTTCCTCTTTAACCTGACGGGCAACCGATGTGCAGTTGCGTCCCTCCAGCGTTTGGCGCCAAATGGTGATGCCTTCCACGCCGTGCTTGGGATATTCCAACAGACACTGCTCAAGGGAAAGGGGTTTGGTGGTGATGGTATGCACGCAGAGTCTGTTCATAACGCTCAGGAGCTTAGCGAATGTAAACGCGCTGGTAAAACATGTCTTTCCGGCGCTAGCCTTCGGAAAAACCGATGGATTTATATCAATTGGAATATTTCTTGGAAGCTGCGAGGCAGCGTAGTTTCACGCGTGCAGCGGAAAAACTTCACTTGGCGCAGGCTGCTCTCAGTGAGCAGATGAGAAAGTTGGAGTTGGATCTGGGAGCCGTTTTGTTTCATCGATCGCGTCGGGAAACTACATTGACCGCTGCCGGTGAAGCTTTGCGAGGGCACGCAGAGATCCTGATTACTCAGGCACAGACTGCGCGGCGAGCGGTGTCGGATGTTGAGATGCTGCGTGGTGGTCGCCTAGTGATTGGGGCGATCCCGTCGGTGAGTGCTTGTGTCTTGCCTGGAGTCATTGCGGAGTTCCGGCGTCAGTATCCGGCTGTGGAACTTTCTTTGCTCGAGGGAACTTCCGAGAGCGTCGCCCAGTGGGTGGAACTTGGGCGGGTGGATTTGGGAGTGGTTCAAATGCCGGCTGTTGGGGGGCGTTTTGAGGAGACGGAGTTATTTGCGGAGCCGTTTGTTCTATTGGTTTCGCATGGTCATGGGCTGGCAGGACGCCGCCGTGTGCTATTGGCGGAGGTCGCTGGGGAGAGTTTTGTGTTTTATCGTGGTCGAGCCCGAGATACGGCACAAGCGGCCTGTCGAGCCGCTGGGTTTGAACCGCGAATCGCTTGTGAGAGTAGTGAACTGGAGACGATCCGATCCCTCGTAGATTCGGGATTGGGAATCGCGCTTTTGCCGGAGCTGGCTACGCGGAATGCGAAAGGAAAGTGTGCCGTCATTCGGCTATCGGGCGAGGTTCCCAAACGCCGGGTGGCCACGCTGCAAAAATCCGGACAGCCGCCTTCTCCGAGTGCGGCGGTCTTCAAGAGTCTATTGGTGACCCAGACAAGGAAGGCGCATAAAAAATCCGGACGTTGAGAGCAAAATTATGAATGGAACCGGATAGGGGGGGGGGGCGGTCCGACCCGTTCAACGGCGGCCTCTGGGATTCCGGCTGGTATTTCAATCTCCGTTGGAATTTGAAGCGGTGGCAGGCTACCACGGAATGGCTCGTTCGTTTTTGGGGAGTGTAAGGTCTGCTTAGGGACTGTTTCTTGGGCCGCTCTTGCCGGAGCAGTTCCGGGAGCGGAAAGCGGTCTAGTTGGAGCTGAAGCTGCGGCAGTGCTGGGAGCGGCAGCCTGGGAAGCAGAGGAAGTCACTTCTGGTGTGTGTGTTGTTGCCGGCTGCTGGTTAGAGAGGGTGTGTTGGGTAGTGGAGGCTGAAGAGACTGAATGTTGAAGAGTTTTGGGGAGAGACGGGGGCGCTTCAAGGGACTCGGGTGTAGTCTCTTTGTCGGGAGTGGACTGAGGTGCTTGATGGTGATGGACCGTGATTTTCGGTGAGACGCAGGCGAACAAGCTCACTGGAATGAAGAGCATTCCATTTAGCGCAATGAATGTCGGTAGAGAGTTCCATGCGCCATCTAAGTTCCCCCCCACCAGAGACGAGCCCATCAGGGTGAAAGAAGACAGAGCCTCCTCTAGGGCCGCTTCGGGCGTGTCTACCAGACCGGCTTGGAACAAAAGGAGCGCCCACGCGCCAATTTGCACTATCGCTAGAAAAAAGACCCGCCAGACCGCGCGCATTCTTTCTCCGGGACCATATGAGGTTGAGGGGAGAGACGGCGATAGCGCTGCGCAGAGCGACAGGTTGGCAAGGAGCACTAACAATCCAATTCCAAGAAAGACGAGCGAACTCATGGTTCTCTAAAGAGGGCATGAGCTGTGTCTCGCAGCAAGGGAGAACCGCAAAGAGGCCCATAGTTGCCCTAGATTTTTACTACCGGCGGCTTCCCTGTTCCTTTCTGGACTCGGGAGGAATGAAAAAGTCTGGAAATCACGCAGCCGTGGACGGGGTGTTTCCGTTGAGCGTGACTTCGCCTGCAGAGAACATTTGCAGCGATCCATCGTCGAGAAGCATTTGAAGATGCCCCTCCTCGTCAAATCCCACAACGGTCCCAGAAACTCGCCCAATAAGAGAATGCACGTCAATCCGACGGTTAATAACGCAGCTGCGTTTCTCGAGTTCTCGAAGAATTTGTGGAAAAGAGTCCCCAACTAGGGACAACGACCGCTCGAGCTCATCCAGGAGTGCCGCCGCGAAAGCCGGGCGGTCCACGTTTCTGTTCAGGGCAATTTTGAGGGAAGTGGCACGGTCACGAAGCTCATCGGGAAAGCAGCTCTGGTTGGCGTTAATGCCGATTCCGAGCACTGCGAATGGCGATCCAGAGACGTGTGCAGTTTCAACTAAAACGCCGCACACCTTCTTTCCGTCCAGGAGAACATCATTTGGCCATTTTACGGCCGGTTGAAGACCGAGGTGTTTTTCCAAGCAAAGTGTAACAGCGAGGCCGGCCGCGGAGGTAATTCGAGACCAGTGCAAAAAAGGAATTTCAGGCCGAACCAGCACCGATAACCAGACGCCTTCACCGGGCGCGGACATCCATTTTCTCCCGAAGCGTCCTCTTCCTGCGGTTTGGGACTCTGCGAGAATGGCTAACGGTCCCTCGGCACCGTTGATTCCCCGCTGCATGGCCAGATCATTGGTTGAGGTCGTGCTTTGAAAAACGGTGATCTCTCGCAGCCATCGGCATTGCATGCGAGAAAGAAGGTCATCCCCAATGAGTTTGTCTGGGGACGATCGCAGGTTCAGACCACGCAGGGGATGAATTTCTATTTCGAAACCTGCCGAGTGGAGTGCTTCCAAGGAAGACTCCAATTCCCTCGGTGTGAGGCCGAGTTGCTGGGCCAATTCGCTTTGCAGCATGTCGCCTGCTCTGAGCAGAGAGAGCAAACGTGCATCGACGGGCAGTTCTTTGTGCAGGTCTGGAGGCACGGTGGTGAGGTCTGCTAAGGCTCCACTTCCTGTCGTACGCGGTTGAGCACATCGCCCCATGCCAGCATTTCGATCTCTCGACCGGCAGATCTCTGAAAGCCTTCCTTGAGAAGCGCTGCCTCAATACCGGGCATGTGGAGGGCGCCCCAGGGAACCAGCACATGATCACAAGTTGGCAGAGATTTTCGGATAGCCGTGAGAACCTTGGCATTGCGCAGCTCCAAAACGTCTTGCTGTAATTGTTTGAGATCTTTCTTCTGAAAATTGCATTTTGACAACCCATCTAGCGCACCGAGGAGATCCCCTTCCCCCCAGCGCTGCAAGTGGGTGGCAACCGTGTTGAGGATCTCGGTGGTTGATGCCGAAAACTCGGAGATATCTGCGTCACACACGCGCAATTCTGTATTTGGAGTCTTGCGTGAAAAGTCAGGCTGAACGGAGAGGCCCGCAGACTTTGCTGGGCCGGCGTAGCTCCATCGGGCTTTCAGAAGGCCCTTACGATCCGAGACTCCTTCGGGCAGAAGGACGCATTTTTGTGAGGGAAGCCCCTCCATTAGTTTGGAGTAAAAGGACGGAGAGGCAACGTGCATCGTGGGTAGCAGATAGACCTTCTTGCCATCCCTTTCGTAGGTGCGCGCCTCGGCTTTGAGGCTCTGTAGATTCAGATGCAGAAACCCATGTGTTCTCCAATTCACCATGACGTTGCACGACCAGCCGACATAGAGAACAGCGAAGGGAAATAGGACGCCCAACTTAAACAAGAACGCGATCATGGTTCGCCCCAAAGAGAACTCCACGTCTTCAAAGGCGCGCTTGGGAATCCCAAGTGTTCCCCGGTGCAGACGGATCATTCCAATCGTCACGCCTGCTGTCACCAAGGTGAGGCCGGCTCCTAAAAACTCGATGTTCTCCCAATCAAAAAGTCCAGGTAGTGGCAGATAGAGGAAGCGAGACCAGAAGGTGACGAGCAGAACCAAGGATAACTCCCGCCACGGAAGGTGCCGATAACTGCTCATTAACAGGACTTGCGTGATAAACGCGATCGTCACCGACAACGCCGCCCACTTACTGAGTGCCTCCAATGCCGGAAGCGCCTGTGTAATGGCGGGAAACTGGGAAGCGAATTCGAGGAGACCCTCCAGGCAAAAGCAGATCAGGTAGCCATTTGCCACAGCCTGCAAAAAAGGGTGTGTTTTCTGGGCTGACCCCTTTGGGTGCCGAGGCAGCGGGGGCGGCATTTGCGATGAACTCTGATCCACGGCGTCCTTTTGAGGAAGTGGAGCTAGAGCGACCGGATCTGGAAACGGATCAGCGGGAGACGGAGAATCGGCAGCTGGAGGGACCATGGAGTGGTAGCATAGCGTAAGAGCGAGAAAGACGCCTCTGCGAACTCCGTTTTCGCGGAAACGAGGGGTTAGGTTAGCTCGAATTGCCGCGGAGGTGGGCGGGAAACCGGTGCCTGAGATCTCTTTGACGGCGAGAGTTTTCGGGTCATAAAACTCAGCCATGGATTTTCCCTTTCGTTCTCCTCGCAGTGAAGTGGGCGGCATCGTCGTCTTTGGCCGCATTTTGGATAAGATTCGTTATTTTGCGCGCGAAGGTCGTCTGCCCGAGGGCTATCACCTAGGTCCCATAGAAGGAGGACGTACTTTTGATGACCGTGTGTGCCGATTCTTAGGAGTGAGTTATGAAGATCTCACGCGGCGCACTTTGGAAGGCGGGACGGACGAGGAAGTCTTGGATTGGTGCTTTAAGCGGGGTCGTAGGCCTGACGCGGAGCAGATTGAGATTTGGAACACCTTCATGGGAAAACGTGGTTGGCGCGATAGCGCTTCGGGGGGGCTGGCCAGACAAAAGGAGGAAGCAGGTCTTGGGACCCGTGACGATATTGTGGTCTTCTTTGACCTGATGGACGTGGAAGAAGGTCGGGCTCTCTGAGATGGCTCGGCGAGGGCGTTGTTGCCCAAGCGCACCTTCACAGCAATGACACGTTGACTTCGAGTCTCTGCCTTGGCGCACTCGTCCCTGTATGCCACTTCATATTCCCTCTTACTCGTTGACGCGACGGACGCTGCTATCTCGCATTCTTCAGGCTACGGGGGCAGCGGCAGCAGCACAATTTTGTGCAAATTCCATCGCCGAAACGCCTGGGAAAGAGGGCGTTAAAAAGGAGGCTTGGGCCTTGTTTTCCGACACGCATATTGTTGCCGACGTGGCGATGAACGCTCGGGGTATAAACATGGCGGATCACCTTCGACAGTCGTTGAACGAGGCACTGAGCGCCCATCGGGAGCTGCCGTTTTCAGGCCTTATGGTGAATGGTGACTGCGCCTATCTTGAGGGCAAAAGCGCCGATTATGCGACGTTTGCCAGTCTTTTGGAGCCAGTCTCGGCCAAGGGCATTGCTATCCATGTGACACTTGGAAACCATGATCACCGAGAGCATTTAAAGAGTGGGCTGGACAGTTACCTTGGAGCCGAGAGTGTTGCTGCGAAAAGCGGCGCGATCGAGCGGGCTGTAATCGCGGAAAAACTCTCTTCCCGAGTCACTGGACGTTTTTGCGATTGGTATCTTTTGGACTCGTTAGAGGAGACAAACCAAACACCCGGCAAAATCGGAAATGACCAGCTCAAGTGGTTGGATGAGCAGCTTAAACGCTCACCCGATCGGCCTGCACTTGTGATGGTGCACCACAATCCGCAGCCGCCGGGATTGGGGAAGGTAACCGGACTGCTCGACACAGAACCGCTTCTCTCTCTCCTGCTCGAACGGAAACAAGTGAAGGCGCTCTTTTTTGGACACACCCACGTTGCGAAGACCATCGAACTCGGTGGTCTGCATCTTGTTAATCTGCCCGCTTGCGCGTATCGATTCAGTGAAGTGCAGCCTACGGGTTGGACGGCTGCAGTGATCGACCAAACTGGGTGTACGCTCACGCTGTTTGACACGGAAAAAAGACACTCGCTGCACGAAAAGCCAATCCGTCTGGAGTGGCGCTCCTAAGCAGGCCAGCGGGGGATTTTTTCAAACGTATATGAGTGCGGATTTAATCCCACGGACCATCCTTTTGGTTTGTCTGGGGAATATTTGTCGCTCGCCCACCATGGAAGCAGTCCTCCGATACAAGGCTTCCGCCGCTGGACTAGACCTTCACGTCGACTCTGCTGGGACCGCAGATTATCATGACGGCTCGCCTCCGGATCCCAGATCTATCGGGCATGCAGCACGCCGAAGTTATGACCTTGCCCATCTCCGAGCGCGAAAGGTTAAAGCCTCTGATTTCTCGGAGTTTGATCTGATCTTGGCAGCCGATGAATCCAATGTAGCGAATCTGATGCGCATTTGCCCAAAAGCTTACCGCCACAAGATTCGTCTCTTTTTAGGAAACGGCCCCCTGCCTGACCCGTACTACGGAGCGGCGCCGGATTTTGAACATGTATTGGATTTGGTGGAGCAGCGGGCTGAGGAGCTCTTGAACGGATGGACAACGAGGAATGGAGAGTCAGCCTAAGCGGGGGTGCGTCGCGGTGGGAGCGCCAGCGCGGCGCTAATTGTTTTAGAAACTACCGCAACTTTCCACTTTCTGAGGTGTTTGTTTCACCATGATAGTTCCCCATATTTCCTCCGTGTCTCTTTCACGTGCCAGCCGCTTTGTTGCGATGTTTTCTGTATTGCTTTGCCCGTCTCTCAAAGCGGCGAAAGATGCAGAAATTTCACCGATATTGGTGAAGGCTGGCAAGGAGCTTAAATCCGAGACGTTTTCTGAGAACGTGCTTGGACCTGATTGGAGTGTGGCAAAAGGCGACTGGCAGCCGAAGGAAGGCATTTTAGTTGGACGCGAAAAAGCGGAGGACAAACACGCTGCGGTTTGTGCATTAAACCTGAAAAACCAAAATTCAATTATCCGATTTTCCTTCTGTTTTCGAGGTTCGAAGTCTTTAGCGCTCAGCCTGAACCACGCGAAGGGTCATCTGTTTCGGTTGACTCTTAATCCCGAGACAGGGCTGCAATTGTTGAAAGACAAGGACAAAGCGGATCCCAATTCCAAGGGTGGGATCCTTGGTAAGGCGGATGCGAAGTTTGAAGTTGGAACGTGGCACACGGTGCAGATGGAAATGCTGGATGATAAGGTGACTGTGACGACGGACGGAAAATTGAAGATCGAAGGCGCGGATCCCGCTTTAAAGACCGCCAAGACTGGTTACCGATTTGTCACCCAGGGCGAATCCGTTGAGATCGCTGCAGTGAAAGTCTGGGAAACCGCCCCGTAGAAATTTTCTCCAGACCGTTTTGTTGCGACTCTCTAGGGATGAATGCGCTTTGCCTGAACCTGAGAAGGCGCGCATTTTTAGAGGTATTATCCGGCGTCATTTTTGCGAAGGCGCTCCAAGCGGATATCGATCCTGCCCGACTTGCCGTGGAGCAAGCCTTTGAACAAATGCGGTTGATGCCTTGGATGCGGGTTTGGCGCTCCGCGCACCTAGGAAGCATCAGGATGGTTAGTCAAAGCCCAAAACAGTTGTACCAATTAGGGATGAAGCCGGTTTGGGTAGCCACCGTTTTTCAAGGAAGCGACACCGTCGGTTATTTGATGCTCGAGGCAGAGTCCCCCTATCGGTGGGTTGAGTTTGGGGTGGATGCAGAGGCTCCGTTCGAATCCGAGGGTCTCCCAGGAAAAGCGATCGATGGGATTCCGAATCTTCAGCAGTTTCCTGTGCGAGGTAAAATGGCGGAGCGCGTTGCATCAGGATGTGTGCCTACAGCAGGCGCAAATATGATTGGATATTGGGCGCGTCATGGATTCCCAAAATGGCTGGATTCCGGTGAATCTGAGGACGGACTCCGAGTTGCTACACAACGACTTCGCGCGCTTTTGCCGATCGCAGAATTTCCAGATGACGCGGGATATACCGATGAAGGCATGCCGCTTACAGGCTCTCATGCGAGCGGGATTGCGGCGGCGTTAGCCGCCGATGCGGAACGATTTCGCATACCGCTTAAAACAAGGGTTGGAGGGTTTCAGCGCAGCGCTTTTGAAACAGAAATTTCAGAGGGTCGTCCTGTGCTGATTTGCTGCGAGGCGCGCTTGCCTCACAAACCTCACCTGTCATGGGGGCATGCGGTCACTGCTATCGGATGGACTGAATTTTACGGCGCGTATTTTGTGATGATACGTGACAACTTTTATCCCACGAAAAGTCCGGATGCGGTGAGGTGGCTGCGATCGGACGCCATTTCGGAAATGGTACTTCTGCAGCCGAAATGAGGTTTGCTTACTCGCTTCAGATTCGGCTTTTAAAAGCGTTCAGGAGGATCAGAAGGCCTGTAATAAGCGTTTGGAAAACGGACTGGGCGATACCCTAGCCGAGGGTTCTTGAAAAAGGATTGGAAATTTTTTTCCGTGAGTTAATTTCAGCACCCCAAAAGTTGGTGGCCGTAGCTCAATGGTAGAGCTCCAGATTGTGGTTCTGGTTGTTGCGGGTTCGAGTCCCGTCGGTCACCCCACCCTCCTCCCACCCTCCTATTTGACGGATCTGAGAGGTCAGAAATCGCTGATTCTGAAAGACTTTCTACTCTGCCTCGACCGCTTGCTTTTCGAGCATCCGGTCAATAGTGGCATCTAAAAGCGCGCAATAACTCTCAAAATTGCCGCAGCGTGTATCAGGGTCGCCCTCCACTCGGAAAAGCCAGCCTTCCCCATATGGGTCTTTGGCGATTTTCTCGGGATCCGCGGCGAGTAGGCCATTGCCCTCCAAAAAATGACCCGAAACGGGACTATACAAGTCTGAGATGGCTTTGAATCCTTCCACAGAACCGACAATTTCGCCGCTTGAAACTGGGGCCCCAGTTTTCTTTTCAAACTGGTGATCTACAAGCTCGCCAAGCATGCGAGTTGCAAACTTGGTGAAGCCGATTCTCCAAATTCCTCTCTCTTCTTGGGCCAGCCAATAATGGCTGGGGCTGAAGAGATAATCTTTTGGCAGGTGCGTGACGAAAGTCGCGCGTTTGTAGAAGTGCGTTTCAGCCATTGGAGTGGAGCGGTTGCTCAGTTGCAGAGCGGACAGTTCAGTCAGCCGCGGAGGGCTCAAGCAGGCTTGCCAGTTGCGCGGCGGCGGACTCCCACGTTCTGGTGGCGGTTTCTAACTCTTCCTGAATCAGCATCAATTCTCTGTTGAGTCTGAATGCCAAATTCGCGTCCGCATAGGATTCTGGAGACTCAAGATTCTTTGCTAGCTCTGTCTGTTTTTCTTCCAACTCAATCACTCGAGCCTCAGATGAAGACGCTGCCTTCTCGAGATCGCGGCGTGCCTTTGCTTTGGCTTGGCGCTCGGCAGCTTCGGCTTTTCTAGCCTCCCGCATCTCCTTCATTCCAAGTCCTGCGACGTTTGAGCGAGGGTTTTCTTCGGAGGAACCGGCTCGCTTGTCTGAAAGCATCTCACCCGCGGTGAGAGCTGCGCGGGCCGACACAGCTCTTGTCTTGTCCAAAAAGTAGTCGTAATTGCCGGCATAAGGGGTGAGTTGCCCAGCGGAAATGTGAAGCACCGTCTCCGCCAGCGTCCGGATGAAGTGGACATCGTGAGAGATGAAAATGAGCGTGCCTTCGTACTGTTTGAGAGCGCCAATGAGGGCGTCGATAGAACCGATGTCGAGGTGAGTGGTAGGCTCATCCATCAGCAGGAGGTTTGGGGGATTGAGCAAAACTTTCACGAGCGCGAGGCGTGTTTTCTCTCCTCCGCTCAGAACGGCCACGGGTTTGAAAACGTCGTCTCCACGAAAAAGGAAAGCCCCTAGGAGACCTCGGGCCATCTGCTCGGAAACTCCCGTGGGAGCGTTCTCCATGGCCGCTTCTAGAACGGTAGCGGAGGAAGTGAGCATGTCCGTGCGGTGTTGGGAAAAGTAGCCTACCCGAACTTGGTGTCCCAGAATACACTCTCCACTTTGAGGAGTTAAAACGCCGGCAAGCAGCTTGAGGAGTGTCGATTTACCAGCGCCATTCGGGCCAACGAGAACTGTGCGCTGTCCTCGTTCAGCGAGAAAATTCATTCTCCGGTAGATCTGAAGTTCTCCGTACGCAAAATCGATATCCCGAAGCGTGATGACTTTTTGTCCAGCCCGTGCAGGTTGAGGAAAACGAAATTGGCTTACGGACTTTTCTGCAGCTTCAGGCGCAGAAATTTTGTCCATGCGCTCAATTTGTTTGAGCTTGCTCTGCGCTTGCGTCGCTTTGCTTGCCTTGGCTCGAAAGCGGTCTGCAAATTGTTGCAGGGAAGCGATTTCACGTTGCTGATTTTTGTAGGCAGCCATCTGTTGCTCTGAGCGCGCGGCTTTTTGTACGAGGTACTCTTCGTAGTTTCCGCGGTAGCGGTGGAGTTTGCCCCTGCCTAGTTCGACGATGGATTCGACTAGCGTGTTGAGGAACTCTCGATCGTGAGAAATGACCATGATTGCACCGCGATAGGTGCGGAGGTGTTCTTGAAACCAACCGAGCGATTCGAGGTCCAAGTGATTGGTCGGCTCGTCGAGGAGTAGCAGGTCGGGTTGTTGCACCAATAGTCTTGCGAGGTGCGCGCGCATGATCCAGCCCCCGCTTAAGGTGCGCGCGGGGCGGTCAAAATCAGATTCGCGAAAGGCGAGGCCCTTTAAGATCTGTTTGGCGCGGGCTTCTACTTGCCATCCATCCTCCTCCGCAAAAACACCCATGGCGTGGTGATGAGCCTCCGATCCCTCGGGTTCGATGGAAAGAATGCGCTGTGCCTCTGCCAGCGGCTTCGAAATGGCACACGCGAGATGGAGCACGGTCTCCTCGCCAACCGGTGCGCTCTCTTGCGGCAGGAAACCGTAAGAGGCATTCTTCTCCCAACTGACCTGACCGTTGTCTGGAGAGTCTTCACGGAGGATGATGGACAGAAGCGTGGATTTGCCTGCCCCGTTTGGGCCGACCAACCCGATCCGGTCGCCTCGATTAACTTGAAGGGAGACGTCTTCGAATAGGGTGCGACCTCCGAAGGATTTCGAAATTTGGGAAAGTGTCAGCATGGGTAGGGCGGCAAAGGGGGAGGACAATAGCGTTTAAGGACTGAGACCCGCGATCAAACTTTGCACACTTCCGGGGCGCGCACCTTAATTTCCATGTCCCCTTCCCTCGCAAATGTCCTTCGCATGGAAGGGGTGGTGCTCACGAGAGGACTCGAACCTCCACGGGTTGCCCCATACGGTCCTGAGCCGTACGCGTCTGCCAATTCCGCCACATGAGCTTTTCCGACTAAAACGGACTCCGACCAGTGAGTCGAAGGTCTGCCAAGATGAAAACTACGCCTGCAGAGCGCAATCCGAAAAATCAAACACCCTGCTTGTGCTCAGGTTTGAGCCTAGCTGACGCGCATCGGCATGAGGACGTATAGAAAGGGTTTTTGAATCTTAATCACGCCCGGACTCATTTCATCAATGAGATCGAGGAACACTTCGTCATCAGGCAACGCGCGGAGCGGGGCCATGAGGTACTCGGGATTGAATGCGATAGTGATATCGGGCCCTTTGTAGACGACCGGGATGGATTCACGACCTTCGCCGATATCGGGTGTATTTGCTGCGATTTCGAGATTGTTCTTCGTGAAAACGAGCTTCACCGAGTTGCTTTTCTCGCTGGCTAGGAGTGAAACGCGGTGGACCGCGGCGAGGAACAATTGGCGCTCCAAAGTGACGCGCTCTCGAGCTTCGGACGGAATCACCTGCCGGTAATTTGGGTAATTGCCTTCCACCAATTTTGATACGAGACGAGTGGTCCCCACATCAAAGGCTACCTGGTTTTGAGAGACGTACATCTTGAGCTCACCATCGTCGTCCAGAAGTCTTCCGAGCTCGGTCACGCATTTGGTGGGGACGATGACTTCGACTTCTTCGCTCTGCGGAAACTCAACCTCCACATCGACCAGCGCGAGGCGGCGACCATCGGTGGCGACCATGGTGAGGCGTCCATCCTTAAATGAAAAGAGGATGCCATTCAGGACGTACCGAGTTTCGTCGGTGGAGATAGCGTAGGAAGTTTTACGGAGGGCATCGCGAAGGTCTGCCTGTTTGAGGGAGAAAGTCTTGGCGTCTTCAAATTGAGGCAGCGCAGGAAACTCGTCTTCAGGAAGACCGTGGATTTTGAAGAAGGTCTGGCCGCAACGAATGGAGGCGATGTTTTTCGAATCGACGTCGACATGGACATCCCCGGATGTGAGCTCGCGAACGATGCTCGAGAGCCGTTTGACAGGAAGCGTGGTGCCTCCAGCTTTTTCGGTTTGGGCGCCGATGATTCCGCTGATACCGACGTCGAGATCTGTGGTGGTAAAGCGGATATGCCCATCTTGAGCCTGAATTCTGACATTGGCCAGAATAGGCAAAGTGGTTCTGGAGCTCACCACGTTCTGGACGGTCTGTAAGCCAGCAAGGAATTGCTCTTTGGCGACACTGAATCTCATACCTCGGTTGTTTGAAGAAAGGAGTAGGGGGAGGCAACCCAATTCAGCATGACCGCAAAGATTTCAAGTTTTCCGTTGGGCGGACTCCCCTCGGAGGAGCCTTTCGGAGATGCAACCTTCACTGAATAGAACTGGGATTCTTCCCTTAATTTATCGTTGTAACTGACTGTCTAAAAAGGAAATGACTTGTTTGGTGCGGTCATCATTGGAGATTTTCTGCCGAATCTGACGGTGAGCGTGGAGGACCGTCCCGTGATCCCTGCCCCCAAAGGCTTCTCCAATCTCTGCGAGGGAGGCCTTGGTGAGCTCGCGGGAGAGATACATTGCGATTTGGCGCGGAAAGGCGATGTTCGCGGGGCGCCGTTTGCTGGTCATATCGGCGAGACGAACGTCGAAGTGCTCTGCTACGCGCTTTTGGATTTGGTCAATCGTGACGGCTCGGCGGGCTTCTTCCTGAAGGATATCCTTAAGGAGCATCTCGATTCGTTCAGTGGATGGCATTTTTCCATCGTTCAGAGAAGCGTAGGAAGCGACGCGCATGAGGGCGCCTTCTAAGCGGCGAACGTTGGTGCGGATCTTTTCCGCCAAGAAGTTGATCACCTCAGGGTCGAGCTTTACCCCCATCGACTCAGATTTCTTGCGCAGAATGGCCACGCGGGTCTCGATGTCGGGCGGCTGCATCTCTGCGGTCAGTCCCCATTCGAAGCGGGAGACGAGACGGGCTTCGAGACTCGCGATTTCCGATGGGGGGCGATCGCTGGAGAGGACGATCTGCTTGTGCCCGTCAAACAGGGCGTTGAAGGTGTGGAAGAACTCTTCTTGGGAACGCTCCTTGCCGGACAGAAATTGGATATCGTCGATGAGAAGCACGTCCGCTTGTCGGTAGCGTTTGCGGAATTTCACCAAGGTACCAGTTTGGATGGCATCGATGAACTCGTTCGTGAAGTGCTCGGAAGTGATATAGAGGACCTTCGCGTTTTTCTTCCCAGTCTGAATGCGTTGACCGATGGCCTGCATCAGGTGTGTCTTCCCCAAGCCTACCCCACTGTAGATAAAGAGGGGATTGTATGTTTTTCCTGGGCCATTCGCCACTGCGGAGCAGGCCGCGTGAGCAAACTGGTTATTTGCGCCGACCACGAAAGATTCGAAGGTATTCCTGGGATTGAGTCCGTTGGCTGGGGCATTTGCCTTCGAAAGTGTAACCGAGCTGGTGGGTTCCTCTGAGTCGTCAGCTTGATTTTCCTGCACACGAGGGGTCGCAGGGAGAGGATCTTGGGGGGTAAAGACGTATTGAACTTTTAGCTTTCCCCCTGTGGCAAGGAGGATTCCGGAGTCCAAAAGCGACTGATAGTTACTTTCGATCCAAAACTGATGAATGTTGTTCGGGACTTGAAGGGTCAGTGTGTCTGGTTCCAACCGGACGGCTTTAACGTCTTCGAACCAGCGTTGGAAGGAGTCCTGACTGATTTCTTTACGGAGGTGCTTTGCGACCTCCTGCCACAGAACGGAGGCGGTGGCGTTGGAGGTAGGATTGAGAATTGGGGTATCCACTGGATGGAAGAGGAAAGAGAGAATAATTCACTGGAGCCCGAATGAATCCGCGAGCCGCACGGAGGCTCACTTTGGGCGTTGAGACTAAAAACTAGACACCGACCGATGCGGTAAAGCCTGCAAGTGATTCGAAGTCAATGTATTGCGTGGAAGTTCTTCGTTTCCGATGGTTTGCGGGGATCGAGCGTGATGGAAGCTGAAGACTCCAGAGTAAAGGGGTCTTTTGATCGGAAAAACAAAGGAGTTGTACGGGCTTTTTCACAAGTTATTCACACCCCTATGGCACTCGCCGCTTGGGGACGCGGAGCCTAAAAACCCCCCCGAGTAGCGACAAGGAAAAAGCCCCCAACCCCCCCCGAAAAAGTTTCAATCGCGTTTCGATTTTGTGTTGACCGTGTTTCGCAATTTTTTGCGTGAACGAGGGTCATTCCGCTGCGTGTGGCGCTCTGGTTCAAGGGAAAAGCGAGTTGGCGCCTCAGCCTAGCGTTTTCTGCAGGCAAGTTCACCGATTGTCTGGAAGGGTTTGGAACGAACCTATGACGGCTGAGACGTACTGCTAGATGGGAGATCGCATGGTTGGGGAAAAATTGAGACACTTGCGTCTTTTGACCCATTCATGAGATTTGGTGAGCCTCCTGATGCTTTTGAGGCCTACTAAATCCTCAAGAGGATGGTGGTGACGCCGGTAACCTGACCCGAGCGGGCATCAGCGATGGAATCTCTTAAGGCCTTAAAAGTGAGGCAACGCCTGTAACCAAGCTTGGTTTAGGATGTAGTGGTTTTTACTGGAGATCAGGTGGATGCGGCCGTCACGGGTCTGGATCGCCGCCAGATAGCCGGCCTTTTCAGCCATGGTATCGCTGCAGGTGAAGGTGCCGCGATCAATGGTTGGGAGTTCGCGTGCCTTGCCGCCTGGGGTGATCAGGCGACGGATTGGCCAAGTCTTGCCGTCGTCCAAGGAAACGGCGGCGAAGAGGCCGTAGCCAGTGAACTCCGTACCGTCAGCGTGCTTGAATTTCAGTCCGACGCGCTGTCTCCAGTCACGCGACTGGTCGGTGTAGCTGAAGAAGACGATAGGTCCTTCGCGCAGGCGCAGCATCGCCTGACGCTGGGCGCTGCTGATCGCTGGGAAGGGGGATTCCTCGACTTGCCACGTCTCGCCTTGGTCGTTGCTGAAGCTGACCGGCGTGTTGCGATGGAAGCGAGCTTGATCAGCGGGGTCGTCTTGGCGGCTGAAGGCCATGAGGCGCCCGTCGGAGAGCTCGACCATCGGCGCGTGGATGCCGGGGGGACGATGGGCCATTGAGCCGGGTTTGACCGCCTTGTCTGTGGTCTTCATTTCGATGGACTGCCAAGTCTTACCCCCGTCGCGACTGCGAGTGATGCTAACTGTGCGGGAGTCGTGCGGAAGCAGTAGGGTGCCGTCGCGCAGGCGTAGCAGCGCATTGCCGAATTCGCCCACTGGCATGATGGTTTGCGCTTTGGACCAGGTTGCGCCGCTGTCGGTTGAGGATCGGAAGATGTTCTCGGTGGCGCCGCGTGCGAAGTGGAAGACAGTGTGATCGCCATCGAACCATAGCTTCGGAGCGTGATCGTTGACGTCCATGCCGTCCCAGAAGGGTGATGCCGGGTCCCATTCCTTGGATCCAAAGCGCAGGCGGCTTGCGAGGTTGCAGAGTTCGCTGCCGCCTTCGTCGATGCACGAGAACCAAGTCGTGAGAAGGTCGCCATTGGGCATCTCGGCGATCGAGGGGCTGTGATTATGCCAGGAGAATAGCGGGCCTATCGAATCGGGCGGAATTTTCACGAATGGATCTGGGCCGGAAAAGAATGGCTCCGTCGATGCGGGTTCGATTTGGGCGACGCCGGGTTTCACGTCGCGGGCGTTGAGCTCGGCGGCGACGGGCGGGAGGGGCTTGGACGCAGGGCGCTCGCCTTCAACGACGCGGAAGCCAATGCCTTCGCTGACATGCGTGGGGAGCCATGCCCCGCGATTGGCGGAGCGCAGTAGGCGGCTGAAAGAGGAGTGGCTGCCGCCGCGGAACACGCGGAATTCGCCGTCGGCGCGACCGACGGGGTCGGACTGCTCGGCGGGCTCATAAGGGCCATACCAGTCCGCGCACCATTCAGCGACGTTGCCATGTAGATCGAAAAGTCCC
The DNA here is from genome assembly GCA_947448395.1 of Chthoniobacteraceae bacterium. GTDB lineage: Bacteria > Verrucomicrobiota > Verrucomicrobiia > Chthoniobacterales > Chthoniobacteraceae > Chth-196. The sequence goes on from CANFNA010000001.1 coordinate 49,103, forward strand.
CACGGATTGGCGGGTTTGCGGGCGACGCGCAGGTCTTTGGCATCCTCGCGCTGTGTATATTCTTCCGGAAGCTTTTCTTCGGTGAAATAGAGCCGCTGGCGGCCGCGGTCGCCGAACCAATCTTGGTAGCCCTTTGGCAGGCGGTCACCGAAAGCGTAAAGGGTGGTTGTGCCGGCGCGGCAAGCGTATTCCCACTCGGCTTCCGTGGGGAGGCGATAGGTCTTGCCCTCTTTCTTGCTCAGCCACTCGCAAAATTTCACTGCGCGATGCCAGCTAATGCCGCTCAGGGCATCGTCCGGATGACCGACACCGTTGCGAAAATCCGGTTCCATCGCGCGCCACTGTTCCAGCGTGACTTCCGTGCTGGCCATGCGAAACGGCTTTGTGATCGTGACCTTGTGCGCTGGAGCTTCATCCCAGTCGGGCTTGGCGAATTCAGTCGGGTGCTTGTTCTGATGATAATCCGTGCTGGGCCCCTCTTGTCCCATGATGAAGCAGCCCGCTGGGATCTCGACCATTTCCATTCCGATGGAATTACGCACAACCTTAGGCGCAGCTGCTCGGAGGGTGTCGATTTCGCTGAGTTTGAAGCGGACGCTGACTACCGAGTTCTGCTCCGGGCCGTTGGTGTATTTGACGTAGGTCGTAGCCACGATCGTTCCATCGGGCAGCAGTTCCACGCCAGGATAGCCGCAATCGCCGATGCGTTTGCCGTAGTGATGGAGAAGCTTGATACGGTACTGGCCCGGGCCGCCCTTCTTCAGCTCGTCGTAGGTGCCGACCCATGCGACGAAGTGGCCTCTGGTTGGGCTGTTGATAGCTTGGTCGCGGAAGCAGACGACCATGCGTCCGTCGGAAGTGAACACGCCGTTGTGGCGGTCGCCTGTCAGGCCCCAGTTCGTGTCGACCGGCATCGACCATGTTGCACCCTCGTCTTGGCTAAACATCATCAGGCTGCGGCCCTTGTGGGTGTTCTCGCGGAGCAGGCAGCAGAGCTCCTTGCCGTTAGGAGAGCGGAAAACAAAGGGCTCGCATGGGTTCTTGCCGTCGACCTGGGCGACGATGCGGGGCTCGGACCAAGTGAGCCCGGCGTCGGCCGTGATCGATTGGAGAGTAACTAACGGCGCCTTGTCTTCGCCGTTTGGGCCGCGGTGGAAAAGCCCGAGGTAACGTCCGTCATTGAGTCGAACCACGCTGCTGAAAGTCATCACGCAGGGGAAGTTGAGCGGGGGCATTTCCCTCCAAGAGTTGCCGCCGTCTTCGCTGAGAATGCTCGGCATTCCCGGCCCGCCGCGCTTTCCGAGCGCGGCAGAGAAGACCCATAGACGTTCCTGACCTGCTTTGGTGACCATCCGGTAGAGACTTGGGCAGTTCTGGTGGGTCGCGAAGCCCTTCGGTAGCTCTGCGTCTAGGCGCGTCCAGGTCAGACCGCCGTCTTCGCTGCGGGCCATTGGGCCTGCCGAGCCACCGTGGTTGACGCACCAGACCGTGAAGATCGTTTGGCCGTTCGGCATCAACAAAGTCGTCGGGTGGCCCTGATAGAGAGATTCGGTGCCGGCACCTACGACGATCTGCCGTTCGGTCTGACCCGAAATATCGACCAAATGAAGGTTCGGTTTTTCGTCGGCCGACACGAAAGCGACGAGGCAAAGCAGGGCGGCGAGCAAGGTGTGCATCGGAAAACCGTGTCCCCTGCACCATAAGCTGCCAAGTCTGTTTGGATGGCTCGTGCAGTTTTAAACCCCGAACGCAGAGCAGCGGGGCCGGGATCGGGCAGGATCCCGGCCCGCGTGTTCTAGGACTTTGTGGCCTTGGCAGCTTTTAGGCGTTCAGCCTTTTTGCGGCGGGCTTCAGTCTTCTTTTTGTTGTCCTTGCCTTTGTTGTGACCCATAGGCCTTTAAAACACACTCAAAGGCCCTCCGTGCCAAGAGGAAGTTCTTTGCGGATTGGACTAGATGACCCCTTTTCCTCAGCACGGTTGCGGTTGAGCTGAAGACAATACTTTTGGGCCAAACTCCGCCCAGAACGCGCACGGTGTTCGCGCCTCTGGCTCGGGCGCGTGTCCCTGATAATGCTCCAGTTCATGCCATTTTTAAGCCTACGGGACGCTAATTATTTTCATGCAACCTGTTCTCCGGCGATGCATGGTCGTTACTTGAGATAGACGCCCAAGTGTCCGTGGGCATGATATTCTAAAGGCCCACCCCAGCTTGCCCCCTCCGCAAAAGCGTACAGCCGAAAAAATGAAGATGCGAAGCCGATTTGCTTACCTGCTCCTCACCGCCAGCTTTGGCTTAGCTGCGGCCGTGCAAGCCACAGAACCGTTTGAAGCCTTTTTGGAGAAGCATTGCGTCCGCTGTCACGGGCCGGAGAAGGAGAAGGGGGATTTGCGGATCGACCGACTCTCACGTGATTTCAAATTGGGCGCGGATACGCATCACTGGGCGGAGCTGATCGAGCAGGTCAATTCTGGAGAGATGCCGCCCAAGAAGGAGAAGAAACCCACGCAGGATGAGATCGCATCATTTGTGACGAGTCTCGACTCCCAGATCAAGGATGGCCGTGCCGCGCGCATGGCGGCAAGACCGGCGGTAGCGCATTACCGTCTTAGTCGTAGAGAGTATCAAAACACGGTCTATGACCTGCTTGGAGTGCGCTATGATCCCGCAAAGCCGGGAGGCCTCAATGAAGACACGCTCTGGCACGGATTTGAGCGCATAGGCGCGCAGCTATCGCTTTCCCCATCGCATGTGGACCGCTATTACCGTGCAGCGGAACTCGTGCTCGATCGGGCTTTCCCAGCTGAGGCCAGCGAGGCCCGCAAAGTAATCAAGACCGCTGCGGAACTACGTTACGGAGGCGGGAAGTCCCAGCAGGAGTTACTGGACCGCTTTGGCATCAAGCGACCACTGCGGGCTCTCCTGTTTCCCGGCGCGGTTCAGAACGCGCTCTCCCCTAATTGGTTTGGAAAGACGGGGCCTGAGCATAGCGGGCTCTACAAAGTCCGTCTCCAAGCCAGCGGAATTCGCCCGCTTGGCGGCCAGCCGGCGCACCTGAGCATTGGGAAGCGGACTGGCGAGGAGACGGTGGATGGAATCATCGAGTTTGATCTGATGGCAACAGAGGACCATCCCCAGATCTATGAATTTGACGTATTTCTTGAGATGCCTGCGACGCTCGAGTTCTGCGTGGTGGCAACGGATGTGGTGGACCGTAGACAAGGCGCAGCCTTCCGCAATGCGTTGGCCAGCCGGGGTGGCTATGTTTTTACGCACAGCAGCGAGACCCTGCTGCTGAGTCCGAACGCGCCGCAGATGTTTGATGACAAGGGAAACGGCCTTTTCTCGACAGTGCTCCTTGATTGGATTGAGTGGGAGGGGCCTTTAACAACGGAAGCGGAGAAATCGCGGCGCAAAGGTGTGCTGCCCCCTGATGACGCGACGCCCGAGGTAGTCGCGGATCATCTGCAACGCTTCGCCGAACGCGCTTGGCGGCGGCCTGTGAAGAAGGAAGAGTTGGAGGAATATCTGCAATCTTATCGCGCCGAGCGCGAGGCGGGCGAAAAGACGGCTGACGCTTATCGTATCGCCATTCAGGGCGTGCTCACTTCGCGGCACTTCATCTACCTCGTCGAGGGCGATCCCGTACCTCGCGAGCGTCTCACGCAATGGGAGCTCACCTCAAGATTGTCATATTTTCTTTGGAGCTCGATGCCCGATGACAGCCTCTTCAGCGCGGCCCGGAACGGCACGCTGAATGGAGAGGGGCTAAAGAAGGAAGTGGACCGGATGCTCACGGACAGCCGTGTTAGCCGGTTCATCAATGATTTCGCGCGCCAGTGGCTGCAATTGCATCGTGTGGGCATGTTCCCGCCGGACAAAAAACTCTATCCGAATTACGACGCCTGGCTTGAAGCGAGCATGCGCGACGAACCAGTGGAATTTTTTCGCATGATGTTCGGAAAAAACATGCCCATTGAGGGCTTCATCGATTCCGACTGGACCATGGCCAATGCCCGGCTTTGTGATTTCTACGGACTTCCGGAGCCTAAGATGGGCGGCTTCGAGCGCATCTCATTGAGGCCTGAGGACCATCGCGGCGGGCTGCTTACCATGGGCGCTGTACTCGGCCTGACTTCAGATGGCACGCGCCATCGCCCTGTTCACCGCGGCGTTTGGCTCAGCGAGGCCATCTTTGGGAAGACGCCGCCGCCACCGCCGGCCAACGTACCTGCTATCGAGCCCAATCCCCCAAAAAGCGCGAAGGCAACTCTTCGCGACAAATTGGAGGCCCACCGCAACGATGCTAATTGCGCGGCCTGCCATGCGAAGATCGACCCGATGGGCCTCGCTTGGGATAACTACGATGCCATCGGCCAGTGGCGCACCCGTGAAAAAGTAGCAGCGGGAGTCGGCGAAGACCCTTTGATTAACCCTGCGGGCTCGATGCCAGATGGACGTGCATTCAAGGATGCCGTGGATTTCAAGCGGTTGCTGATCGAGGACCGCGACAAGCTTGCGAGGGCCTTCATAGAGCATCTGTGCACTTATGGGCTTCGCCGACCAGTCGCTTTCGACGATCAGGACGAGCTAAAGGCCATTCAGGCCGAAGCGAAGAAAAATCAATACGCGGTTAAGGACATCGTCCGCGCTGTGGCTCTCTCTGACTTGATGAGGAAGCGCTAGCTTCCGAGTACTCCAAACGACCGCGAACCCCCCAAAAAGAACAAGGAACCAAGAATACTATGAGCACCTACCTCTCCCAATCCTGGCTCATCGACCGACGTCACGCTCTGCGCGCCCTCGGCAGTCTTATCTCCCTGCCTCTCCTAGAATGCATGGTCCCGCTGCGGGCGGCAGAAAGCGCGACCGTTACGCCGCGGCGCAGCGCCTTCATCTACCTCGCAAACGGCGTTCATTCGCTGAATTACCAGATCACACAGCCGGGAAGGGATTACCAGTTCTCGCGTTCGCTGAAACCGTTGGAGAGGCATCGGGAAGTCATTACGCCCATCAGTGGGCTGCATCATCCAGGTGCCCTCAGCCACCACCACAACTGCATCTCTGTGTGGCTCACCGGAGGAAAACTGGGCCCCTCCGACCGAAATACTATTTCTGTGGATCAGAAGATGGCAGAGATCACCGCGCAGCACACCCGCTATCCTTCGATGGAAGTCGCCATCACTCAGGATTCGCTTGCTTGGACCGCGGATGGCGTTCGCCTTCCCGCGATGCGTCGTTGCAGCGAGATCTTCGCTTCCCTGTTCGAAGAGCCGAAGGGCGGTAAAACGGCCCAACGGCGAGCCTTGCGACGCAAGGGCAGCGTTCTGGATGCCAACCTTGCCGAAGTGCGCCAACTCGAGAAAAAAATGGGGTCAGAGGATAAGGGACGCTTGGGGCAATATCTCACCTCTGTTCGTGAGGCTGAGATTCGCACGCGTCGGGCCGATGCGTGGCTCGATACGCCGCTACCCACTATCTCTGCTGCGGATCGCGAACGCACCAACCGCGACATCGCGGCCACCAAGGCGGGCGACTATTTCCGGACGGTCTACGACCTGATGGTGCTCGCTTTTCAGACGGACGTGACACGCGTGGCTACTTTCAGTCTGGGCGGTGAGGGGGATGCCATCTCGATTCCTGAAATCGGAATCACCGAGTCGCGTCACCAGCTCAGCCACCACGGCGGCGATGCTGGATACATGGAGAAGCTCACCAATTACGACACCTTCGCCGTCGAGCAGTTCAGCTACTTCCTGACTCGGCTGTCGGAGACCAAGGACCTCGGTGGCAAGCCGCTCCTAGGCTCTACGATGGCCCTCTTTGGCAGCGGCATGTCCTACGGCCACAGCCATGGCAACGCAAACCTCCCTACTGTTTTCGCAGGGGGCTCGGATCTCGGCCTGAAGCATGGCAGCCATCTCGACTTCAACCAGGGCCACTTCGGCGGTTACCAGCTCGAAAAGCCTAGCGAACACTACTCCCTTTGTAGCCGTCCTGCGAACACAGACGCCCACATGAGCAACCTCCTGCTTCTGATGGCTCAGCGCATGGGCGTCGAGACCGACCAGTTTGGCGACAGCAACAAAGTAATCACGATGTGAATAGGTTCCTCGTTCTTGGTGCCTTGTTCCTGATTTTTGGTTTGTGCACCGCACACGCCGAGGAGGAAGTGTTCCGCCCCGAGGCAGGAAAGTTTCCGCCTTTGGAAAAGGCGCACGCTTATCGTGGGGAGCTCGCTTTCGTGGATCACGCGAATCGCCGGGGTAGCATTCGGGTGCAATCCACGGGCATATTCCGCTTCAGCCCCCCGCGTCCATTCGCAATGCTTCCCTACGGCGCCATCCATTATCACGGCGCACCGGCTGATTTGCGGGATATTCCGATTGGCACCATGCTTTACGTCCGGGCTTTTCTGCCACCGGATCCGCAGACTTCCGCTGTCCCTGTTTTGCCAGTCAACAATCGGGCGAAGGCGGACTCGGGTGGGCCTGGGACTGCACCCGCTGAGAACCACGTCCTGCTCCTCGAAGACGAACCAAGCCGCTGCCACCGTGAGGGGTTGGTCTGGAAGCTAAAAGAGGTGGACATCAAAAACCGCGATGGAACTATTGTTGCCAGCTGCGAGCCGAAGCACGGGGCAGGTCACAACGCAGACGAGGAAACACTAACTTTTGATGCCGCTACCCGCGTCTGGCGCGGCCGCGAAACACTCCAGATTGAAAACCTGATTGCCGAGGGCGCTTGGCCTGCCAGCGGGAAGAAATCACTCGGCGGGCAGGCCGTCCTACTTGGCATCACTTGGAAACCGACGCTCGGCGGCGTTTTCACCCGGTTCCACATTTCGGACATCTGGTTGGACGACTCAGCGATGCAGACCGCGATGCATCATCAGAACGAGGTCCACAAGGCCTTTATTCGCAGTCGGTGGATGCCCGCTTGGATCGATACGGTCGAGTACGGGAAGTTCGGCCGCGCGATCGTGACCGCGACTTTGTTTGGCGGCATGGATCCGTCTCTCTATGCCGACTTCAAAAAGGGCTTTCCGGCCCTGATGAATGGCGTTGAGAACACTTTGAAGCATACAGAAGGGGGCACCGCCGGACCCTCGCAGATGGCGGCACGAGGAACGATCCGCGAGGTCACAAAGACGGACGGAAACGTCCCGTTGGGAAGCAGCGGCATCCAGATCCGGTTTGAAACCGACCTCATCACCGAAGGCCTCCGGCCCACGCGACTCGTCCGTGTCCGGCCCGCAGAGTGGCCCGATGTCCACCTTCCAAGGGAGGAATATGTTGGAGACGGTGCAGGCTTCACCATTGAACAACGCTTCCCGACTCCCGCCATCTTCCCGAAATACTGATATTCCCGTCTCCCCGTCTCATATTATGAAACGCTTCTTTTTTGCCCTTGGTTCTTCTCCCTTGGTTCGTTGTTGGTTTTTCGTGATAGCTTGTTCGCTCTTTGTTCAGGCGCATGCCGTCAGCGCAGAAACAAAAACCGAGGTCGGTGAACCGTTCCGGCCAGAGGTTGGCAAGTTTCCGCCGTTGGAAAAGGCGTATGCCTACCGAGGCGAACTCGTTTTTGTGGACCACGCGACCCGCCGTGGCAGCATCCGCGTGCAAGGGGCTGGAACATATTTCCGAAACGCCCCGCATCCCTTTGCCATGCTTCCTTACGGCATCGTTCGCTATCATGGAGCGCCAGCGGATCTGCGAGATATCCCACTCGGCACCGTAATGTACGTCCGAGCTTATCTCCCGCCGGACCCGAAGAACTCCTCCGTGCCGGTTTTGCCCGTAAATAACCGGGAGAAAACCGCGGGTTATAGTGGTGCCGGCATCGCGCCCGCCGAGAACCATGTTCTTCTTCTCGAAGACGAACCCAGCCACTGCCATCGTGAGGGACTGGTCTGGAAGCTCAAAGAACTGGAAATCAAGAACAACGCTGGGATGATCGTCGCCAGCCTACAAAAAATGCAAGGTGGAGACGGTAAGGCCACCGAGGAAAAGATGACCTTCGATGCCGCCACTCGCATCTGGCGCGGCCGCGAACGCCTAGAGATCTCGGAGCTAATCGCCGAGGGTGCGTGGCCTGTAGAAGGAAAGAAATCTCTCGGCGGCCAACCTGTTCTGCTCGGTATTACTTGGAAGCCCACGCCGGATGGCGTCTTCACCCGATTCCACATCTCAGACATCTGGCTTGATGACGCCGCGATGCAACGTGCTGTTCATCATCAGACGGAGGTCCACAAGGCCTTTATTCGCAGCCGCTGGATGCCGGCCTGGATCGATGCCGTCGAGTATGGGAAGTTCGGTCGTGCGACGGTGACTGCGACGCTGTTCGGCGGGATGGATCCTTCCTTGTATGACGATTTCAAAAAGGATGCTCCGGCCTTGATGAATGGGGCAGAGAATACGTTGAAGCACACCCATGGCGGATACGGCCCTGCGCATATGGCTTCAAAAGGGCCAATCGTGGCTGTCATGCAATTGTCGGGAGAGACGCCGTTGGGAAGCAGCGGCATCCAGATCCGTTTTGAGACGGACCTCATCATCGAGGGCATTCGTCCCGGAAGAATCGTCCGCGTGCGTCCGAAGGAGTGGCCGCAGGTTGACTTGCCGCGAGAGGAATTCCTTGGCGACGGCCTTGAAGATCGCTTCGCAACGCCGGCAATTTTTCCGAAATACTAAACTTAAGCCTGCGATTTTGCGGGCGAACTGCGCCCTCAGTGAAAAAATGGCTCTTAGCTCACTGCCCCAAGCAAATTCGCAAAGCACTAATGCCGAACAGCCTTAGCTGAAAAAGAGCGGCGGATGGCAGCGAATAGGTCTGTGTTCATCAAAACCTCCCCTGGATGGACGACCGCCCTCTGGGGAAGAACACGATTCAGCCCATGGGAGTTCCATGAAAATCTACGTCACGCACACCAATACCACGGTGCGACTCTTGCAACACGTCTCCTGTCATTGCATCGAATTCTCGAATGCCAGTGATCCCAGGCGTTGTTTCCTCAAGTCAATTGCGCCGCCTGATCTTTCCGAAAATGTGAGGGGAAAAGGCGAATTGCGATTCGCGTGGCAGGAGTATGCATCCACGGAATCACACAAATAGCCGTTCGGCAGGAGTCGGATTTCAGCAGGCCATCGGGTTGGTGGTTGTCATGGTTGGCACGCTCACGCTGGTCGGCTGGACTTTCGGCATTCATAAACTAATCAACTTCGTTCCTGGAACGGTGGCGATAAAGGCCAATACGGGCCTGGCCTTCCTCCTAATTGGCAGTGCGCTTTTATTGCTCCAAATTTCCAGCAATCGAGCGCTGATTTTGGCCCGGACCTTCCTGCTGTTCGCAGGGGCGATTGGATTGCTGACGCTTTTTGAATACACGACGGGATGGAATATCGGCATCGATGAACTGCTTTTCTTGGATACGAGTCCTTTGGGTGGTCTTGTGCTTCCTGGTCGGCCCTTACCGAACATGGCGCTCTGTATTGTGCTTAGCGTGGCAGGATACTGGCTGATGAGCCAACCGGTCGGAAATGACAGGCGACCCCTGACTATAGGATGTCTGGGTGCATTTGTGGCCACGATCGGAGTGTTTACAGGTTTCGTTTATTTCGTCGGCTTCGTATCCAGTTACGAATTGTGGCATCTTTCCGGAACGCCTATCCAAGCGGCTGTAATTTTGATTTTGTTAGGCGCGTCACTCCTCGATTTTGCGCGGCGGGAGTCGCAAATCCGCTGGGTACTAGGACGCAAGCTGAGCTTGGTCTTTAGTGCTACGTCCGTGTTGCTCCTCGCAGGTGCGATCTATTCCCATCGAAATGCGATCCATATCGTCAAGGTAGCTGATTGGATGCAGCACACCCATGAAGTAAACCTTAAGCTCTCTGAGTTGCGCGGTGACTTGGATGAATCCCAAAGCGCGCAGCGTGGCTATATTCTCACAGGAAATGAGTCGTTTTTACTATTGGCCTCTAACGCAGAGCCTGCTGCGGAAAGATATTTGGCGGAGCTGCTGAAATTGACTGAGGATAATTTAATCCAGCAGCAGCGCCTTGTCTCGCTGAAGTCCATCGTGTCGGAATGGTTTAAATTTTCTGAGAGCACGATAGATGCCCGGAGGACCCTCGGATTTGAGGCCGCAGTGTCATTGATAACCTCGGGCCATGGAAAGGCGCTGATGGATCAGATTCGGGTGCGCATAGTCAACATGAAGGAGGCAGAAGAGCGGCTGCGCTTATTGCGCCAAGAGGAGTTGGCCGCGCTAACAGTGAGCACCATCTCCATTCTCCCGATCGCTACGGCGCTGAGTTTCGTCCTTCTCGCAGCAGGCTTCCTTCAGGTCAATGCTACGGCGGTGGTGGATATAATTGGTAATGAGGCACTGAGGGAGAGTGAAGATCGGTTTCGCACGATGGCTGACGCTATCCCGCAGTTGGTGTGGATAGCCGAGCCTAACGGTCATATCACTTGGTACAATCAGCGGTGGTATGATTTCACAGGCACCACCCCTGAAGCGATGGTGGGATGGGGCTGGAAGAGTGTGCATGATCCTGAGCTGCTACCTCTGGTGATGGAACGTTGGACGAGGGCGATTGCGAATGAGGTGTCCTTTGAGATGGAGTTTCCATTGCGAGCTGCCGATGGACAGTTCTGTTGGTTCCTGACGAGGGCTGTTCCTTTGAAGAACCCGGCGGGGAAGCTCTTGCGGTGGTTTGGGACTAATACTGACGTAAGCCAAAAGCGGAAAGCAGAGGAAGAGATCAACCGGCTCAACACAAGACTTGAACAGCGGGTGCAAGAACGGACTGCAGCGTTGCAAGCCGCTAACAACGAACTATCGGACCTTAAAGCCGCAATGGACGAGCACTCGATCGTGATCATCATGGATCCAATCGGTAAGGTAACCTACGTGAACAGTAAGTTCTCCGCGATCTCGGGGTATTCACGGGAAGAATTGCTCGGTCGGGATGACTGTATCGTGAACTCGAAAGACTTTTCGGAAGAGTTTAGTCAGGATCTTTGGCAGACGATCTCGGGTGGACGCGTTTGGAGAGGAGAGATCAGAAAGCGCGCCAAGAATGGGGCATTCTACTGGGCCGACAGCACCATTGTTCCCTTCTACGATACGCGCCGGTCGGTGACCCAGTATATTGCCATTTGCTCCGATATAACGCGGCGCAAGCTCGTGGAAGAGGCGCTCAGTGAGGGTGAGGAGCGCCTGCGGTTGGCGACCGCGGTTGCAGGAGTTGCGGTCTGGTCGTGGGATATCCAGCGCGATGTAGTCCAGTGGGACGAGCTAATGTTTGCCTTGTACGGTATGAAGCCCACCCGAGACGGATGGGTCTCTTACAAGGACTGGCAGGACCGTGTGCTTCCGGAAGATTTTGCTGAGCAGGAAGCCGTGCTAAAAAATACCGTCGCAAAGGGTGGGTCTAGCCAGCGCGAGTTCCGGATAGTACGGGCATCGGATCAGGCCGTCCGGATCATCCAAGCCGCCGAGGTAATGGTAGCGCGAGTCGATGCCTCTGCGATGCGAATGGTTGGCGTAAATATTGATATTACCGAGCGGCGCCACGCCGAGGCTGAGATCGCAAAACTGAACTTGGACCTTCAGCGTCGCTCACACAACCTGGAGCTGGCTAACAAGGAACTGGAGGCCTTTTCCTACTCTGTATCGCACGATCTGCGCACGCCGTTGCGGGCGGTGGACGGCTTTTCGATGATGGTGTTTGAGCGCTTCCACGGTCAGCTCGGCGAAGAAGGCAGGCGAATGCTTTCTGTCGTACGCAGCGAGACGCGGCGGATGGGGCAGCTTATTGACGACCTGCTCGCCTTCTGTCGCATTGGCAGGCAGGAGATCGAGTCAGTGGAAGTCGACATGCGCTCTGCGGCGCAAGAGGTCTTCGACGAACTGGCAAGCTTGGAGCCCAAACGCAAGTTGCAGCTAAATCTCCACCCGCTGCCAGCCACTCGGGGTGTGGCTGCGATGCTCCGTCAGGTCTGGGTCAATCTAATCGGAAACGCTATCAAGTTTACTAAGGGTCGCGACGTCGGTTGCATCGAGATTGACGCTTGGTCGGGAGAGGACGGGGAGCAGATTTACTCCGTTAAAGACAATGGCGTCGGCTTTGACATGCGATACGTAGGGAAGCTCTTCGGGGTCTTCCAGCGACTGCATGCGCTAGATGAATTTCCGGGAACCGGAGTCGGCCTCGCCATTGCCAGCCGAATTTTGCAACGGCATGGCGGACGCATCTGGGCGGAAGCCGAACTCGACAAAGGGGCGACCTTTACGTTTGCACTTCCCAATCAGGAGGTGCGCGCAATTGAATCGAAATCTCCCCAGAGCGAAGGAACTCCGCCGAAAGTGGATCGCATTTGAATGCTCACGGCGCCTGCCAACTCTGGCATGAGGGAGGCCCTGTTCGTGGCGCCAACTTTCTCGCTGGCCGGGAGCGCTCCATGATCGAACGCCAAATTGAGAGATCATCTAGGCGCCGCCTCGACAGTGAGTCGGATGACGGGACAATCGATACCGTGGACGCGTATTGTGGTCGTCATGGTGTTCAAGAACGCTCCAAAAGGCGTGGCTTAAAAGTCGCTATTAGTGGCCCAAGCATTGAGTTGCCGCTGATGTTTTAAAGCGCCAAAGTGAGCGCAAGGAAACGCGATTAGTTTTGGAAAGTGTTGCGCTTGGCAGTCGTGCGGATCATTTGCCGAAGGAGCTTTCGGGTGGTGAGATGAAGCGTGTTGCGGTGGCCAGAGCACTGATTACCAACCCGCAAGTGGTGATTGCAGATGAGCCCACGGGCAATTTGGACAAGAAGACGGGAGAGTATGGTTTTGAGCTGCTGTACAATCTGGTGAAGCCGAAGGGTCTGACTGCGGGCATCACAACGCACAACATTGGGTTGGCTTGGCCTATCAAGGCGACGGCATCATCACCTTGGAGGACGTGAGAATTCTGAAGGAAGAAAAGGGCACGTAAAAAACGGCTCGGAATGGGCGGCGCGTTCCCCAGTCGGTTTTAGCTCGAAAGGGAGGAGGACCCTTCTTCTTTGGCTGCAGCGACGAGGTGTTTTCGTGCGGCTTCCAATTGAGCTTCTGGGGTCTCAAAC
>CANFNA010000002.1 GCA_947448395.1 Chthoniobacteraceae bacterium
CGCTCAGGTTCCGGAAAAAGTGTTCTACTCAAACACCTCGTCGGACTTTTCAAACCCACCTCCGGCCAAGTGCTCATCGACGGAGAAGACATTTCCAAGCTCCGGGAACGTCAACTCGGAGCCATCCGCAAAAAAGTCGGGATTCTTTTCCAAAGCGGCGCGCTCTTCGACTCCATGAACGTCGGCGAAAACATCGCGTTTCCCCTCAAAGAATCCGGCTTGAAAGATCTGGAACAAATTCGCAAGCGAGTCGCGGAAGCCTTGGAGATGGTCGATCTTTCCGGGGAGGAGGAGAAAATGCCGGAAAACCTCTCTGGCGGAATGCGAAAGCGCGTGGGACTCGCCCGCACCATCGTCTCACGGCCAGCCTGCATCCTTTATGATGAACCCACCACTGGCCTCGATCCAATCGCCACAGACTCAATCAATCGACTCATCCGCCGCTTACAAAAAAAATTGAATGCCACCTCCATCGTGGTCACTCACGACATGAAAACTGCCTTCCATACTGCGGACCGGATTGCCTTTCTCCATGAAGGACGGATTTACTTTAATGGAACCCCGACGGAACTTGAGCAAAGCACCGACCCAATCCTGAGAAATTTTATCGAAGGCAACTCTGGAGAAACCGACTGAATTATGGGCACTGAACGAAAAGGCCGCACTGAGGTTTTGGTGGGGCTGTTCCTCTTTATCGGACTCGCCATCCTCGGCGCACTCGTCCTCACCTTCGGTCGCCTCGGACAGGGACTCTCCTCCCCCTACGAGCTGACCGTCCTGTTCCCCAATGCCAGCGGCTTAGCCAACGGCGCGGATGTCCTCCTCTCCGGTGCCAAGATCGGGTTCGTTGGAGGCAGCCCCCAGCTAGTCGGGGATTCGTATCGGGTAGCAGTCCGCCTCAAAATTCAAGGAGACATCCACGTTCCAAGAAAGAGCAAGTTCATGATCGGAAGCTCTAGCCTTCTCGGAGATAAGTTCGTCGATGTCGTCCCCTTGGACGAAATAGACGCCGGCGACTTCTGGCAATCGGGAGAAATTATTGAGGGCACTCGCTCGGGAGGGTTTGATGAACTCGCGGTTCGTGGGTCCGCCGTCATGGATGACCTCTCGATCAGCCTCAAAAAAATCCAAACCATCACAAACAACCTCGACCAGCACCTGCTCAACGAAAGTTCTCTCAAAAACCTGCAGCAGAGCTTTGAAAACTTAAAGGACACTACCGAGTCTTTCAAAAAAGCCTCCGGATCACTCGACGGCGTCGTCGCCAAGGCCGATCGCGTTCTTACCGCCACCGAGGGCACTATCAAGACTCTGGATGGCGCCGGCAAGGACCTGCAAAAACTCACCAAAAACGCAAATGAAGGCAAAGGCCCCATCGGCGTTTTGGTCAATGACAAGGAAACCGGAGAAAACTTGCGCTCTCTCATTTCCAATCTGCGTCGCTCTGGAATCCTCTTTTACAAGGATAAGCCACTCCTACCCGCCGAGGAGAAGAAGGATAAACCCAAGTAAATCGAGGCAAAGGCTCGTACTCCCTGCGGGTTGTCTTACCTACCATCACACCCGCTAAAACTCGGGCGGTCCACCCCTCATGCCGATTCTCTCCAGCGCCTCACCCATCCGGCGGCTTCCATTGGTGCCATTCGTGCCCGCAGCCCCCTTCCCTGCGAACGCTCACCCTGCAGCACTCGCGCCCAAGGCCCAATACAATCGCGTTCTTCCGCCCCTCCTTCACACTCTCATGCGTCCCGTCTTTTTCCTCATCGGCATCTCCTTTCTGTTCGTCCGTCCTGCGATCTCAGAACCGCTCGCCGTCCCCAATCCCCTCACCTTGGAGCAAGCCTACGATTTGACACTGGCCTCAGACCAAAACGTGCGCATCGCCTTCCTCGCCCTCAAAAAGGCGGATTTGCTCCCAATTAGCGCGCTCACCAAAATCACCCCGAGGCTCAACGGCAGCTACTCCTATTCGCGCTCGAGCACCGCAGCAGACCGCACTGCTGGGTCTATAGCCCGCTCTGACATAGGTAACGGTGAGCTCACGGTCACCCTCAGGCAACCTCTGCTAGATCTCTCCGTCTTTCCCGCAAGGCGACGCGGCAAAATCCAGATCGCATCCGCACAACTTGCACGACAATTCACGATCCGCGAGACCCTCTTCGGGGTCGCGGCCTCCTACTACGAGGTCCTCAAGCAGGAACGTCTCTTGGAGGTAAACCGCCAGGCCCTAGAGCTAGCTTCCCAACAGGAAGATTTATCGCAGAAGAGAGCCGATGTCGGCGAAGTCACCCGCACCGATGTGCTGCGCGCTCAAGTAACGGTTGAAACCGCGCGCCGCGCGCTGATCTCCTCCGAAAACGCCCTCGAATTGCAGCGCAACACCCTCCGCAATATTCTCAACCTTGCACCCGATGCTCCGTTGCATTTGCTGGAGCCAGCGGCTTACGAACCCAGTGAACGTTCTTTCGAAGATCTCCTTCAACAGGCTTGGCAAAAACGCGAAGACCTCCGCGAACGCGCCCTCGCTATCAAAGACGCCGAGGAAAGGCGCAACGAAATCCGCGCTCAATACGCTCCGACGTTGAACGCGGAAGTCGACCGATCCCTCGCCCGCAATTCAGGCACCAACTACCCCGGTCGTTCCGACTCTTGGTTTGCAGGAGTCACCGTCAATGTCCCTGTTTTCACCGGCGGCCAACGCGAAATCGACCTCGCCTCCTCACGCTACGATCAGGAACGCGTCACGCTCGAAAAGGAAACCCTAGGAAAAAACATCGAAGCCGAAGTCCGACAGGCTTGGCTCGGTGTGCGCGCTCTCAACGCATCCTTGCGTGCCGTCAACGTCCAGATCCAAGCCGCAGAACAGGGTTACAGCGACCTGCAAAACCAGTACCGCGCTGGAACTGCAAAAAGCGTGGATGTCCTCTCCGCTCTCAAGGACCTGAACTCAGTCAGGTCGGATCTCACCAGCCTGACATTTGATTATCAGGTCGCCCTTCGTTCCTTGGAACAGGTGACAGGCACCTTCCAAGAGCCCCGCGTCCAAAGCACCAAAGTGAAGTAGTTCATGAAGAAACTCTTGTTTTTACTCTTTCTCGGAACCGCCTCCGCAGCCGGTTGGTGGTTCTTCCTCCGGAAACCCAGCGAGAAGCCGGACTACGCAACTGCAACCATCCAAAAAGGCGATATTACGCAGATCGTCACCGCCACAGGTTCCCTTAAGCCGGTCATCAATGTCACCGTCGGTTGCCAAATCTCAGGAACCATCGCGGAACTAAAAGCCGACTTCAACAGCCCCGTAAAAGAAGGCCAGGTCCTTGCCCAACTCGATCCAGCCACCTACGACGCCATTGTCCTCCAAGCCCAAGGGGATTTAGCGAACGCTAAAGCCTCCCTCGAACTCGCGGAACTCACCGCCCAGCGCAAAGAGGAACTCGTCCGCCAAAACGCAGCGGCCCAAGCGGACCTCGACACCGCCAATGCCTCGCTCCATCAAGCTCAAGCCAGTGTGCAAATTAAAGAAGCGGCTCTAAAACGCGCCCAAGTCGATCTCGCCCGCTGCACCATCTATTCCCCCATCGACGGCCTCGTCATCTCGCGCACCGTCGATATCGGACAAACCGTGGCCGCTTCCCTCAGTGCGCCCACCCTCTTCACCATCGCCAATGACATGACCAGTATGCAAATCGATGCTGCCGTCTCCGAGGCCGACGTCGGCACGGTTGCCGAAGGCCAAAACGTCGACTTCGCCGTGGACGCATTCCCCTACACCCCCTTCTCAGGCCGCGTGCTCCAAATCCGAAATTCCCCAGTCACCATCCAAAATGTGGTCACTTATGACGTGATCGTCGCCGTCGCCAACCCAGAGCTAAAACTCAAACCCGGCATGACCGCAAACGTCTCCATCACCGTTGCTCAACGAAAGGACGCTTTGCGTATTCCAAATGCCGCACTCCGTTTTAAACCACAGGATTCGACCGCATCAAGCGCGCCAGGAGCGCCCCCTCCACCTCCGCCGGCACCCTCCGAGAACGGATCAAAAAAGAAGGGGCAAAAGACAAATCGCCCCGAAAGGAAGGCTTATGTCTTGCGACCTGGGGTCGAGAAACCCCAGCAGGTGATGCTCAAACTCGGAATTACCGACAACTTGTACACCGAAGTGCTCGAGGGACTTTCCGAGGGTGACATCGTTGTCACCGCACTCAAAAATCCAGCCCCAGCATCCCCTGTCATCAAGCCGGCTGTGAACCCTCTCGGCGGCCCACCGATGCGCCGCTAGCAACATCAAACGATTCAGCCTCTCGCGACTGTATCCTCGCACAAACTGTCTGATTCATGACGCCCGTCCTGCAACTTGAGGAGATCTGGAAGACGTACGCCTCGGGCGACGTAGAAGTCCACGCCGTACGCGGCGTCTCACTCCAAGTGCAATGCGGCGAATTTGTCGCGATCATGGGATCCAGCGGGTCTGGAAAATCAACAATGATGAACATCCTTGGATGTCTAGATCGCCCCACAAAGGGACGCTACTTGCTCGATGGCGTCGATGTTTCAACATTGGATCGCGATCAAAGAGCGGACGTTCGAAACCAAAAAATCGGCTTTGTTTTCCAAGGCTTCAATTTGCTCACCCGAACCTCAGCCATTGAAAATGTTGAGCTGCCCATGATGTACGCTCGCGACTCGGTTTCTTCACGCGAGATGCGTCAGCGCTCAATGGAAGCACTCGAAATGGTCGGTCTCGCACAACGTTTCGACCATCATCCAAACCAACTCTCAGGCGGCCAACAACAGCGCGTTGCGATTGCAAGAGCGCTCGTCAACCGCCCATCCCTCATCCTCGCCGATGAGCCAACTGGAAACCTCGATAGCCGAACCTCCATTGAAATTATGGAGGTATTTCAGACTCTGAACGACCGCGGGATCACCATCGTCATGGTGACCCACGAACCCGACATTGCCCGGTTTAACAAAAGGCAAATTGTCATGCGCGACGGACTCGTGCGCAGCGACGAACCCGTCCGCGACCGCCTTCTAGCACGAGAAGAACGCGAAGCCCTCCCTACCTTGACGGATCCAGCCCCCAGCATTTCCGCTCCATGACCCTCTTCGCCACGTTCCGACTCGCCTTGCGAGCGCTGCAACGCAACAAGCTGCGATCCATCCTCACCATGCTCGGGATTGTCATAGGCGTCGGCGCAGTCGTTGCAATGGTCGGCATCGGCAATGGCGCAAAGTCACAGGTGGAGGCTCAAATCGCTACACTCGGTCAAAACATGGTGATGGTTTACCCTGGGAGCTATTCGCAAGCCGGCGTCCACTCTGGAGCCGGAGGCGCCGGCACCCTGAAACTCGAAGATGCCAAGGCGATCGAATCTGAGATAGTCGACGCAATCGCTGTCAGCCCAGGGGTCCGAACCAGTGCCCAAGTTGGGTACGGCAATCAAAACTGGCAAACCTCGGTCAACGGAGAAGCACCAGAGTATTTTGAAATCCGCCAATGGGAAATTGTCTCCGGCGGCAGTTTCACCGACCAAGACGTCCGGAGTGCGGCAAAAGTCGGAGTCATCGGCCAAACTGTGGCCACTCAACTCTTCGGAGAAGAAGATCCTCTCGGACAAATCATTCGCATCCGAAACGTTCCCTTTCAAGTTGTTGGCGTCCTTAAGCCAAAGGGCACGTCCGTCATGGGGAGCGATCAGGACGATGTCATCATCGTTCCTTACACAACCGCCATGAAACGCCTCATCGGAAGCACTCTGCTGCGAATGATCAGTGTCCAGGCCAGCAGCGAAGAGCGAACCACAGCCGTCGTACAGGGAATCACCGACCTGCTCCGCCAACGACACCGCCTGAACTCGGACCGCGAAAACGACTTCATCGTGCGTAGTCAGCAAGAGATTGCAGAAATGGCCACGGCCACCTCCAAAGTCCTCCGCCTCCTCCTCGGAGCGATTGCAAGCGTCTCACTCGTCGTGGGCGGAATCGGTATCATGAATATCATGCTCGTGAGCGTAACCGAACGCACTCGGGAAATCGGTATCCGCATCGCCCTCGGAGCCCATGGCTCGGACATCCTTAGCCAGTTTTTGATCGAGTCCGTCACCCTCAGCTCGTTAGGGGGAGTCATTGGCATTCTCCTTGGGCTGGGAACCTCCAGCCTGCTGTCTCGATTCGCCGGTTGGCCCACATTGACATCACCAGACGCCATCGTCGTCGCCTTTCTTTTCAGCGCCGCCGTCGGAGTCTTTTTCGGACTCTATCCGGCGCGAAAAGCCGCGGCTCTCGACCCCATAGACGCCCTTCGCTACGAATAAGACTCACTGGGAAAGCGCTTCGGCATCCCATGCTCAACCCCGCAATCTAGCCGGCCGGAAACAAGCTTGCCCCGGGCAAAAAACAGGCCGCTTCACACACTCAAAGCTGAGCGCAGGAAGCGGCCGTTTCTGAAAGCTCTCCGTCTAGTTCAAGTAGGCCGCCTCGTTGCAGAACATCAAGGCCTGCACCAGCGTTTCCCACGGAGACAGAGCGCCGCGCTGTACCAAAGCACCCTCATTCGAGATCGCCTTTTTGGCATCCACGCTGTTCCTGGCTCGTTGAAGCTCAGCCTCCGCACGCTTCATTGCACCTGCGGCAACCGGCGCAACTGCAGCTTGAACCACGGCTTGGTTCTTTGCCTCTTTCTGGAGGAAATCCACAGCCATCTTGAACTCTTCCGCGCTTGGAGTCCTCCCAAGCACAATCTGGAAGATCATGAGAATACCGGCCGTTGAGTTCTTCTCCACGGCAATCTTCTGAACCACTTCCGGACGTTGCACCACTCGCTTTGCGAGGCTCACCGTGAATGGGCTGTTCATCAGAAACAAAGCCTGCTGCGGAACGATACTCGTGGTCCTCTTCGTATTGGGTTCCAACGGCGTTGACATGTCAAACTGCATCAACAGGTCAGGCACGTTGGCGCGGTCGATGTAGCCATAAACCGAACGCCGATAGGAATACGGCTCACTAATGAGGTTCACAGGAGGCCCGTACATCTTGTTGTCTACTAACCCGCCCATCGTGATCAACGAATCGCGGAAAGCTTCGAAATCCAACCGGCGAACATTCGCACGCCACAACAACGAATTGGCCGCATCCATCTTCTGCTGCTGCTCCATATTGGGACTGCGACTGCTCTGTTGATAAACATTCGAGAGCATAATGGCCTTGTGCAAAGCCTTCACCGACCAACCGGGCTTGCCTTGTCCATAGTCGTCCATGAACCAAGCCGAGAGGTAATCTAGCAATTCAGGATGCGTCGGCGTCCCAGCCTGATTCCCAAGATCATCTGGGGTGCGCACCAACCCTTCTCCAAAATGGTACATCCAAATCCGATTCACCATGACCCGTGCGGTGAGCGGATTGGACTTGCTCGCAATCGCCTTCGCCATCTCGTAACGACCGCTACCAAGTTCAAAAGGCTCAGGCTCCGCATCCCCCGAAAGAACTTCAATGAAACGTCGAGGAACGATCGTCGCAGTCGCTTCATCCTTGGGCTTATTGCCGCGCGGATAAATTGGAGAGTCCACCAGCTTATCCTTCGGGAGATCCTCCAAAACCATCGCTCGCACCGGCCCTCCGCGAGAAGTCAGCTTCAACTCGTTGATCTTGCTGACTCCAGAGCGTCTTTCCAACTGAGGCCCGCCTCCAAGCACTCCCCAGTGTGTAATTTCTTCCTGAATTCTCAGTACGCTCAGGTCAGATCCCGCTACCAGCCTCTTCGGAAAAACAACCAACTCCATCAACGGCCGATCTTCCGAGTTCGCAACATCCGTTTCCGGATCTGCGATTTTTTTGAATAAATCCCCAGCTTTCGCCAAATCCGCTACCGGATCAGCCTTCGGATCCGCACTCGGCCCGAGAAGCGGCTCCACCTTCTCGCGATAGAATTTTTCAAACAAAGCAGCCACCGTGGCGACATCGTTTGGGAGGTTCCCCCCCGCCTTCCGAAGAAAATCAATCACGACCGGATTAAACCCAGAATCCTTCGCATCCCGCTCCAACATCCGCTTCACGCTAAACTCTCGGTCCTCCTTGGATCCGATGAGCGCAAGGAAAGGGCCGAAAACCGGATCGCGTCGATTGGAATGCCTCAACACGGAACTGTTGAGCAGCCCTCCAATCCCAGGAGCCAGCTTGTACTTGGCCGTGATTTCATTCGCCTTCTTGAGGGCCTCAGCATCCCCAGCCTGACGGAGGTAATAAGCTCCTTCAAAGTACGCCCCGGGATTCGCTTTAAACTCGGCAGCAAACTCCCTCTGCATCTGGAATAAAGTCGCAAAAGCATATTTCTCCAACTGCTCGTTTTTCAGTTCAAAGTCCTTGTACTCCTTGGAGTTTGGATCCCCCGCAATCACCGGCCCCTCACGAGGCTCCACCGTACTCGCAAAGACACCACGGAGAGCGTAGTAATCCGCCTGCTTGATCGGGTCGAACTTGTGATCATGACACCGTGCACACGCGATCGTCAGACCCAGAAAGCCACGACCAACGACATCAATGCGGTCATTGATAATATCGTCTTTGTCCTGAA
This sequence comes from Chthoniobacteraceae bacterium, assembly GCA_947448395.1. Taxonomy (GTDB): domain Bacteria; phylum Verrucomicrobiota; class Verrucomicrobiia; order Chthoniobacterales; family Chthoniobacteraceae; genus Chth-196. The sequence goes on from CANFNA010000002.1 coordinate 8,573, forward strand.
ACCGCTGACCCACCGTGAGGAACCCAAGAGCAGCCAAATTCGCCTTGTCATTGTTAGGCACCTTGTCAGCGGCCAACTGATTCATAACAAACTGGTCATAAGGCATATCATCGTTAATCGCCTTGATGACCCAATCGCGGTACGCCCATGCATAGGCATATCGGAAATCCTGATCCTGAATTTCACTCAGAGAACCCGTTGTGTCAGAATAACGCGCGGTATCCAGCCAGTGCCTCGCCCAGCGCTCGCCATAAGCAGGCGAATCCAAAAGCGAATCGACCACCCTCCTAAACGCATCGGGCGAGGGGTCATTCGTAAACGCCTGAATCTGCTTCGGACTCGGAGGCATCCCAATCAGATCAAAATAGGCACGCCTCAGGAGCGCCTCCTTCTTCGTGCGCTGTTCCGCCAAACTCCCCGTTTCCGGAGGGTCGCCAGGAAGCATCCCCTTTTCCTCAATCTTTGCGAGGATGAACCGGTCGACGGAATTTTTGCACCAGCTATCATTCTTCGGTTTGGGCACTGCCGGCCGCGTCACGGGCTGGAAACCCCAGTGATCCTTCTTACTCCACTTCGGGCCGGAAGATCCCTCACGAGGATCGGGAGCGCCCATCGAAACCCACTGCTTGAAAATCGATATTTGCTCATCCGTTAGCTTCTTCTTAGGAGGCATTTGCAAGTCATCTGCCCACTCAATCGCTTTCACCACAGCACTTCCAGACACATCCCCCGGCTTGAGTGAAACCCCATTTTCCCCGCCCTTCAGAAAGTCCGCCCGGGTGTCCATGTTGAGCCCTCCCTTCACCTTCCCCTTTTCCTGCGAATGGCATTCCAAACAATGATTCACCAGCATCGGCCGGATCTTGTTCTCGAAAAAATCTACGTGCTCAGGCGGCAGCGGCGCACTTTCAGCCGCAAACAGCGGCGCGCTTGCCACGGAGCCAAGAGCCAGCAGAGCCAGAGTGGGATAAAACTTCGGGAGATTCATAAGCCGAAAAATAAGGAAGCAATGGAGGAACTTTAGAACCTGTCAGGTTCACCTTTAAAGGTACAACCCAGACCTTCACTTACTCATAGCGAGATTTGCCCCAGAAAAAGCGAGACTAAAAGGATTGAAGCCCTCCTCAGGCAGCCCATCTACGAATTGCGTAGAGATTTCGTCGACGGCCCACGATTTGCTATGGTATTTGCCCCTACACCCCGCTCCCGCATGCCGCCCCCAAAAGGTTAGATCCATGCAGCTCAATCCCCTCAGAACAAATCGCTCTGCAGCATCCACGGAATTGGAATTGCCTCCAACCCCGCTAACCTCGGCTTTTAGTCACCTAAAGCAATTGGTCGAAAGCCTTTTAGCCATCAAAACCAAGCCTTTTGTACTCGGCCTTGCTTCCGTTTGCCTGCTGGCCTCCCATGGTTTTGCACAAGCGCCAGCGAAGCCTGCGCCCAATGCTCCCAAAATGGACGAACAGACCGCAGCACTGAACGGTCTCTACACCAAGTCCATGGAGGCCTTCGGGAAAGCGGATTTCAAGACTTGTATCGACGGCCTGCGAGAAATGCTCTCCAAGGGAGCCGAAGGCCCCGGCAAAGAAAGCCTCTACTTCACCATCGCCGCGAGTCACTTCAACCTGAAGGAATACAAGGAAGCCAAGGCCGCTTTCGAGGACTACCTCAAAAACTTCCCCTCCGGCTCAAAAATAATTGAGGCGCAAACCGCGGTCGGACAGTGCCAAGTGAGCCTCGGTGATAAGCAGGGGGCTCTGAAAACCTTCACGGAGATTGCACAGCGCCCCGGAACCAATAAGGAACGCATGCTGCTGGTTCAAGCCAACTTGCTTAAGGAAACCAAGAATTCCACCAAGGCAATCGAGCTGCTTCGCCCAGCAGTCACGGGCATCCTAGTATCCGACGAGTCTGTACAAATTGCGGCTCTCTTAGCCTCCCTCGAAGTTTCCGCTGGAAATGTGGAAAATGCATTCAAGCTCCTCAATCTCCTCTACCAGCGCTTCGACGTGATCGACAACCCCCTCCAAGTTAACGCCTTAGCATTCGAAGTCGGAGACGCTCTGAGCGCCAAAAAAGAGTACCGCGACGCCCTCCGTGCCTACTCACTGGTGCGTCGAAAAGAAGACGTCCTTGCCCTTCAGCGCCTAAAACTGCAGTCCCTGGTCAACCGGTACGACGCCAATCTGGCCACCATCCGCCAGCAACCGGAAAAGCTTTCGCAACTGCAAGCGGCAAACGTTCAACTCAAAGAAGACTTTGAGGAAGGTAAGAAAGTCATGGAAGAAGTGGAAAAGGCGGAGGATTACCTCGTGCCCCTCCGTTTCCGGCAAGCGCGGGCCTATGACGAACTCAAACGCCCTTGGGGGTCCATCGTTCTTTTCGAATCCATCATCAACGGCAAAGTGGATGCAAAGTTCAGAGAAGACGCCTTGTTCAGCATCTGCAACAGCCACGCTATCCTGAGCAATACCAAGGAGTTGATCGCCGCCGCTGATCGGTACTTAAAGGCTTTCCCAAACGGCAAGTATGCGGCGGCTGCCAACCACATGAAGGCAGTCCAACTCCTGCAATCCAACGACTTGCAAGGAGCGGAAACGATGTTTGGGACCATCATCAAGAGTAATACCGCAGGCGACAAACTGGAGCTGACTCTCTTCCTACTAGGAAACGTGCGATTCAGCCTCTCCAACTGGGAAGGCGCCAAGGAATCCTACACCGAATACGCCAAGAAGTTTCCAAAGGGCGAGTACATCGAAGAGGTCACCTACCGCTCCGCCCTCTCCTCATTTTTCAAGGGAGATTATCAGGTTTCTCTCGATGCCTTTAAAGCCTATGTGAAAGAAAAGCCCGACGGCACCTTCGCTCCGGATGCAGGCTACCGGATTGCTGCTTGCTACCAAGTGGCTGAGCGCCCTGCCGAAGTGGTAAAATTGTGCAAGGAGTGGGAAAAATCCTGGGGCTACCACCCGCTCATGCCCGAGGTCCTCTCCCTCAAGGGGGATGCTCTCGCCACGTTAGAAAAACGCGAGGAGGCCGCCGCTGCTTACGAAAAAGGGCTCAAATTGAAGGCCAGCAATGATGTCCTGAACTACCTTCTATTTGAGGCGAACAAGCAGTACCAAAAGCTCGGGCAATGGAACAAAACCGCTGATTTGTTTCAGGACTTCATCAACCGCTATCCGGAGCATCCCGCGGTGGTCGGCTCGATGTTCTGGCTCGCAAAAGCCATGAATCGCGACGGACGCCCAGACGAGGCTAAAAAGTTTCTCGCCGGCAAGATCAACGAATTTATCAACCTCCGTGACAGCGATTCCGTAGAGCAACTGCTGGCCCAACTGGCACAAATGTGCTCCCGCAAACCACGCCCCGCTCCGGTCGCCGCAGGCACGCCTCCAGCCTCCGCAGCAAATACCCAAAATCCGCCTGCTAACACCCCAACAGCAGCACCAACCACTGAAACGGCTGCAGCGCCTCCTGCGCCACTACCGGTCCCCCCTCCCTACGATCCCTTTGCGGAATTAGAAAAGTATCTCTCACTAAAAAAACCAGACCTCACGCCTTTGGCCAAAGCGCGCATTTGCTTCGCCAACGCAGAGCTTTCCAGGCTCACCCGAAAGCCCAAAGAGGCTGGAGAGTGGCTCGACCGCATCTGCACCGAGTTTCCCGCCAAAACTCTTGGGGCCGCCCTCCTTGCTCAAAGCGGAGATCGGATGCTCGAAAAGAACGACTTTCCAAAGGCAGAATCCTTCTTCAAAGAGCTCATGGAATCGTTTCCAAAATCGGAACTCATCGACTTTGCCTACAACGGAATGGGACAGATGGCTTTTCGGAAGGGCAAGTATGAGGAGGCGCTCAAATGGTTTAATGACGCTGTGGACAAAGTCGGCGCTGACGCAAAACTTAAAGACGTCACGCTCGGCAAGGCAAAGGCCCTGCTTTTGCTCAAAAAACTTGATGAAGCCAAACCGCTTTTTGAGCAGGTAGGAGCCACCCGCGAGTGGAAAGGAGAATCCACCGCAGAAGCGTTGTATTACCTCGGAGAAATAGCCTTTGAAAAACAGGATTTCGCAACCGGAGCCCAACAATTCCAACGAATCACAATGGCCTACCAACGCTACCCAGCCATGGTCGCCAAGGCTTACCTACGCTCGGCCGATTGCTTCGAAAAATTGGGCGACGCAGAGAAAGCGAAAGCACAACTCAGCGAGTTTGTTTCAAAAGAGAAACTCGCAGCACTTCCCGAAATGGAAACCGCCCGCAAACGTCTCGGAGGCATCCAATGAACCGGCGTCCACTTTCATTCTCAATCCCTGCGCTGATCCTCTCCGCCGTCCTCCTGGAGTGCAGCTTCGCAGAAGATGTGGTGCTTAAAGACGGAAACGTGGTCCGCGGGGTAGGCCTGCGACGCGAAGGGGCCTTCATTTTTGGAAAACCGAGCTCTGGCTCTGAAGCGCTCATCCCCGTGAATACGATCGCTCGAATCGCTTTCCCAGAATCCTCCGGCCTTCGTGATGCTCGAGAAAAATTCTTCGCAGGTGATAGCCGCGCGGTGCTCGATAACACGGCTTCGGAGATGACCTACCACAAGTTGTTCATGGACATCCCAGGGTCTCTCTGGACGACTATTATGAGGCTTCGCATACCGGCCTTGGTAGCAGGAGCCCGGGCCTCCGAAATAGATGAATTTCTGCGCGACTGGACTCCCTCCGGAGATGCTGAACTGGATGCTGCAGTTGGTCTTTTGAAACTCAAAAAATCCAATTCAAGTGCAGAGGATCAGTCCAAAGCCTGGAAAACAGCCACAGAAGGAAATCCCAGCAATCTCTCCGCCGCAATCAGTTGGCTCGAACTGGGCAATGCAGCGCTGGAAGCGAAGGATTGGACGACTGCCATTCGCTATTTTGTATCCGTTCAGGTCTTCTCCCCAAACTACCGTCCCCTGCATCCCGCAGCACTTCTGGGAGCTGTAAAAGCCTGCCTTGGAAACGAGCAACCAGATCAGGCGACCCCTTTTGCAGAAGACCTAAAAAAAGACTACCCTCGCGCATCTCAAACCAAGGCCCTCGAAAAACTTCTCAAGCCCGAGAAACAGCCGTAACACGCTGACTCCCCTTGAATTCCTTTCCTTTTCCCTTTCTCTCTCTCAACACTCAACCCTCCGATTCCCCATGATCCAAACTCGTATGAAACGCATCCTCAAAGCCGGCCTCATTCCGCTGCTCGCGGTGTCCGCTCTCCTCTGTGTTCCTCAAGCTCAGGCGGCAGAAGAGAAAGAAAAGGCGACCGCTCATACCAAGACCCTATGGGAGCAAATTTATGAAGGAGGATGGGTTATGATCCCCATCGGAATCTGCTCTGTGTTGACGGTCTTCCTCTGCGGCGACGGCTGGATGCGCACCTCCCGCAAACGCACCGCTCCTCCTGTTTACGAGGCCGAAATCAAGCGTCTATTCCTCGAAGGCGACTACGTCGGCGCTTATAATTTCTCCAAAGAAAATCACAGCCCACTCACGAACATCCTTAAGTCAGGGATCGGAATGCTCGGAGAAGGGAAATCAGCGGTAGAAGAGGCCTTGGTCGCCGCCATGCATCAAGAAAGTTCAAAGCTAAATACCTACATCAGCTACCTTTCGGTTATCGGAGTTTGTACGCCGATGATTGGGCTGTTGGGAACGGTCACGGGGATGATTAAAGCTTTCGCCAACCTCGGCACCTCTGGAATTGGCGATCCCTCGGGACTTTCGGCAGCCATTGGGGAAGTGTTGATCGCGACTGCGAGCGGTCTGCTCATCGCCATTCCTGCCTTCGGGATGTTCTACTTCCTGCGCAGTCGATCCAACGAGTCCATGCATCATATTCAGGACATTTGCCAAGGCCTCTTCCGAAAGATGCCTTACGAACACATGACCGGCGCGCACATCAGTGGTGAAGAAGTCTTCGCCGCTGTTCCAAACTGGGTGCACTCGTCTGAACACGTGCACGTCGCCCAATAACTTTCAGTCCTAAAACCGCATCACGCTTTAAACCTCAGGAAAACTTTAGCTAGGAGGTAATCCCATGGCCGGTGGAGGAGGAAATATGGAGTCGGGCGAACCCGACTTTCAAATCGCACCCATGATCGACGTGCTTTTGGTGATGCTGATCTTCTTCATGACGATCACTTCCGCCCAAGTCTTGCGCGTCGATAAAAACATCAAGTTACCCGTCGCTCAGAGCGCCACGAAAAAGGACAGTAGCCGAGCAGAGGTCATCCTCAACGTGCGCTGGGATGTCGCAACCCAAAAGGCCATCTTCACCTTCGACGACCGCCCATACAATTCTCCCGGCGAATTTATTGCCGAGCTCAAACTCGCCAAGGAAGCTGCCGAAAAACAAATCTCGGCCTCCCAGAATCCCAATCCCAGAGCCGTGATTCGCGCGGACAAAGACTGCCCCGCCCTATACGTCTCGCAAGCCATGGGCGCCGCCGCAGAAGCAGGGATTGCCGACATTTCATTTTCCACCGTGAACCACGAATAGCGCATGAAACATTTTGCCCCAGAGGAAGCGCCCAGCGGTGGGTTCCAGATTGCTCCGATGATCGACGTCGTATTCGTGATCATGCTCTTCTTCATGGTCATGGCTGGTGCCGTGAAGGTTGAGAACGAACTCAACACCTCGCTTCCGGGAAGCGCCGAGTCCTCGGGCGGCACCGACTTCGTCGACGAAATCACCATCAACATCGCAGAAACGGGCGAGGTCATGCTCAATGATGAACCCTTCGATTCCGCCACCAGTACGGACTTGAAACAACTGCGGGACACCTTGATGCGACTCAAACAAAACGCAGACAATGCGAAAACGCCTTCTGTCGTGACCATCGTCAGCGAACCTCAAGCCAAATATCACCGGACGGTTGCCGTATTGGACGCGCTAGCAGCGGCAAAGATCGAAACTGTGACCTTCACCGTCAGCGAAGAATGAGTTCGCACGATCCATTTCACCAAGCTGCGGAGGCCGCGCAGGCCGCCAAGGAACATCAGCGCGCCACTTCAGAAGCAGAAATGGCCGAGCAGGCCGTGGCGGTCGCTGTCGCGGTTGCGCCAGATACGGAGTCCCCGGCCCACGAAGTCCACGCCGCCCCGCCAAAGGTCAAATTCAGCCTGTGGCAGCGGATCATGAACAAGGGCGGCAGCTTCCTATTCCTGAGCATCGCCTTCCACGTCGTTCTCATCATCATCGCTACCACCTACGTCGTGCAGACCATTGCGGCGAAAGAGAAACTCAAGTTTACCGGCAAAGCGACCCTCGGTTCCCCTGGCCAGAAATCCCTCGAATACAAGGTTCAGACCGTCAAACGGAACCAAACCATGAGCGCCCCAGCGGCGGCCACCCGGATTACCTCGTCCGCGAGCAATGTGAAGGTGTCCATCCCAGATGCCCCCGTCAGCTCCTCCTCCACCAGTGCGATGCCATCCATGATGGGAGGAATGGGAGGCACGGGATTCGCCGGCGGTGCGGCCGGTGCGGGTTCCGCCGGTGGTGGTATGGGCGTCGGCGGAGCGATGGCTGCCATGACTCCTGGCGCCTTCACTGTCTTCGGATTCAAAGGCGTTGGCGGCGGAGCCGGAATGCGAGGACATCTCTACGATCTCAAACAGAATCCAAAAAAGGAACCCAACGAAAACGACAGCAACGACCGAGGCCAAGGGCTCAAAAACATTCTCGCGATCTCATCCAAGAACTTTGACCAAAAGTTGCTCTCCCAATACTTCGTCTCCCCCGTCGAGTTGATGGCCACACGATTCTGGATTCCGAATGACCGCGCCGCGCTCATGCCGGAATCATTTGGCGTCGAAAAGGATGTCAAAGCGACAATGCTCATTCTCCATTACAAAGCGAAAGTCTCGCCCCCAAAAGACGGCTGGTACCGTTTTGTCGGATACGGAGACGACTTCATCGGCATGAAATGGAACGGCAAAGTCATCATGTCCTTTGATCAAAACAACAAGGGAGGCCGGAAATATTTCTCAGGAGAGGAAACCGAGGCGTCCTACGTCCGGAAGGGGGGCCACGTCGTGACCGACAAAATACGGCTAGAAACCTCTAAGGCGTATGAAATGGAAGTGTTCCTCTGCGAATGGCCCGGCGGCTTGGCCACCTTTAGCCTCATGGTGGAGCGCGACGAAGACAAAGACCGGTACAAAAAAATCAAAGTCGAAGGTAAAGACGTCCCCATTATCCCAATCTTCGAAACTGATATTACCCAACCCATTCCAGAGTACACCGGTAAGCCGGGCACCCCGACTCTCCTTCCTCCTCACCACCCCGAACGCCTGCTGTGGAAAGTTCATAAAGAATAGCCTCTCATCCTCCAAACAACTCCCCCGATTATGAAATTGCGCTCCCTCTGCTTCATCACCGCCTTTTGCGCCATGGCATCTGCGGCACTCGCCGCCGATAACAAGAAGTTCAAAGCCCTTGATCTCAACCCATCCGACACCAAGACCGTCACGGTCCTCGATGTCGTGGCCAAACAGGTCAACACGGCCGATCCTGCGCACAAGAAGGCCACCGAACTCGTGGCCGATTTTGCGAAGCCTGACAGTTATCCCCGTCTCTCCAAGCAACTCCCTCCAAACTTTTTGAATCCAAAAAAATACTCCGGCCTCCACTTCTGGTACCGAAGCAACAGTGAAACATCTACCTGGGTCTCAATCGCCGGCCCTGCCAGAAAAGACGGAAGAACCACGGATTTCAACATATCGCTGAAAGGCACCACCGAATGGCAGGAAGCGACAATCGAATTCACGCAGTTCAAGAATTATGAATACAAGGTTTGGGACAAGGCCACGAACTCCCAAAAAATTTTCCCAGGCGGCGAAACCCCGAAAGACGATGATTTGGAGCTCATCAATCGAATCAGCTTCGTCACGCACATAAACTCCAGAGGAACCTCGGTTAAGTCGCACTTCATGATCAGCGACTTCGGACTCATCGAGAAATAGGTCCCAACGGAAACCCCTTCCTGCCGACACGCTTCCAAGCCTCTGACGCATCCCTCGCTTGCGGGGCCCGATCAACCCCGTTAAAACCTGCGATTCTTTGCTGAAACCTTCGTCTCTCTCTCTTATGGGCAAAATCTACAACAACATCGTCGAAACCGTCGGCCGCACTCCTCTCGTCAAACTCAACCGCGTGACAGAAGGCATCGATGCCACCATCGCCCTCAAGTGCGAATTCTTCAACCCACTCGGCAGTGTCAAAGACCGGATCGGAATGGCGATGATCGAGGCCGCCGAAAAAGAGGGGAAGGTCAACAAGGAGACCGTGATCATCGAACCCACTAGCGGAAACACGGGAATCGCCCTCGCATTCGTCTGCGCAGCAAAAGGATACCAACTCATCCTGACCATGCCCGAGACGATGTCTCTGGAACGCCGCACCTTGCTCGCCATGCTCGGCGCAAAATTGGTGCTCACGCCAGGAGCTGAAGGAATGAAAGGCGCCATCGCCCGAGCCGAAGAACTCGCTCGCATCACTCCCAATTCTTGGATTCCACAGCAGTTCAACAACCCCGCCAACCCTGCCATCCATCAGAAGACGACAGCCGAAGAAATCTGGGCTGACACCGATGGCAAAATCGACATTCTCGTCGCCGCCGTCGGAACCGGTGGGACGATTACCGGATGCGCCGAAGTCCTTAAGGCCCGCAACCCAGGGGTGAAGGCGATCGCAGTGGAACCAAAGGATTCCCCTGTGATCAGCCAGACGATGGCAGGTGAACCCGTCAAACCCGGGCCTCACAAGATTCAGGGAACAGGAGCAGGGTTCGTCCCAAACAATCTCCATCTTAATATCGTCGATGAAGTGATCACCGTGACCAACGATGAAGCCTTCGCGATGGCACGCCGCCTCGCAAAGGAGGAAGGACTCTTAGTCGGCATCTCCTCAGGAGCCAATGTATGCGCCGCTCTGCAGGTTGCCCAGCGCCCTGAAAACAAAGGAAAACTCATTGTCACGGTCGCCTGTTCTACCGGCGAACGCTACCTTTCCACGGCTCTTGCCGCCGACGCCCGCGCCGAAGTGGGCGCTTAAGAATCCTCCCACTTCTTTTTAGCTTACGGGGAAGTCCAGCCAACTGCTGGGCTTCCCCTTTTTTATCCACCGACGGAACAAATCCACTCCCCTCGCGCACCCACCGGTTCCGTAAGGTCTTTGAGAGCCGGAGTTATGCGCGTTGTTCCCAGCAAGGATATCGCCTCCGGAGTGGCGCAAACTCCGGTCACCGTCCTTGTGGCGGGGCTAGCTCTGTTTCCGCTGTTCATCCATCTCCTTGGGCTTCTCCTCGTCCAAGCGGTTAGTTTACTCCGCGATCTGGGCTGGGATGGGTTGTCTGCACTTAGATTTGAGGCAAATGGGCTCCAGTCCGCATCCCTCTCCGCGCCTTTTGGGAGAGCGATCCTCCCTCTTTCGTGGAGTCATTTGCGACATGGCGAGTGGTGGAGACTCGCCAGCTTTCCAATCAGTTCTCCAGGAGTTTTGCCCAGCGTCCTGAGCGCCATAGGCCTGTGGATCCTCGGTCGCTGCGCCGAACCCATATTGGGGTCCTTCCGGCTTCTCCTTATCCTCATAGCCAGCAACACCGCGGCCGGAATCGCCCACTGTGCAGCCTCCGCTCTCGGCCTCATCTCCTCAGAGTCCGTTCTGCTTCATGGAATGGCGCCCACTGCCTTTTCGCTTCTGGGTGCCTATGGTTCCGTGATTCCGGACTGGCCAGTGGGAGCTGCCACACGATGGAGGATTCCGGGACTGCGCGCCCGTCATGTGCCGCGCCTAGCGATAGCCTGCGCCCTCGTTCTCTGGATTTCCGGCGCCTACACCGAATCAGGCCCACTCGCAATGGCTTGCGCAACGCTTGTTGGCTGGAGCCTCACCCGAGCTATCGGATTCGGAGAACTGAAGCGGAACGTTGAGATATGGCGGTTACCCCGCACCGATTGGGAACGGATTCAGGCCATGAGTTGGGCAGAGTTTGTTACGAAGGAACTCGATCCTGTCCTGGACAAGATCGCCCGAAGCGGACTGGAAAGTCTGACCAAAGCGGAGCGCAGAGTCCTAAAGGCTGGGCAGTGGCGCCTTCGCCAGGGCGGGCCCGATCCATGAGAGCCTTACGAAGATGCGGCTAGAGGCCTTGAGCTCAACGGCATTCGGCCTAGGTCCGATCTGAAGATCATGAAGGTCCTTCAGGCGCCTCGGAAAGTTTCGATGCGCTAGGGAAAGGCACAACTTCCCGAGCCTCTCCTTGCCCAAAGCAAAGACAAACGGCATCCTCCCATACCCTATGACACTCACCGAAAAAGTCCTAGCCCGAGCCTCGGGAAAGTCCCACGTCCAACCCGGAGATAATGTATGGGTTAACGTGGACACACTGATGACGCATGATGTCTGCGGCCCCGGCACGATCGGCGTCTTCAAACGCGAGTTTGGCAAAACTGCGAAAGTCTGGGATCGCAACCGCGTGGTGATCATCCCAGACCACTACATTTTTACAGCCGACAGCATGTCCAATCGGAACGTGGACATCCTTCGCGAATTCGCCAAGGAGCAAGACCTCCCCTACTTCTACGACGTCATCGACGATCCCTCTGGGAATTGGAAATTCGATGTTGAGAAGGGCCAACTCAAGAAGCAGTACGGTTCACGGTACACAGGCGTCTGCCACACGACCCTCCCGTGGAAAGGCCACACTCGTCCCGGAGAAATCCTTTTCGGAACGGATTCGCACACCTGCATGGCGGGGGCGTTTAATCAATTTGCCACTGGAATCGGGAACACAGACGCCGGCTTTATTCTCGGCACCGGAAAACTCCTCATCAAGGTCCCCGAGTCGATGCGATTCTTCCTCGAAGGACAACTGCCCGTGGGAGTCATGGCCAAAGACGTGATCCTCCACGTCATCGGAGAAATTGGGTTTGACGGCGCCACCTACCGCGCCATGCAGTGGGAAGGGCCCGGGGTGAACTCCATGTCCATGGACGACCGGATGACCATCGCAAACATGGCTATCGAAGCCGGTGGAAAAAACGGCATCTTCCCCTGCGACGACAAAACCATCTCCTACGTTCGCGAACGCGTCACCGAGAACGGAACGAAGAACACCTTCGACCCCGTCGAAATCGATTCGAAACAGTCTTTCGTCTACGACAAAGTATTCGATCTCTCAAAGCTCGAGCCCACAGTGGCTTGCCATCCTGACCCAGGCAACCGCAAGAGCGCCAAGGAACTCGAAAAAGTGACACTCGACCGTGCCTACATCGGTTCCTGCACCGGCGGGAAGACCAGCGACTTCCTCGCCTTCGCCGAAGTCGTGAAAGGAAAGACAGTCAAGATCGACACGTTTGGAGTCCCAGCCACGACCCGCGTGGTTCAGGATCTCAAAGAAACCGTCTGGAACGGTCAAAGCGTCTGGCAAATCCTCGAAAGCGCCGGAGTCCGGCTTACGGAAAACGCCTCATGCGCCGCATGTCTCGGCGGACCCGTGGATACCTTCGGCCGTCTCAACACGCCGATGAAATGCATCTCCGCAACCAACCGAAACTTCCCCGGCCGCATGGGCAACAAGGAATCTCAAGTGTTCCTCGCCAGCCCGTACACCGTCGCGGCAAGTGCCCTCACCGGACACATCACCGACCCTCGGGAATTCCTCTCCTAACTCACTTCCTTAAAGCCTCAAACGCATCGATCGTATGGCCCACACTGTCACCTCTCCCGTCTACGTTGTTCACGACAACATCGACACCGATCAGATTATCCCAGCCCAGTATCTCACCCTCGTGCCCACCATCGCCGAGGAGTATGAAAAACTCGGTTCCTATGCGCTCATCGGACTTCCCGACGACGCGTATCCGCAGCGATTCGTTCCAGAGAACTCCACCAAAACACCTTACAAAATCGTCATTGCCGGAAGAAACTTCGGTTGCGGTTCTTCCCGCGAACACGCTCCCATCGCAATGGGAGCCGCTGGAGTCGAAGCTGTCGTCGCCGACAGCTTCGCTCGCATCTACTTCCGCAACTGCGTCGCCACAGGCGAACTCTATCCCTACGACTCCAATGAGCGTCTGTGCGACATCCTCAAAACAGGAGACATCGCCACTTTGGATTTCGATCACGATACCCTCACCGTGAACGGAAAAACTTACTCGCTAAAACCGCTGGGCGAAGTCCGTCCAGTGATCGACGCAGGGGGCATCTTCAACTTCGCACGCGAAAGCGGAATGATCTCGAAGGCGTAAGCCTTCATCTCATAAAGGCTCTCCACCGAGCCAATCCCTCAAGACAGCCTGCATCGTTCGCGATGCAGGCTTCTTTTTTAGACACTCCTCTTCCTTCCCTCAGCCGCCACGTTTTCCAAACCACCTCCGCCAGAACGAACCGCCTCCCTTCCCAGTTTCCTCATTCTCCTCGTCCTCCCCAATGGCCCACTGCGGATACGGACGCCCCGTACCCATCATAGCCTGCCACAAAATCCGATTGAGCACATCTTCAGGCGCTCGATCGACCTGCTCAAAATTCAACCGTGCGGACAACACCGCATTCCTCCTCAACACCCCGTCTTTATGCGCCTTTGCGGGCGGATTCATCTGGTCCAAAGGAATATTACTCGGCAATGCCTGATACGGCGTCCAATCAGGCTTCTGCGTAAAACAATCCCACATCGGTGTGGCAGAGGCGTCGAACTGGTTCATCGGCGGCAATCCCAGAACCTGCTCGATTGTGCGCAATAAACTCGTTGTGTTGTATTGAGTGGAAACAACAGCCCCGCGCTTGGTGTACGCGCTAATGCAGAAAGCCGTCGTTCGATACCCGCTCACATGATCCCATCCGGCCTGCGGATCATCCTCAATCGCTAAGATTAAAGTCTCCGGCCAAAATCGACTTTTCGAAAGCGCTTCGACAATCCGTCCAAAGGCAAGGTCGTTGTCCGCAACGCACGCTGCAGGCGTCGGAGTTCCAGGCTTTGTCCCACTCGTGTGATCTTGAGGCAGACATATCAATGTTAGATTGGGAAGCCCGCCCTTCTCCTCAAATTTTTGAAGATCGCGAATAAAGTAATCGGCTCGAAACTGATCTGGGACCGACATGTCCCATCCCACGGTATCCGTTGGCGTATAGGGCTTGAGCGTATCCACCGTGGGTTCACTCGCAAAGATCACCTCATCGCTTTCGCCCTTCCAAGTTCGAAAGCAGGCCAGAAAATCTGGCTTCCCCCTTTTTGAAGTATCTTTCCACCGAACGTTTGGCCCTGTGAATTCACCGTAATTTCGGATCGTCCGTCCGTGTTTAATCGCATTGTCCCAAAGGAAACCCGCAGGGGAATAAATCAGAGCGTCCTTTTCATCCTCACCCATGCCATCGGGATAACTACGGGGAAATCCAGCAAAGGATTTTTCCATCACCGCAGTCGAAAATGCGGTCGTGCTCCATTGATGTCCGTCTGCGCTTAAAATCCCAGAGCAATACGTGTTGTCGAGCAGCACAAAATCACGCGCCAATTTATGCAGATTCGGGGTGATCGCCTCTCCGAAAATACACAATTCAGGCGCTCCATTCCCACGCTTCTCATCTCCCAAAACTTGATCGTAAGTTCGATTTTCTTTGATCACATAAACCACGTGTTTGAACACGCTCGGCTCCCCAATGCGCTCTGGCACAGGCCGCGGAGAAACCCCATGACGAGCCGGAAGCTTGGAGGCCTCGATCGCTTCACTCCTGAAATTCCGCGCTGCCGTTTCTGAGAGCTTTGCCAGTTCCTCTTTGGAAGGAATGGGAACCATTGAAAGCGTTCCATTGTACTGATGCGAGTTGAACCCCGGAACCTTCTGCGGACTCTCCTTCATCTTGCTCGCCAAACCCTTGATGTTCGCGACCAGCAATTGTTTGCGCTTTGCATCGAAAACCAGCGCTCCTGGAAACCACCCCACCGGCACCAACCCTCGCAACCGCGACTCGCGATCGGCCGGATCAAATTGCAATACGGCAATCGCATTTTGACTCCCGTTCGCCACATAAAGCGTCCGCCCATCCGGCGCGAAGCCCAGCGCGTTTGGAGAAGCGCCAAACAATTCAGCCGCATTTCTTCTAGTCCATATCGTTTCCACAACCGTATCGGTCCGCGCATCTAAGACCGTCAACGTATCGTCGCCCGAATTCGCGCAGACCACATACCGACCGTTCGGAGAAACCGCTAACGCAGACGCATGGTGTCCCGCAGGAATTTCTAAGATCGGCTTCGGATCTCGCTCCCGCAAATCCACCACGCTCACTGAGCCTGGCAGCGCAATGTGCCGAACCGGATCCACCCGCACTTCCGTGCCGCGCCCTGCAGGGCCAGTCAAATCGCCTGTCCCAGGGCGCGCGCCTCCCCAGTTGCTCACGTATGCCTTCTCGCCGACCACAACGACCCCATACGGAGCCACACCAACCGGAAAGCGACGCAACAACGCTCCGCTCTCCACATCCAATTCGAGTAACTGATTGCTCAAATTTCCACACACCAACAACCGCCGACCATCCTTTGTAAACGAAAGTCCTGATGGAATCTCCTCCTTGCGGCGTGGCGCATTGGCAAGCGGAAGTGGAAGCGAATGGGATGCCGTAATGGCTCCCGTTCCATCGACCGCAAAGACTTTCAAGCTGCCGTTGACGTTGCTCAGAAAAACCCTTTTCCCATCCGGCGAGTAAACAAGCCCAGTGTAACTGAGCAGTCCTTTTTTATCCGGCTCAAGAATGTTGGCCGAGGCTACCTGCGGCGCAGGTTCATTCTGCTTTTCAGACGGGAAACCAACCCGTTGCAGAATTTCACCCGAGACCGGATCCAATGCAAGTAACTCACTCGTTTTTCCAGAAACCAGCACACGACTCCCATCCGGAGCCAGCGCCAGCGCCTGAGGACGTAAGCCTGTCAACTCCACCTGCTTCCCATACGGGGTCAGCGTCTGGTTCACAGGCGTAACAGAACGCCCCCGAGCCTTGTGCCCAACCGTTTCTGAAGCCTCAGCGGTTGCGTCGGAAGCGGATGCTCCAAGTAACGAAAGCGGGAGCATCCCGAGGGTGCTGAGCAACCCTGAGGCGATCATCTTGAAGAGTGTTTTCATGGGGGGATTGGATTCTGGGGAACCGCAAAATAAAGACTCCCCGCCCGCACTTAGCAGGAGGGGAGTTTATTTGAAGGAGGAAGCCGCATTTTAGAATCAGTCCCATCCGATGGATTCGCCTCTCGAAATCCCCCCCTACGC
This sequence comes from Chthoniobacteraceae bacterium, assembly GCA_947448395.1. Lineage (GTDB taxonomy): Bacteria > Verrucomicrobiota > Verrucomicrobiia > Chthoniobacterales > Chthoniobacteraceae > Chth-196. Next base: position 24,856 of record CANFNA010000002.1, read on the forward strand.
CACAGCGCCGTGGGTGTAACCCAAGTCTTTCTGAGGATCCACTCCCCAGCGCTTGGCGACATCGAGCAGTTCCGCATTCAAAAGCCAACGGTCAGGCAGCGCTTCCCCTTCATGATCCGGATTGCCTCCCTTGAGTGCCATACAACCCTTGTTCTCTCCAATCTCAGCAACCTCCTCCACTTCCTCCGGACTCAATTTCAGATTCGGCAAAGCCGCCAAATCATCCACTTTGGCTTCGATGGATTTCGTGCCTGTTCCGATTTCCTGAATCAGCGTGGGAATCACGCTCTCTACCGGTGCATGCGCCAAATTCCACAGACAGGCGAACTGAAGCAAACTCAGACCGTGCCGATCCGCAACGTGGCGCATGCGATCGATCTTCGAATTTCCCACCTCCACCCACCCCGCAGGTCTGTAACTGCGATGATCAAACTTCGCGAACTCGTGCCCTTCCTTCACATCGCCATGAAACAGACCTCCGTGATCCACAACTCGAGTCAGAAGCTTGATCTCGTGTTTAACCGCACTCTCCAGGCAGATTCTACCAGGCCACGGTTCAAGCGGATTGAGAATAATCATGCTCCAATCAAGCAACCCGGCAAATCGCTCAAAATTAAGGATCAGATCGAGGGTAAATCCATTTGCCGGACCAGGCGCAATGCCGAGTTCCCGCGTGAGCTTTTGATCCTTCATGCGGTCCATGCCCTTCCAAACGGCATCGCTGCGAAAGCCTGTAAAATCAGGATTGTGAAGCATCAAACAATCGAACTGTGTGACCCCACAGCGCTCCAAACTCTTCTCCGTCGCCATCCGGATGTAGTCGGCATACTCGGCGGTACCGCGCAAAGCAGGATCCGTGAAACGAGGATATCCTTTGGATCCGGCACGCTCACCTTTGTAAAAGTCATGCCCGATCATTCCCACCAGCGCATAAGAGTCGCGAGGAATTCCCTTCAGCGCTTTCCCGAGTAAAGTGTCCGCCGCTCCGTTTCCATAAACGTCCGAGGTCATGAAAGTTCGGATGCCCTTCTGATAGGCATATTGCAGAACCTCTACAAAGCGCCCCTCCTCAAGAGGTTCGCCAAAGTGCATGAAGCGGCCCCCATTCCAGGTGCCATAAGCGGTGCGGGTAATGTCCATAAGCGTGTCGCATGAGCATAACCCGCAAACAGGCTCGGTTAAGGACGTATTTTTGAATTCGCCCACCCCATCTCCGGATTGTCGCGCGACCAAGGACCAGTCCACACTGGCCGAGTGCCGAAGCCCAAGTCCAACGCCCCAAGAAAAAAGGTCGAGATCCACTCGATTCTGGACCTCCTTTCCAAAACCTACCCCACAGCTCACTGCGAACTGAACTACACCACCCCCTTGGATCTCTTAGTGGCGACCATCCTCTCAGCCCAGTGCACCGACGCCCGCGTTAACCTAGTCACAAAAGCCCTGTTCGCTCGGTGTAAAATCGCCAAGGACTACGCAGAAATCCCGTTGGGAGAACTGGAACAACTCGTCCAATCCACCGGCTTTTTTCGATCCAAGGCCAAGCACATCCAAGGCTGTGCACAAGCACTGCTGAAACACCACACAGGCGAAGTCCCAGGAAAGCTGGATGCCCTCGTTCAACTGCCCGGCGTCGGCCGAAAAACTGCAAACGTTGTCCTCGGCGAAATCTTTGGCACCCCAGAAGGCATCGTTGTGGATACTCACGTCAAACGTCTGGCCGGACGACTCGGCTTCACTTACGCGAAAACGCCGGAAAAAATTGAGCAGGACCTTATCAAACTCGTCCCAAAAGAACGCTGGGCGATCCTCAGCCACCTTCTCATATGGCACGGAAGGCGACGCTGTTTCGCTAGAAAACCCAATTGCGCGGCTTGCGAACTCTCGTCTCTTTGCCAAAGCGCGGCCAAATAGCCCCTAAAAAGCGAGGCTTCGAAGCAAACCGGGAAAGCGAAGCACCAACCCTACTTCGCCTTTTTCTCAGGCTTTGGAGCAGGAGCCTTCGGTTCTATGAAAGCCGGATTCGTTTTCCACTCGGGGGCCGCTGATTCCAAATTTGGAGTCACGTCACCTTGAACGTCCCCGCAAGCCCACTGAATCCCGCCCTTGAGGATCTTTCGGAAAATGGGGTTCGTCCAGACGTCGTCTCGATGCCCCATGGAGGTATACCAGACACGTCCCTTCCCCTCCATCCGAGCCCATGTATTTGGGAAAGCCGGACGAGCATATTCCAGACCCTTCATCGCTGGAGCATCCATCACCGTCAACACATGGAGATCCTTTGAAAAGTCCTTCAAGGAATACCACTCCTCATGAATTGAAAAGTCACTACCAACACCCTCAAACCCCGGAAACTTCGGATCAATCACCAGACTCTTCGCCTCTTGTTGCGCTCCGTGCCGAATAAACTCAGCGCCTAAAAACCGAACATAAGGATCCGCCTTTTCATAATGGTTCACATACCGCTCCGGACCTTTCTGGGATTCGTTGTCAGTGTGAAAAGTGTCGCTCGCTGAATGGGTTCCAACGAACCCCTTTCCAGAGCGCACATAGTCAAACAAGGCCTGCTTACCCGCTGGGGTCATCGCCGGTTGTCCGTCTGTCCCTTCCGAACACAGATCTCCAGTGGTGTAAAACATCACCACGTCGAATCCGTTGAGATACTCACTCGAAAACTTCGACCCGTCTTTGGAGAACGTGAACTCCCATTGGTTCTCTGCGCCCATCTCCAAAAGCTGCTTTTCAGCAACACTCGGCTGCCCCTTTTTCCACGAAATCACCTCATGCTCAAACCCGCTCGATTTGGTGAAAAACAGAATCTTTCGCTTAGCTCCCTCCGCAGCATCCGAGGCAACGGTTACGAGACAAGACAGAGATAGCAAAAGAAGGGTTCTGGGAATCATAGGAGGAGTTGGAAGGTTCAATAATCAGACAAAATCAAAAGCCGCCGACGCTATCGCGAAACGAAGACAGGCCGGCGCTTTGATAAGCGCCGCGAAAATCAGCTGTACTGGATGACCGAGGACACAGCCGAAGGTTCGAATACCCGAATCCCGATCTCGTCAGTATGCGAAATGAACCGATTCCGGAGCAGATTCAGCTTTCGTTCGTCGAGCATCACTCCACGGTTCAGAAGCGGGTGATGGCCTTCCGGCAATGGAATAATTTCATCCGTCACCTCACGGGCACGCAAATGCTCGATCTTCTTGTAAATTGAAGCGCGCTCGCTCGCAAAATAACTCACACACACCTGCAAGTGGCTTGAACCCAGAGCCAACCGCATTCTATCCACCACAAAACGTCCGAGACTGCTCAACTCAGACGCCGGAACCCGCCGCGGAAGAATCGGCATGATCACCTCTTCGCCATCCTTTTCAAAGGATTGCTGTAACTGCTCTTTCAACGTCTTCACCAACTGGATCATCGCGCTGGCTGAATCCGCTGAGGTCACAGGCTTCACTCCAGAAAGATGCCGATAGAGAAAATCAGCTGACTTACGATCGGTTTCAACAACCACGTCCAACCAGAGGTTGCGCGTCGGCAGCAAGAGGGCGGACCAAGCTCCCATCGATGGCTCAGAACCCTCAAATTTAATGTTCTCAAGCTCAATAACCCCAGGCACATGCAGTGCCTTAAAACCTGCCAGCGTGTGGGACTTCGCACTCTTAAGCGTCGGGATTGCCAAAAACTGCTCCCCAAAACTATTGGATGTCGTCCGCTCCGATATTGGAAACCCCGGAGGCTCAGACGCGATCGGCATCGACCCTGAAAGAGCAGGTGCAGAGGACTGTGAGGTCACCGGAATCGACACCGTAGACTGACGGTTACTGGAAGTTTTCTTCTCAAAAGCAGGCATGTGCTCAAAACGCACAAGTCGTCTTGCCGCCGCGCCCAATCGCGCTGAGATCAGCGTCATATCGCAAGGCAACATCAGGTAATCATCCGCCCCAGCGGCAAAAGCCCCGGCAATTCCACTCACCGAAGAATCCGTTCCTACCAAAATAACGGAGATGGGCCGGGAAGTCTCAGCGGCGGTTAATTCCTGACAAACGCTCAATCCAGACACCCCGCCGATGTTCACACTCAAAATCGCAAGCACGGGCTCTTCCGCCGCCGCAATAAGGTTCGTCGCATAGACCACGTCTCGGCTGCTCTCCACCGTTAATCCAAGAGGCATGGCCGCCCTCCGGATTAAATCCTCGATCTCCACTGAATTTGGACAAAGTAGGATTTTCATAGGGTGCTGAATTCCATCAGAAAACGCCCCTTAAGAAAAGAGCGTTCTAAGAGTAAAAACACCTTATTCACCAATGCCAGTACGGTCGTTCGAGGCCCATGCGCCGAACGCCCCAAGCCGGGCCAGACAACACAACGTGTTCGCATCTCGAATCGTCCCACTCCGGACCATCCCAACGATTTCAGCTCCGGAAAATACACGAACCTCCAAAATCGACTCCCCAGGATCCTGATGAGAACCACCTAGGGCTGGAACCACCCCACGCACCCATAGCATATAAACATGCTCGTCCGTAAATCCGGGGCTACTGGCGTAATAATGGAGAGACTCCACCTCTCCCCCTTGACCCAACGCGTACCCTGCCTCCTCCTCAAGTTCCCTCATGCCCGTTGCGATGATGGCCTCCTGATCGTGCCCTTGCGATTCCTCGATTTGCCCAGCTGGAAATTCCCAAAAAGACTCCCGAAACGGTACCCTCTCCTGGCGGATCATCACAAACCCGCCTTCGGGAGTCTGAGCCGCCACCGCCACTCCGCCTTTCCGATGGCAGACCGTCCACTCAAAGGCCTCTGAGCGCGAAGGCGAAGTCACCTGAATCTTCTGAATCTGGAGATACGGATTCTCAAACGAAACCTCCACCCGCTTGGTTTCCCATCCCTCTCCATCCGTCACAAATTGATGAAATCGCGTCATTGTGCCCCCCCAGCCTGCAGCCGAGTACGCCAGCGAGCCAACTGTGCCGCAACATTGGCAGGAGAAGGCGCCCCGACCGCCTGACGCGCCGCCATAGACCGTTCCACTCGGAGAACATCCAAAACATCAGCCCCAAACGCAGACGAGAGCCCCTGATAATCCTGCACGCTTAATTCCGTTAATTCACACCGTCTTTGTGCACACAGCGCCACCGCCTTGCCCACGACCTCGTGCGCCTTCCGAAAGGGCACTCCGTGATTCACCAGATAATCCGCCAGATCCGTGGCCAACAGATTCGGATCAGCCACCGCTGCGGCGCAACTTTGTTCATTCACAACCGCCTCACGCAGCATCGGCGCAAAAACCCCCAGCGCCGCCTTGACCGTATCGATCGAGTCAAAAATAGCCTCCTTATCTTCCTGCATGTCCCGGTTGTAAGTCATCGGCAATCCCTTCATCAGCGTCAGCAGCGACATCAAATTCCCGTAAACACGCCCCGTTTTCCCGCGCGTCAACTCTGCTACGTCGGGGTTCTTCTTTTGCGGCATCAACGAGGACCCAGTCGTAAACGCATCCGAGAGTGTCAAAAACCGAAACTCGCTGGATGCCCACAGAATCACATCCTCACTCAAGCGAGACAGATGCATCGCCACAATCGCGAGCGCCGACAAGAGCTCGATGGCGAAATCCCGGTCACTCACCGCATCCATCGAATTTTGAGTCAAAGACGGGAACCCCAGCAACTCTGCCACAAGCGCGCGATCCAGAAGAATCGTCGACCCTGCAATGGCACCAGATCCGAGCGGGAACACGTTGATGCGCTTTCGACAGTCATCCAAGCGCTCGCAATCTCGGGCAAACATTTCCACATACGCCAGCAGGTGATGCGCAAAAAATACAGGCTGGGCCCGTTGCAAATGCGTGTACCCCGGAATCACGACGTGCTCATAACGACCCGCTAATTCCACCAGCGCATCCTGCATCGCCTTGAGGAGGGCTAAAATCCGGTCGCTCTCCTCTCTCAAACAAAGACGGATGTCCAACGCTACTTGGTCATTGCGACTCCTTGCGGTGTGCAATTTCGCTCCAGCGTCCCCAATTCGCCGCGTCAATTCCGCTTCGATGTTCATGTGGATGTCTTCCAACTCCGCCTTGAACACAAACTGACCCGCCGCAATCTCTTCTCCAATTTGACGCAACCCGCTGGCGATGGCTTCCCACTCCGCCTTGGTGATCAGACCCGCCTTTTCCAAAGCGGCCGCGTGGGCAATAGACCCCGCAATATCAAAGGGCCAAAGCCTCCAGTCAAAGGAGATAGACTCCGAGTAGGTTTGAAGCAGTTCTGCGGTTTGTTCCTGAAAGCGGCCTTTCCACATAATCGTTGGGATGGTTGAGATTCGCCCCTGCGTACGGCAAATTCAGCCCTGCCGAAAGGCAAAAGCCCGTAAACCATCCGGAGAAACCCTCCCTTCCACTCTAGCGCCACGCCGCTTGCGAAGCGGACGGCACACGCCTAACTTACCAGGCATCATGTCAGAAGGACCTGACCCTTCGCCTCCCCTGCCTCCTCCCCATACCTCGGGTCGGATCGCACAATCCACCCCCAGAAGATTCGTTCTCTGGCTCGGGGGGACGCTCCTTCTGCTTGGCATTCTCCTCCACCGCCCTCTTCTCCAAGCCACCCTGACAGCCGTCCTCAGTGCGGCCGCTCAGCGCGATGGGCTCTCCCTCGAAATCAAACTTTCGGGAAACCTTTTCACCCATCTCACAGTCGAGTCTCTCGACCTTAAACCACTGAAAATGCCCCATCCCGTTGTGGAATCCATCCATCTCGAGAAGGCGGAACTCCATTACAGCCTCCCACGACTCCTCTGGTCAGGCCCAGGCGAGTGCCTGCAGTCCTATAAAATCCGAAACGCCCATCTGCGCCTCAAAGCGCCGCCCGCCCAATCCGCTTTGAAACGGACCTTTGCGGAGCTGCTGGAAGATTTGCTAGCCCGCCCTGCTCTCTACGCCGATTCCGTCGAAATTAACCGTCTCGATCTTGAATTGGAGGGTAGCCCTTTTCTGCGCTCTATCCGAAACCTCAAGTTCTCAGCATTTCCAAACACCCCGGGTTCTTTAACCGTAGAATCACTGGCACTCGGCGAAGGCCCCCCTTTGGAAAACCTCAAGGCACTCACCGCTTACCCGCACAGACATCTCGAAATTACAGGCCTCCTCCTGAACTCAGGACTAGAACTGAGATCCTTCAGCTTCGACGCCTCGGAGCGATCGCTGGGGAAAAGCACCCTGTCTGTAGATCTCCGATACAATCAGGGTCGCATCACCGGAAAAGTCTTCTCACAAAGACCTTGGGAAGGACGCCCCCCTAAATTTCGAGCCGAATTCTCAGCCCTCGGTTTCCCGCTGCATGAAGCCGGAAAACAAATTGGCGGATATTCTGTGCCCATTGAAGAATTGGAGTGGGCGGAAGCCCACTTACAAGGAAACCCAAAAAACCCAGCGTCTTGGGAAGGGCAGGCCGACCTGCGATTCCAACTCCCTCTTGCAGAAACATCCGCTCCTTTGGTCGCCGAACTGCATTCCGCCTTCCATTCCGGAAAGCTCACTATCGAATCCCTTCACGCTTACTCGGAAACCAACACCGCCTCAGCTTCCGGGGAAGTCCTCTTAGCCGATTCCCTCCAAAAATGGGATCAACTCCAGGGGCTCATCCAATTCCGGGTCGACGCAGAAGATTTTTCCATCCTCGGCGTCCCAAAAGAACAAGCCACACTGTTTGGCTCAGGGGCAATCACCGGCACCATGGCCTTCCATGAGGGACGGGTCGATGGCGCCCTCCGCGGCGAAGGCCAGGCAAACGGCTCAACGCCTCTGGAATTTTCACGCGGCATTCTGGAAATTGAAGCGCATACCAAAGTCGCTCATTGGGGATCGCTAAGCAACCTTCATGGGATCCTCAAACTTTCCCTGCAAAACCCCTCCCTCCGAACCGAAAGCTGCGCCGCTTCGTTCGACCAAGGTTCCATTTCCCTCGCCCTTCGAGAAGGCACTTTGGAGTGTTCCGAACTCGCCCTTTCGAGAGACGCAAACCGCATTACCGCCACAGGAACCGCAAATCTTCTGAGTGAACACCCGCGCCCCTTCGCCAAAATCGAAACGGTTCTCCCCAATCTGGCACAAATCGGTCTGACCGCAGCCAAACACCATTTCTCAGGCCACGTGCAGGGGAGCTTCGAGGGAAATCTCGATGGGGCAAAAACAGAAGGATCGATCGAATGCAACGCCAGCACGCTCCGCTGGGGCGCCTTCGACTTGGGCCAACTGAATGCCAAGGCCAATGTCGGAAGCCGTCAATTATCCCTGCAAACCCTGCTCCTCAAGTGGAACACGGATGAGTGGTTCCACGCTGAAGGAACGGTCGACCTCTCTGCGCACCGTCAATACAGCATCAAATCGGAAACGCATCTCTCAAAGCTCGAACGCCTCACCCCCCTCATTCAACAGTGCGGAAGCGACGCCACCCTCAGCGGCAGCCTCTCTGCAAACTGGACTGGAGAGGGATCCCTTACTCCCCCAACCGGCCGCGGTTCTTGGAATTTCCAGCTCAAAAATGGCCGTTGGAAAGAAGCTTCGTTCAAAGAAGTCCTGTGCGATGGCAACTATGGAGATGGTCAATTCAATGCCTCCCCCTTTCGAATCGTGACCCCAAACACTCGCTTTAACGCCCAACTTTCTTGGAACGAAGAAACCCTTCGTGTTCAGCAAATATCACTTGAACAATGGGGCTACCCCACCCTCTCCGGATACCTCCTCCTCCCTTTCAGCTGGAATCAGGACGGGCTTTTTTGGAACCGCAAAGGACGCCTCACCGGCCAACTCAACGCTGACCGCCTTGACCTAGTCACCCTCTTCACCGCGGCAGGCCAACCCGCCCCCCTCGCCGGTTGGATTCAATGCGTCCTTTCCATTGCAGGAACCCCCGACGAACCCACCGCCGCCTTCAAACTCGCCGCCCGCGAACTACGATCCCCGCAAAATCCCAGTCTTGGAAATGCGGAGTTTGATCTCAGTGCAAACCTCAAAAACGGATCGCTCCATTGCGAAGCCTCGCTCCAATCCATCCTCAAGACCCCCGTAAAACTCACCGCCGAAATCCCGCTCCCTCTCCCTGACCTCATTTCCGGAAAAACCTCCCTCACCCAGCTGCCCGTCAAAGCGCATCTCGAAATTCCCAAGGCCAATCTTTCTCCGCTGCCCTCACTCTGGAACGGCTTCAAGAAATTCGAAGGGGCGCTTTCTCTCGACACCTCCTTTCAGGGCTCTTGGGACAAGCCCCAGTGGCATGGAACCCTCCATCTCGATGTTCCCGTTATTCACTTTGTCAGCTACCGCTTCCCCGCGATCGTGGATCTCAAGGCCGATGTCGCCTTTGATGAACGAGCCATCCGCGTCCAGAGCCTCCGCGCCGATGTCGGGGGCGGAAACGTCAAAGCAGATGGCATTGCTCACCTGAGCGAAAACTTCTCCGCCGACCTCGATTTTCATGCAGTCGCCCATGAAATGCTCATCGTGCGGAGTCGGGAACTATCACTACGGCTGGACGGCGACGTCCGCCTGCGCGGCCCATGGCAAGCCGCAACGATCAGTGGCTTGTGCTATTCCGTGAAAAGTCGGGTCACCCGCGACATCGACATTCTTCCTGCAACCATTCTGAAAAAAACAGCGACGCAGCTTCCGACATCGAACCCCGGAAAACCATGGTTCACCTTCCAACGCGCCCCATTCTCTGACTGGAAATTTGACGTCACCCTCAACACTCACCCAGACGATCCACTCCTGATCCGAGGCAACCGTCTCCATGGCACCGCAGAGGCATCCCTCGCCCTGAGAGGCACCGGAGGCGCCCCAACCCTCGACGGAAATTATAAAACAACCAATCTGACCGCCTTCATGCCGTTTGCACGAATCGACGTGTCTCGAGGCCACTTCTGGTATTTCCCAAACCAACCTTTCCGAACCCAACTCGATTTCACTGCAGAGGCCGAAGTTCGCAATCATCGCATCCGCCTTTTTGTCACTGGAACCCCAGAAGTCCCTAAAATCAACCTGACCAGCGATCCTCCACTTGCCGAAACAGATCTGCTAACCCTGCTCACCACCGGAATCCTGCCCGGAGACACCAACGAAAGTGGTCAGGCGCTCGCAGGACGCGCTGCGGCTGTTCTGTTCCAAGAACTCTCCGGAAAACTTTTCGACCAAAACAACAACCGCGAACGCCCCTCCGCACTTCGCCGTTTCGATCTAGACGTGGGAGCCCTCAACACCCGCACCGGCCATCAGGAAACCACCCTCAGCTACCGCGTCACGGACAAGATCTTTGTGCTCGGCGAACTCGGCGCAAACGGTGACTTTGGCGGCCAGATCAAGTATCTGATTCGCTTCCGCTAAAATCCCGTTGAAGAAAGATGTCTGCCAGCCCGCCCACAAAACTCCCAAGACGACTCAGGCCCCTGCTTGCCTGCGTTCTAGCGGGCACCCTCGCTCTTTCCTCCTCTCATGCCTCTTGGTGGCTCCCTTGGAAAAAAGAAGAAGCCCCACAAAAACCCAAGCAGCCCGGCGAAGACACCACCGTCGCCTTCCAGGGAAATAAAGCTTTTTCAGATAAATCCCTTCGCGCTTCGATCGAGGAACAACTGCAGCAAATCCGAAAAGAAGGATTCACCAGGCCAAACATCGACGATGCCGCTTACTACCTGTCTGCCTTCTACCAGAACAATGGGTATGCTGAGGTGGTCGTCACTCCAGAAAAGGACGGACTAAAGCTCCTTCTAAAAATTCAAGAAGGCCCCACCTTTCGGCTCCGAAAGCTCACCCTTGTCGGAAACCATTCTCTACCGGAAAAGGACGTCAAAAGCGTTCTCGTGAGCGCCACAACAGACCGATTCGATCTAGACGAAAAAAAGCTCCCTTTTGTCCTCGATGATTTGCAGCGAGGATGCAGTCGCTTAGTCGACTGGTATCAACTCGAGGGCTTTCTGAACGCAGAAGTGGATATGCCCAAGGCCTCCTTTTCTGCGGACTCCAAAGAAGCCGATGTTTCCATCGAAATCCACGAAGGCGACCGTTTCGGTTTTGGCTCGGTTCAAATCAATGGATCTCCCAGCTTCGAAAAGGCGACCTTGTTGCGCGTCATCGATCCGCAGTTAAAGCTCCCCTACAACGCCCCTCGCGTCGCCTCGATTCAGAGTGCCTTACAGAAGTTTTATAATGAACGCGCCTACTTTGACGCCTCCGTCGAAGTATCCGCCGACCCCGCTGAAGCCGGAGCCAACTGTCGGGTTCCTGTCGTCATTCGCGTACAAGCGGGGCAGACGTACCGATTTCATGGCTCCGAATTCAAGGGACTCAGTCGGACCCAACCCTCGTGGATGCGCGAGCGACTTCTGAGCCTCGAGAATCAGCCTTACGATCCCGAAAAACTGGAATCCATCAATCGTCGCCTGATGGCCTCCGGTCTATTCTCCTCCCTCCAAATCGACCCCATTCCGCAACCCGATCACACGCTACGCCTCCGAGTGACCGCGGAAGAATCGATGGCTCGCGACATCGGCTTCTCTCTGGGTTATGGGAGCTACGAAGGCGTGATGTTCGGAATTCGCGCATCCCATCGCAACCTTCTGGGGCGCGGACTCCACTTCAGCACCGAACTGGCCCTCTCCGAGCGAACAATCGCTCTGGAGTCGACCCTTGCCAACCCGTGGCTCTTTGAAACACCGACCGAGTTCATCAGCCGAGCCTTCATTCGGACGCGCTACGAGTTGGGCTATGACAAACGCGAGGCTGGAGTGCGCGCCGAGTTCTCAAGAAAGCTCCTGCCTCACCTTCGCTTAGCCACCTTCGCACAAACCCGAACCGTCGAAATCACTCAAAGCGATCTGTCTCAAGCCGACCTTGGGAAAACTGCCTATCAGGTCGGCACGGTCGGACTCTCCGCCACCTTGGATAAGCGGAACGACCCATTCCATCCCACCCGCGGATGGATCATTGGCGGCCTCTTCGACTCAAACGTCCTCCAAAATGGCAACTCATTCCTCCGCACTACGGGACGCCTCGGATGGCACTATCCGCTCCCAGGGGACATTGGCTTCGCCGCCAGCGCCCGCATTGGAATCCTCTCCCAAACAGCACAGCCACCGGTTGATGAACGCTTCTTTCTTGGAGGCGCCACAACCGTCCGCAGCTTCCGTGAAAGGGAACTAGGCCCCCACGATTCCAGACCGTACCCCATCGGAGGGTCTTCCTATTCCTTACTCAACGCTGAGCTTGATTTTCCGCTCCTCCAAAACCTCCGAGGCGCGTTCTTCTACGACACAGGAAGCCTTTCCGAATCTGGAAACAAAATCCCTCTCTCCGATTTCCGTTCCGCACTCGGCATCGGACTTCGGTACGCCCTTCCTGTCGGCCCCCTGCGCTTTGACGTCGGATTCAACCCCGATCGGAAGCCCTCTGAGAATTGGGGGGCCGCGCATCTTTCCTTCGGCTTCGCTTTCTAGGCTCCCGTTCGCCCTCCCTCCCGCGCCCACAACAACCCCAGTACATGAATCTAAAAGTCCTCCTCCCACTTGTCGCGAGCCTAACACTCGCCTCCTTCGCAAATCTGCATGGAGCAGACCCGAAACGCCCCGAATACGAAACCCGCGCGGACCATGACCAAAATGGCATCGGGAAATTCTATCTCGGAAGGGAAATTGCCCGCGTGATGGGACACCAGGCAGCCGGATGGCTAGAGCGGCCAGAACGCGAGACAGAGGAACGCACGGATCTCCTCGTGGAAGCAATGGAACTGAAACCGGGCGAATTCGTCGCCGATATCGGGGCCGGCTCCGGTTACTTCTGCTGGCGCATGGGCAAAAAAGTCGCCCCAAACGGCAAGGTTTTCGCCGTGGACATTCAGCAGGAAATGCTCGAACTCCTGCAACGGAACATGGCGCGACACGAAGTTTCTAACGTCACCTCCGTGCTCGGTACTGCTTCCGATCCAAAACTCCCGGCAGCCAGCGTCCACACTATTCTTTTGGTCGACGTCTATCATGAATTTGAGTTCCCGTTCGAAATGCTCCAATCCATGATTCACGCCCTTAAAAAAGGGGGCCGGATCGTATGGGTTGAATTTCGGGCCGAAGATCCGAGCGTAAACATTAAGCGCGTCCACAAGATGTCCGTTGAACAGGCAATCAAAGAGGCCTCCGTGTTCCCCAATCTCCACTGGGAAAAGACCATCGATGTTCTTCCTCAGCAACACATCATGATCTTCCGCAAATCCTGATCACCTCCTCGATACCTCCCTTCTCCTCATGCCCAAACTCGACCCTAACCGTTTCTCTTGGAATAAGCGCTCTGCCGCCGTCACCGCAGACGACTGGTTTGAAACCCTCGCCTACCTAGGACCTCAGAGAGTCATGGTCACGGAGTTGGCTGGCGCGAGAACCGCGCAAATTCAGGCCCACGGCCTCAGCCATCGCGAAGCAATGGCTCTCCAAAAGGAGCACGGAGGCTCCATCCGTGAGGCCCGCTGGCTCACCTCCCAAAATCCACCCCAACGCGCCCCCATCAAAGTCAGGGGAAAATTCACCGTAGTCAGCACGGAAACGGAGCGAAACAAAGCGCAGAAGGCCAAGGCCATACCCGCCCTCTGGATTCCAGCAGGAATGGCGTTTGGAACTGGAGAACATGCAACCACCGCCATGTGCCTTCGCCAACTCGCAGATATCTCAAAATCCCTCGAACCGGGCCACTGGGAGTTTCTCGATCTGGGCACCGGCTCCGCGATCCTCGCAATGGCGGCCAGAGTGCTCGGAGCCAAAAAAGTGCTCGCTACCGATTTCGACCCGCACGCCATCCGGACCGCTCGCGAAAATGTCACCAATAACCAACTCGACGGCATCCGACTCCTGCGTTCCGACGTTCTGCAATGGAGCCCTGATCGAAAGTGGCCGGTCGTCGCCGCAAATCTCTTCAGCGGTATTTTGATCGAGGCTTCAAAAACGATCACCGCGGCCTTGCAACCGGGCGGCGCCCTCATTCTTTCAGGCGTCTTACGTGAACAAGAAGCGGACGTCCTCAAGACTTTCACACGCCTTGGAATACGGTTCGAAAAAGTCGTCAGAAAGGGCAAATGGATCAGCGCGCGCGGCGTCCTGTCCACCCGCGTAACCTCAAAGCGTTAAGCACTACGCTCACAGAAGAAAGCGCCATCGCAGCGGAGGCCAACATGGGTCCAGGCACCCACCCCAATGTCCCTGTCACTCCAGCGGCCAAAGGCAGCGCCAAAAGATTATAGCCCATCGCAAAAGCCAGGTTTTGCCGGATAATCCTCAGCGTCCGACGCGATAAATCAAAGGCTTCAGGCAAAGCCCTCAAATCATCCCGAACCAGCGTCACATCGGCTGACTGACGCGCCACCGCGGTTCCTCCCCCCATTGCGACTCCCAAGTCCGCCTGCACCAATGCCGGCGCATCATTAATCCCATCTCCAACCATCACCACAAATTCCCCGCGTTTCTGAAGTTCCTCGACCACCCCCCTTTTCCCATCGGGTAAAACCTCGGCGTGCACTTCCTCAATCCCCGCCTCCCGAGCAATCCGTTCCGCAATCGCTCGTTGATCCCCAGAAAGTAAAATCGTTCTCAAACCCCGCTGGTGTAACCCCTGCACCACCTCGAACGTCTCAGCACGAAGTTGATCCTCCACACGAAACCACCCCGCAAAGACGCCATCCACCGCCACCCAGATCCGCTGACCAGAAGGGTCCGCACTCACCTCGGAATTGGGTAAAAAGACCCTTTCTTTCTCCATCAGCGCGCGATTGCCTACCAGCAATTGCACGCTCTCAACTTTTGCCCGAATCCCCAGACCGGGAATGGATTCAACGAATTCTACCGGTTGCGAAACCTGCAAACCTGCCTCCTTCGCCGCTCGAATCACAGCAGCTCCCAGCGGGTGCGCGCTGGATTGCTCTGCGGCGGCAACCCACGACAATACTCTCCGCTCAAATGACTTTCGCTCCCACCATTCGGCCACCTGTAAACGACCTGCGGTAATCGTACCCGTTTTGTCCAAAACCATCACGGTCGCTCGGGAAAGCAGCTCCAAAGCCTCGGCACTGCGAAAAAGAATCCCACGCCTCGCCGCCGTTCCGCTCCCAACCAAAACCGCCGCCGGAGTCGCCAACCCCAAGGCGCAAGGGCAAGCCACGACCAGCACCGTTAGCCCGCGCCAAATGGCGACCCAAAGAGCATCTCGCTCAGGTCCATACAGCATCCAGAGTAAAAAAGTCGCCAAGGAGATCAGAAGCACCGCCGTGCAAAAATGCCCAGAAAGAGCATCCGCCGTCCTCTGAATTGGCGCCTTCGACGCCTGGGCCTTTTCAACAATGTCCACCACCTGCCTCAAAAAAGCAGACCTCCCAGCAGCCTCCACCCTTACACGAATCGCTCCAGCCCCATTGACCGTCCCACCCACCACTGCGTCTCCGACCGTCCTCACCACCGGAACTGATTCGCCAGTCACCCAGCTCTGATCCACCGAGGACTGCCCCGAAACCACCGCGCCATCCACTGGAATCCGCTCTCCAGAAGCCACACTCACGATCATCCCAGGAACGACCTGCTCGAGAGGCATCTCAACAATCATTCCGTCGCGCTCCACCCGAACCGTTCCAGGCTGAAGCTCCGCGAGGGACTGAATCGCGTTCCCTGCCGCATGGCGGGCGCGTCCCTCGAGCCAGCGCCCAAGCAAAGCGAAGGTAATAATCCCAGCCGCCGCCTCAAAATAACTGCCAAAGTGTCCCGCACGGCCAGCGATCGACTCCGCCATACTTGCCCCCCAAGCCAATACCGCCCCAGAACCCACCAGAGTATCCATGTCCGGTGCTCTGCGGAAAATCGAACCGAGGGCCGACCTTAAAATGCCAGCGCCCGCCACAAAAACGACACCCCCCGCAACAGCCGCCTGAACCCATAAGCTAAAGCTCTTAGGCATCATGCCCCCAAACCCGCCCATATGCGCCCACATTGAAAATACAGCCAGAGGAATAAATCCCCCCGCGGCAAGCACTAACCGCCTAAACGCCAAATCAGCATCCTTAATTCCGAGCGATTCACTCCCTTTCAATGATGCCGCATCTTTCAGTTGAGCTGAAAAGCCGGCTTTTGAGACCGCCAAAACTAACTCCTCCACGCGCATCTGATTCCGCGTCATCCGAATCGAAGCCGTTGCAGTGGCAAAATTAACAACCGCTTCCTCAACTCCAGAAATCCCTTTCAAAGCAGCTTCTAGACGACCAGCGCATGCGGCGCAGTGCATCCCCAAAATACGCAATTCGACTGTCTTATCAGATTCCATACTCCTTGGAGTACATTCGAGTTGGGGGCCATTGTTAGCCGAGGATTGCTTGGAGAGCACGACTCCCTTGCACCTTCCCATCCAGTTTGCTCTGACAGACTCTCCACCATTCCCCTTTCCCCAACCGCAAACCGCATCTATCTTCGCACGTTCTATGAACCCCGAGACTCTCAAAGCGGTAGAAGCTGGCAAACTGACCCAGTCGCAGGCGCAAGCCCTCGAAAAGCTGCGCGTCGACACCTACGTGCTCCACAAAAGCTGGGGCTTCGGCCAAATCGCAGATCTCAACTTTGAGCTAAATCAGATCACCATCCATTTCACCTCGAAACGGGGGCACCAAATGCAATTGGTCTATGCGACCGAATCTCTGTCCCCCATCGAGCCCGATCACATCCTCGCCCGCATCGCCAAAGACCTCGCTGGAGTCCGAGCAGAAGCCTCGAACGATCCCGTCTCACTCGTTCGCCATATCCTTTCCAACCACGGCAACCGTCTCTCACAGGATAAAATCGCCCAAATCCTCGTTCCAGCAGTCATGCGGGAACCGGATTTCAAAAAATGGTGGGACACAGCCAAGAAACAGCTGAAAAAAGACGGTCACTTCACACTGCCCTCTAAAAAAACCGATCCCATTGAACTCCACGAGGAAGCAATTTCTCGCGCCGAAAAGCACATCAAAGCCTTCTCGGAAGCACGTCAACTCAAGGACCAGATCAATGCCCTCGATCAAATCCTACGCGACTTGGAAGAGTTTAGAGATCACCCTGAACATCTCCAATCCATCGTCCGTACGGCCGAGGATTCTGCTCGCAAAAACACCAAACTCGCGACGGCCGAATCTCTCACCATCATCATCATCCGTGATGAGTTAGCCGACCGCAGTAAGTTCGTGAAAATCGGCGAAAACAGCCCTTCCATCTCCGCCGTTCTTATCGAGGAACAGAAGGGCCTGCCCTCCCTACTCGAACAAATCCCGGCGGCAAGGCTCAAGCGCGCGCTCGCGGCATTTCCGCAGGCTTTTGGCGATGAGTGGACAGAAAAAGCACTCAGTCTCGTGACCCGAGGAACCACCAGACTAGTCTCCGAAGCGGCCCGTCTTCTTCAGGAACACAAACACACCGACATTCTCAAATCCGCTCTCGATCGCAGCATCCGCGACCATTCCCTCAGTTCCGCAGCGCTCACTTGGCTCTGCGACAAAAAAGAACGCAGCGGAGAATTTCGTTCGCTGATCCAACCTCGAGCCCTCAGCGCGATCATGTCTGCACTCGAGCGCGATCAGTTTAACGAAAACCGCGACCGCAAACTTCACGACTTGCTCATGAACGATCAGGAGCTGTTGCCTGACCTCATCGCAGGAGCCGGGATGGAGGAGCTCCGTGAAGTCATGCGTAAACTTCTGCTTTCTCCCGTTTTTGAAGATTTAAATAAGCGATCCCTTCTCGGACGCTTTGTGCGGGCTTATCCAGAATTGGAAAGCCTTATCTCTGGTGAGCGCGAGGAGCGCCAGGAAACCCTGATTGTTTCTTGGGAAAGTCTCGAGAAACGGCAGGTGGAGTATGAGGAACTCGTTTCCAAGAAAATCCCCGAAATTATCAAGGAGATCTCTGCGGCTCGTGAGCACGGCGATTTGCGTGAAAATTTCGAATACCACGCCGCCAAACAAGCGCGCACCATGCTGGAGCGGCGCAAAGCAGAAATGGAACGCGATCTTTCCATCGCGCGAGGCACAGACTTTTCGAACGTCGACACCTCAATAGTGTCGATCGGAACGAGTGTCACCATCCGATGGGCCAAGGATGGTCGCGAGGAAACCTTCCACATCCTCGGAGCGTGGGACACCGATCCCTCCAAAGGCATCATATCCTACAAGGCTGCCATCGCCCAAGTCCTGGTGGGAAAACCTCTCGGAGCCTCGGTCATGCTTCCGACAGAAGCCGGCAATGAATCTGCCACCATTGCCTCCATTTCACCTTGGAATAAGGCATAGCCGCAACTCAGCTCCGTTCTGGATTTGGATTGCCCCAACCAACATCCCAGCTCACCCTTAAAAACTGTTTCAACACTGAACAACTATCGCTAAAGACACAGTATGGCTCTCACTTACATCGAAAATATCCTCGCCCGCCAAATCCTCGACTCTCGTGGAAATCCCACCGTTGAAGTGGATGTCGAACTCTCCGGAGGAGCGATCGGACGCGCCGCAGTGCCAAGCGGAGCCAGCACAGGCGAACACGAAGCCGTAGAACTTCGAGACGGAGACAAGGCCGTCTACCTCGGCAAGGGTGTTCTCAAGGCGGTGGAAAACATCGAAGAGATCATCGCCCCAGAACTCGAAAGCCACGACGCCTTGGATCAAGTCACTATTGATCGTGTACTGCTCGAATTGGATGGCACTCCAAACAAAGGAAAGCTGGGAGCTAATGCCCTTCTTGCGGTCTCCCTCGCCACGGCCCACGCCGCAGCAAACGCACTATCTCAGCCCCTCTTCAAGTATATCGGCGGTCCTAACGCCAAAGTGCTGCCTGTGCCAATGATGAATATCGTCAACGGAGGCGCCCATTCCGATGCTCCGATCGACTTCCAAGAGTTCATGATTGTTCCAAAGAAGTTTAACCGCTTCTCGGATGCTCTCCGCGCCGGAACAGAAATTTTTCACTCTCTCAAATCCGTTTTGAAGGGCCGTGGTCTCTCCACCGCCATCGGAGACGAAGGCGGCTTCGCTCCAAACTTCAAGAGTGCCGATGACGCCCTTCAAACCATCGCTGAAGCAGTTAAGAAGGCTGGATACAAATGGGGTGAAGAAATCTTCATCGCTCTGGATGTCGCTTCCTCTGAGTTCTTCGAAGCCACCACAAGCCAGTATGTCTTTAAAAAGAGCGACGGATCCCGTCGTTCCGCTGCTGAGTTGGTTGCCTATTATCAGGAACTTCAAAACAAGTACCCAATCATCTCGATTGAAGACGGGTGCGCTGAAAACGACTGGGATGGATGGAAAACACTCACCACAGCCATGGGCGCCAAGACACAGCTCGTCGGAGACGATCTTTTCGTGACCAACGTGAAATTCCTTCAAAAGGGCATCGACCGAGGCGTGGCAAACTCAATTCTCGTTAAGGTCAATCAAATCGGGACCCTCACAGAAACCCTCGACGCAATCGAACTCGCTAAGGAAAACCGTTACACGGCGGTGATTTCGCACCGTTCTGGCGAAACCGAAGATACGTCCATTGCCGATATTTCCGTAGCGACCAACGCCGGACAGATCAAAACAGGGTCCCTCTGCAGAACGGATCGCGTGGCGAAGTACAACCAATTGCTCAGAATCGAAGAACAATTGGGTGACAACGCCGTTTATGGCGGTAAGATGCAGTAGTTCTCTTCGTCGTGAGCGATCGTTTCCTAGAGCACCAAGATCCTCAATCACGGACGGTGTGGGTTTCCCTCAACCGCCTAGTGATCGCTATGATTGTCCTCGTGATTATCGGGACTCTAGCAGCTCGTTATCTACCTGAAACTGGGCGCAATAAAGAAATGCTCGCCAAAATTCAAGACTTGGAAACAAAAGCCACACGCAAGAAAGAGGTTCTCCTGCAAAACGAGCGTCGGGAGCGATTGCTCAGGACCAGTCCAGAGTATCTCAGCCTCATTGCCAGAGATAGACTCGATCTAATGCAGGAAGGGGAAACCCTGATTCGTTTCGAATCTGCTAAACGCTGAATTGGATATCTTTAGCGGCGGGAGGCCATACGTGCCCTCCCGCCGCTTTCTTTTTATATATGCCTCTCGACCTTTCTACCCTCGACCTTTCTGACCTCCGGGCTCGTGTCTCCGAGCTTCGGAGGTATCTTTGACTTAGCGTCTCTGCAGTATCGCCTCTCCTCGATTGAGGAGGCCATGAGTGCCCCGGATTTTTGGGACAACAAAGAACGTGCGCAGCAGCAGATGGAGGAAATTTCAATCCTCCGTGGTAAAATAAACCCTCTGCTCGCCCTACAACGACAGATGGACGATTTAGAGGTCCTACTCGAGTTATCTGTCGCTGAGGAAAATACCGAACAAGCCAGCATCGAGTTTACGCAGGAACTATCAACCTTCACCAAGGCCCTTGAGAGCTTTGAACTAAAGATGCTCCTCTCGGGCCCAAATGACCGTTATTCGGCCTTCCTCTCAGTGCAATCGGGAGCGGGCGGAACAGAGGCCTGTGACTGGGCCGACATGCTTCTAAGAATGTATCAACGCTGGTGCGAACGCCGAGGATACCAGACCTCCGTCGTGGATATTCAGCCCGGCGACGAAGTTGGCATCAAATCTGCGACTATTAGAGTCACCGGAGAGCATGCATTTGGCTACCTCGCTACTGAACGAGGTGTTCATCGTTTGGTTCGCATTTCTCCCTTTGATTCAAATAAGCGCCGCCATACTTCATTCGCTGGCGTCGATGTTGTGCCCGATCTCCCAGAAAGCGCGCCCATAGAAATTAATGAGGCCGACATTGAACTAGACACCTACCGCGCAGGCGGGAAAGGCGGTCAGAATGTGAATAAGGTAGAAACCGCCGTTCGGATTCGACACAAACCAACTGGTATCGTTGCCGCCTGTCAAAGCGAACGCTCCCAAGCACAAAACCGCAACCTAGCGATGCGAATGCTGGCAGCCAAACTCCAGCAAATCGAAGTCGATAAGCAAAGGGCCGAATTGGAGCGGCAATATGGAGAAAAAGCCGACGTCGCGTTCGGTTCTCAGATCCGCTCCTACGTCTTCCAACCCTACCAAATGATCAAGGACCTTCGTACTGGCGTCCAAACCAGCAATTTACAAGACGTGATGGATGGCGATATCGACGCGTTCATCGAAGGCAAACTCCGTGGGCTTACAGCCAAAAAAGGAGCTTCAGAAGACGACCTAGAGGAATAAGCTCTTTTGCCTTCGGGCCAAACCTTTCATAGAGACTTAATAAAAAACCCCGTCTCCTACAAGGAGACGGGGTTTTTGTAAGAGCAAATCGACAATCTTAGTTGGCGGCCACCGAAACATCCACGTTGACACGGCGTCCTTCGCGATCAAAGCGAACATGACCATCAACCAAAGCAAAAATTGTGTAGTCCTTCCCAATTCCAACCCCTTTGCCTGGGATGAACTTGGTGCCACGTTGACGAATGATGATGTTTCCAGCGATCACAGCCTCGCTTCCAAACTTTTTCACTCCAAGTCGCTTGCTGTGGCTGTCGCGACCATTCTTTACGGAACCTTGACCTTTCTTATGAGCCATAAATCAAATTTTTTCTCGAAGGTTTAAGCGTTGATTCCCGTGATCTTCAACCGTGTGAGTCTGCGACGATGTCCAACCGTCCTGTGGTAGCCCTTACGGCGCTTGTACTTGTAAGCGAGAACTTTCTCACCCTTGAACTGGGAGACAACCTCAGCAACTACAGTCGCCGAAGACAACTCAGTCCCAGTCTTCAAATTGCCGTTGTTGGAAACTAAAAGAACCTCTGAAAAGGTTGCCTGAGCACCCTCTGCATGGTCCAACTTCTCAACATCCACCAAGTCACCTTGGGCAACTCGGTACTGCTTTCCTCCAGTTTTGAAAATCGCGTAAGACATAATCACTCCCTGTTTGCAAAGGGGGAAGGAGACTGCCACCCAGCTGTCAAAATGACAAGGTATTTTTAGGTCTTTTTAGAAACAATCGAATCATGCCCCGAGATACGCCTCCTGCACCCTCGGATTAGCCCGAAGCACATCCGCTCGGTCCTGAAACAATACATTCCCAGTTTCAAGCACATATCCGTAACTGGAGACCTCCAAAGCTAAGTGGGCATTCTGCTCCACTAGGAGCACGGTCAAACCCAACTCCCGGTTCACCTCCACAATCTTCTCAAAAATCGCTCTCACCAACAACGGTGCGATCCCAAGCGATGGCTCATCCAACATCAGCAACTTCGGACGCCCCATCAGCGCACGGGCAATCGCAAGCATCTGCTGCTCTCCACCAGACAGCGTTCCAGCAACTTGTTTTTCTCTCTCTCGCAACCGAGGGAAGAGCTCGAACATAAAATCGAAATCCTTTTCGATAAACGACTTATCTTTACGCAAGTACGCTCCCATCCGCAAATTTTCCAAAACAGTGAGATTTGTAAAAATCATTCGCCCCTCAGGAACATGCAACAAGCCTCGGGCAACGATCTCGTGAGGCGGCAGATTAGTAATATTTTCACCGCAGAAACGAACCGATCCCGAGGAGACTCTCTGCAATCCTGAGATCGCGCGAAGCGTTGTCGTCTTCCCTGCACCGTTCGCGCCCACCAACGTGCAGATCCCACCAGCGTCAACTCGAAGCGATACACGGTGCAACGCACGGATAGAACCATAGGCAACCTCCAAACAATCAACTTCGAGCATCCGAGGCCTCCTCTCCCAAATAGGCTGCGATCACCTTAGCATCCTTCTGGATCTGAGCCGGTGTTCCCTCCGCTATCTTGCGACCATACTCAATGACGGCAATTCGCTCACAAATCCCCATGACCACCTTCATGTCGTGCTCCACCAAGAGCACCGACAAACCAAACCTCTCTTTGGTGAACTGGATCAGCTTCATCAGCTCTAACTTTTCCGTCGCGTTCATCCCCGCCGCAGGCTCATCGAGTAACAACAGTTTAGGGCGCGTCGCCAGGGCCCTCACTATTTCCAGTCTTCGTTGATCCCCATAAGATAAACTCCGACACGGAAGATCCGCGTAGGCTGCCAAACCAAAAATTTCGAGCAACTCTAGCGCCTCACGGCGAACTTCCGCCTCTTCCGTTCGAAAACTGCCCCCCCTCCAAACCGACCCAAAAAAACCGTTCTTCAGATGCAGATTGAAAGCAGTCCGGACGTTATCAAAAATCGACAGAGACGAAAAAAGCCGAATATTTTGAAAAGTCCGCGAGATGCCCCTCGCCGTAATCTGATAGGGCCTTTGCCCTCCCACAGAAACCCCTGAAAAGACAATGCTACCAGAGGTCGGAGGGCAAACTCCGGTTATGATATTGAACACGGTCGTTTTCCCCGCCCCGTTCGGCCCTATTAATCCCACTAGCTCGCCTGGATTCACATGAAAAGTAAGTCCACTCACGGCAACTAAGCCGCCAAAACGGATAGTCACATCGGTCAACTCAAGCAGTTTCACGCTCGCCTCCTCCATGGCAGCAGTCTTCCAAAGTCCGCAATTAAACCTTGCGGTCTTAGAATCATCAAAACGATCAGCAGAAGGGCAAACACAATCATCCTATACTGCTCCGTTTGCCTCAAAAGCTCGTTCAGAAGGGTCAACACTACCGCAGCCACAGTGACCCCAGCCGTCGATCCCATACCGCCTAAAATCACAATCACGACAACATCGACCGATTTCAAGAAATTGAAGCCCTCAGGATTAATGTATCCAATAAAGTGCGCGTACAACCCGCCTGCTAAACCAGAAAAAAAAGCCCCAACAGCAAAAGCTACCACCTTGTATTTGGTAGTATTAATCCCCATTGCCTCCGCCGCGATCTCATCATCTCTCACGGCTAAAAAACCTCGACCATACGTTGAATTCACCAGCGTACCGACAACATAAATAGCAAGGGCAGCAACACCAAATGTCCAGCCCAGCGTTGTATAAGATGCAATCCCAGCCAAGCCTCTCGCTCCTCCAAGTGCATCACTGTTCTGCAGAATTACACGAATGATTTCCCCAAAACCTAAGGTCACGATCGCCAAATAATCTCCACGCAACCGAAGAGAAGGGATACCCACAATGAGCCCCGTAACTGCTGCAAATAAACCTCCGAAAAGTAAGGCTATCAGAAAAAGACATTCGGCAGGCATGGACACAAATACCCCCATGAGAGACAAAATCTCCTTCCCATGAATCAAGGTGATCCACGCCGAACCATAGGCTCCCACAGCCATAAACCCAGCATGTCCCAACGAAAACTGTCCCGTGTGACCATTCACCAAATTTAGACTGACTGCCGATACTATATTAATACCAATAAGGATTAATATACTTAATAAGTAACCATCAAACTGCGGTAAAGGCCAAGAGGCTTCACGATGTCCACTGAAACAAAATGACAACCATCCAAAAAACAAAACGGCAATGAGAAGCGAAATCTTAGACTTCATCACACTTTTTCTCGATGCGCTTTACCAAGTAACCCCGTCGGCTTAAAGAGAAGTATTAAAATCAGAATCAGAAACGCCACGGCATCGCGAAAACCCGAAGGGATTCCCAAGACCTTGGAATAACCCACAACCAATGTTTCTAAAACTCCCAACAAAACTCCGCCAAGGGCGGCACCCGGTAAAACTCCAATGCCACCAAGCACAGCCGCTATAAATGCCTTCATCCCCGGCAGGACCCCCATAAAAGGGTCGATGGCTTGATATAACGATGCATAAAAAACGCCGCCAGCTGCCGCAAGAGCGGATCCCAATCCGAAAGTGAAAGAAATCACCACATTAGTGTTAACCCCCATGAGGGCAGCAGCAGTCGGATTTAAAGAAAGCGCACGCATAGACAACCCCATTCGCGTACGCATGACAATCGCACGCAAACCCATGAGCAGCCCTCCACTCACAAGAACAACCGTGATTTGAACACTGCTCAATTGAAGGGAGCCGAAACCGCCCAGCGACTTTGACTCAATGAGGGAAGGAAAACCTCGAGGAGCCGCCCCAAAAACGAGTTGTCCCACGTATTCCAACAGCAGCGAAACCCCAATCGCTGTGATCAAAACCGTGAGCCTTGGACGCTCTCGCAACGGTTTGTACGCGAGCTTTTCAATGAGAGTTCCCAGTAGCGCTCCAACTACCATGGATAACGTTAGAACAACTAAAGCAACCAGCCAGTCGGGCATCACAAGACCCGAACGCTTAATCAAAGAATGACCAAACATTGCAGAAAAGGCGCCAATCATGAAAACGTCACCGTGTGCAAAGTTAATAAATCGCAACACGCCATAAACCATCGTGTATCCAAGCGCTATCAAAGCATATACGGACCCAAGGGAAATTCCGTTTATTAGTTGCTGTAGAAACTCATTCACAGGCCGACAACGCAAATAAATTGAACGAAAAACCACCCATCAATTACGGGCGGATGGTTTCAACGTAGCGAAACTGCCCCCCAGTAATCTGCATAATAACGGCGGCTTTGTCAGCATTCCTTTCGGGATTTAGAGAAATCAACCCCGTAACACCATTGAAGTCACGCGTTGCGGCTATAGCGCTTCGCAAAACAGGGCCTTCCGTGGTTCCTGCCCGCTTAATCGCATCAGCGAGAATCATAGCAGAATCGTAACCGAGGGCCGACATTGCATCCGGGGCCGCGTTAAATCTCCGAGTGTATTTTTGTAAAAATTCTTGTATTTTAGGCGCTGGATCTTCGACAGAAAAGTGATTGGAAAAAAAACAGCCTTCAATTGCATTCCCTGCAACTTCTACTAAAGATGGAGAATCCCAGCCATCACCTCCTAAGATAGGAACTTTAAGCTCAAGTTCCCGCGCCTGCCTAGCTATTAATCCAGCCTCTGTATAATAACCTGAAGCAAGAATCGCATCTGGCACGCCAGCCTTTATTGCAGTTAACTGCGCCTTAAAGTCCTTGTCGCTAGATGAGTAGCTTTGCTCGACAACGATTTCACCCCCGTTTTGCCGAAATGTCTCCCTGAAAAACTGAGACAATCCCACACTGTAGTCTTGCTTCACATCTGTAAGAATAGCCACGCGCCTCCACCCTTTCGCAATTGCGTATTTCGCGAGAACTTTGCCTTGGAAGGGATCAATAAAGCAAACCCTGAAAATATAGTCACCAACCTCGGTTACCTTGGGATTTGTAGAGGCGGGAGATATCATCGGAATCCGCTCTTGCTGGCAAATAGGAGCCGCCTCCAACGACTTAGAGGAAGAAACCTCCCCCAAAAGAGCGACGATCTTTTCGCGTGATATTAGCTTGCGCACCACCGTAACGGCCTCCCCCGCCTTACTCTGATCATCTTCGGTAGTCAGACGAATTTTTTTCCCGAGAACTCCTCCCCCAGCATTAATCTCCTCAATTGCGAGCAACGTCCCTTTGTGAGAAGACTGGCCAAAACTGGCAGTCTGGCCAGTTAAGGACGCAAATTCGCCGATCGAAATCTCGGATCCTTGGTCGAGATTTTCCGCCCTCTTGCAAGCGATTGCCAAAAAAGAGACGCAAAAAAGAAATGCCAAATTTCGAACCTTCATCGGGGTTAGCAAATATCCCTAAACGAAAGGAAAAGCAACCCTTGACCCCATCCGGAAAGAACAATCACAAAGCCTTAGACTGAACAACCGGACCTCCCCCCCCTGTGGTTTTTCGCCTTTGACGCATCTTTGGATCTC
>CANFNA010000003.1 GCA_947448395.1 Chthoniobacteraceae bacterium
GAGTTTTACGTGAACGGGATCTCCACCTCGCTGCCGATTGAGGTTCAACACGCCTTCTTGGCAACAGTTCCTGGTCTCGAAAAGGCCGAGATCCTTAGGCCCGGTTACGCGGTCGAGTACGACTACTGCCCTCCCACTCAATTACAGGCCACCCTCGAAACCCATCGGTTGCCGGGATTATACTTTGCAGGACAAATCAACGGCACTTCCGGATACGAGGAAGCCGCAGGCCAAGGGCTCCTAGCCGGCGCCAACGCAGCGCTAAAAGCGCTCGGGCGGCCAACCCTCGCCCTCACCCGTGCCGACGCCTATCTTGGGGTGCTAGTAGACGACCTGATCACTAAAGGCACCGAGGAACCATACCGCATGTTCACGAGTCGGGCAGAACATCGACTACTTCTCCGAAATGATAATGCGGACCTCCGGCTGACTCCCTTGGCCTATCGGATCGGCCTAGTGGACGCCGAGCGCGCAGAGCAGGCCAAAGTGCGCAAGCAAGAGATTGAGGCGCTTCACAAGTACGCGGACCAGACCCGCTTTGGAGAGGGCCGACTATCGCAGTGGATGCGACGGCCTGAAACCTCTTGGGAATCGCTTCCTTCTGAGTTGCGTGGGTCATTCTCCCCACAGTCATGGGAAGCAGTGGAAGTGGATCTGCGGTATGCGGGCTATATCACTCGGCAACTTGCCGCAGTCGAGAAACTCAAACTTCAGGAAAGCAAAACCATCCCCCCCGACCTAGACTATGCTCGGGTCCGCAGCCTGCGGGCGGAGGCTCGCCAAAAGCTGGCCAACCTTCGCCCATCAACGCTTGGCCAAGCGTCGCGCATCAGCGGCATCACCCCTGCTGACATCGCTTTGATCGCGCTCTTGCTCGAGAAACCCAAGGCTGGCTGGCACGCTGCGATCTGACCGCGTCCACGAGCCTGTTCCACGTGGAACAGGAACCATCCTCGATGGACCGCTTCTGCTTCCATTTCTCGCCCTGTTTTGCGCGATTGGCTGCTATCCTCACCCTCGCCTCGCTTGAGAGGGGCCTCCACGGGGCTGTATGGCGTTTTTGACCCTCTTTTGGGGGTTCAAACCGCGTTGACTCCAAATCTGCGCTGGATTTCGCCGAGAACTTCCACCGCTTGATCCCAAACGTCCTCTGGCGTTTCCCAACTGGAACTCAAACGGATCGTTCGCCCCGCAGCTTCTGGGGACACACCCATCGCGCGCAGCACATGCGACGGCTCCTCTTTCCCGCTCGCGCACGCGGACCCCGTCGAACCTGCTATCCCCGCCGCATCCAACCTGACCACCCAGCGCATCCGGCAATCCATTAACTCCGGCAGCGTCACACACACCGTGTTCCAAAGCCGCTCGGTCGCCCCTCCGACAATTTCCGCTCCAACCACTCTTTCACAAATCGCCCGCTCCACTCTTCCTCTAAATTCAATCCGCTCGCACACCTCAGGTTGGCGTTCCTCTGACTCGCGAAACGCTTCCACCATTGACAGAATACCCGCAACGTTTTGGGTTCCAGCCCGTCGCCCCGCTTCCTGGCCACCGCCGACCAAAAACGGGTTAAAGGAGGGCCCTGTCTTCCGAACCTTCAAAAACCCGGTGCCGACAGGCCCTCCGCACTTATGAGCACTCCCAATCAAGAAGTCACACTTTCCCAAGCCCTTGGATCCAACCCGCCCGACCCATTGGGTTGCGTCACAAAGGAGAGGAACTTCCCAAGCCGAACAAAGTTCCTGCACTCGATCCCATGGCTGTAACACACCCGATTCATTGTTCGCCGCCTGCACACAGACACCCGCAGGTCGATCGCGCCTGAGGCTGGACTCCAGCTGGACTGCATCCAAAACGCCATCATCTCGGACAGGCATCCTCACAACCCGATGCGCAAACCAGCGATCTGCAGCCGCTAGAATACAGGGATGCTCGACTGCCGACACCCAAACTTGCGCTTCCTCGAAGGAGTTATGCGCCAGATGCGCAAGCACCGCGTTTGCTCCTTCGGTCGCTCCACTCGTCCATATCAGATCCTCTGCTACGGTTCCTCCCCCAAGGAACTCAGCCATGCACTGGCGGGCCTCCTCGATGACGTTGTCAGAACGCTGCCCAAGCCTATGGTTGCTAGCGGGATTACCAATATATTGATTCTGCGCCTCCAACCACGCTCGCCGCGCCCTCGTACTCATGGGCGCCGTTGCGTTGCAGTCTAAATAATACATCGGGCTCATGTCTGCGATTCTGACCGGCTGCTAGGCCCGCGCTGTGTCCACAGGGCGATGCCTACGCCCATTAACACCAGCATCAAAACCGGTGAAAGGCCCACCTCAAGACGAGGCCCCACCCAAATTGAAGTCCCCGCCTGACGCGTGGCCATCTTCTCAAAGACCAGCTTAGCGAACACCAGCCCCGCATGCAGGCCGATACTCATCCACAGAGAACCAGTTCGCTCCACCGCCCAACCTAAAATCCATCCAAACACAAGAAGCGTAAGAAAACCGCCGGCCAAAAGAACAGGCTCGCCAAACTGATGAAAGGAATGAGGGACCAGCAAAAAACCGGAATTCCAAGTCACCGTCTGTATCTTAAAACTAGGATCCGGCTTAATGAAATGCACCGCCGCAAAAACAGCACTGGTGGTCCACAACGCACTGCAAGAACTCATGGATCGCCGGAACAACATCAGCAGGCCTCCGCGAAACAAACTCTCTTCGAGAACACCGACGACCGCCCCAGATAACAAAGCTTTCCCAATTAGCTTCGCGCTAAACTCGCCGCGCAAATCGTAAACCCCCAACCCAACGTAAACAGATGCTAGAACCGTCATTGCCCCACCTCCCAACACCAGTCCCTGTAATAACCTCGGCGCAGTCTCAACACTTCTCTTTATCCTGTCCCCCGACCAACTCGGAACCCTTAACCAGCGTAACATCGGCCACAGCAACACAACCGCAGCCACGAGCACAGCCCTGTTGAAGTACTTCTGAAACTCGTACTTTTTTAAAAAAAGAAGATTTCCCCCGGCAATCGCTCCCTGTGCTGCCCAAAATAATAGCGGCGCCAATAGCGCCCCCAAAATGAGGACCGCGCCAAAATAGACTAAAATTTTGCCGATCTCCTTCACAACGTGGCCTATTCTCTCTACCTCCGCGCCCCGCTCCACCTAAAAAATCTTTACTATGCGTAACGTCCACATCTGGAAAGTCATTACTGACTCACGTGAAAAGCAAGAAATTCGCGCTGAACGCTTCGGTGGGCGCTGGCGCTTTCAAGCCAAACTCTCCTCCGAAAGCGTTTGGACCTACTTCGACACCCCATCTTTTGAGCACTTGGAACAGCTCCGTGATATCCTGTGGCGGAAGTATCAGCGTAAACGCCTTCCCCACGATGACGTCGCTTCCATCGATGCGATGTTACAGGCGAGAAGGGACGCAGGCGCCCCAGACTCCTCTTCCGTTGACGCACAAAGGTCCCCCTAAAATCATGCCCAACACTAGGGCCCTGGAGATCGGTCCACCAGACCCTGCATGAGCAAGTCTTTCCCCAAGCGGCGATACTCGGGTTGCAGAATACGGAGGCCTTCCACACTCCGCGAAACTCCCTCGCCGCCCACCCCAAGCTGAGGTCCCCCGCAAATCCATGAGGTTAAATAAAAATAAACCTCATCCACCAATCCCTCATCAAATAACCCCCCTAGGACCTCTGCTCCTCCTTCCACTAGGAGATGGTTCACTCGATACCGATCCCCCAACTCAGAAAGAACGCTTTCCCAAGGTCGTTGATTAAAAACAACCGTTCGCTCTCGATGTTCATCTTGGAACAACTGCGCATCCTGAGGAAGAGGAGACCCGCCACGAGTCACCACGACTCGCCACGGCTGCTCCTTGAGCCCCATCTCCGCCCCATGCCGAATGGTCAGACTTGGATTGTCTGTCCTCAAAGTATTCGCCCCAACCAATATGGCATCCGCCATCCTTCTCAGTCTGTGAGCATCCCTCAGTGCTTCCGGCCCACTCAGCCACTTACTTTCTCCCATAGGCCGACTCAGCCGCCCATCCAGCGATAACGCCGCCTTCGCTACCACCCAAGGCTTGCGAGTGGTAATCCATTTAAAAAAAGCGCGGTTTAAAAATCCACAGGCCGCCTCTTGGACCCCTATCACCACCTCCAACCCCGCCTCCCTTAATAGTTCTACAGCTCTTCCGGCATGAAGAGGATTTGGATCAAGCCCCCCTATGACGACCCTTGAAATTCCAGACCGCACAATGGCCTCTGTGCAGGGGGGAGTTCTGCCATGGGTGGAACAAGGCTCCAACGTGACATAAAGCGTCGCACCCACCGCGTCCTTAACGTTTGGCAAAGCCCTTAAAGCCTCCACTTCGGCATGAGGCGCTCCGGCCTTTCGGTGCCATCCTCGACTAATAATACGCCCTGCTCGGACCAATATGGCCCCGACCGCTGGGTTCGGACTCGTTAATCCCAGCCCTTTTTGCGCCTCACGCAGCGCTGCCCTCATGAAACGGTCATGGGATTTCATTCAACGGACTTTATCAGTCTCATTCAAAAACTCCACTTTTCACCCGTCCCTCAGCACCCACAAATCCGTAACCCATGCAGACGGTTCAAAGGTAGGTATGGCAAGGACATGGATGCGGCATGGAACGCAAACAGGAGGAATGACTCCTTTGGAAAATGATGATGGCCCTGTTGAGAGCTTTGCTAACTCAGATGGCCTACGAAGCCATCCCTTTTTATGAGCACTGAAAAGTCCGGCCCGCTTACCTGATGAATCCGGCTGAAACGAAAACAAAATCAGACCTAAAAAACATCAAATCACCTATGATCACACTAACACGCACTCCAGGAACCGAGTCCTCACTTTGGTCCCCAGTCGAACGCCTCTCCACCCTCAGGCAAGAAATGGACCGCCTGTGGGAATTAACTTTTCCGGGGAGGACAACCTCGTTTTTCGCTGGCTGGACGCCCTCCTTGGATTTGTACGATGCAGAAGACCGGCTCGTCGCTAAAGTCGAACTCCCTGGTATGAAGAAGGAGGATATTGAAATCTCCTACCAGGACGGCGTCCTTCATCTCACCGGAGAGCGAAAACCGGAGGCTTTCGGATCGAAAGATACCCAAGCTTTTAGGACCGAACGATTTACTGGTAAATTCCAGCGGAGTCTATCGCTGCCCGCACCCATCCAGGTCGACCAGATTCGTGCTTCGTATAAGGACGGAATTCTCACGATTGATCTTCCTAAAAGTGAGGAAGCGAAACCCCACAAAGTGGAAGTCTCGGTGAGCTGAAATCACCCCTTAAAACCCTTGAGAGTCGGGATCTCGTAGCTCGGCTCGCTGGTTCCGATTCTCAGGGTCCGTGGTTTCTTCGAATCTTTTTTCGTCTTATTCAAAGCCGTAAGACTTACGCTCTGAAACCTGTCATTCGGCGGTCCGAATGGCTTTAATCACTACTTGCGCCGAGACGACTCCTTGAAACTCGTTGCGCCCCAACTCGAACGCGACATCCCATGGCGCGGGGGGCAAGGGTTCTGAGGGAGCGTTAAACCAAATAGATCGCACTGTATCATGCCCTTGCCGAAAGGTTATTTGCAGATGCTTCTCCTTCACCCGTCTCGGGGCCATGTCTGGAGTCACGCCTCGCAGTGCAAACAGCGGTTGAGGATTTCCCATTCCGAAGGGCGCTAACGCTTCACACACCTTCAGCATTCGTTCATTAACATCTCTTAATAGTAATTCTGCATCGATTTCTACAACCGGTTCGCGCGATTCGCCGTCTAACGTTTTTTTTGCATGCAATTCAAAGGCTTTCCGAAACTCTTCAAACCGATGCTGTTTTAACGAAATACCGGCCGCCATTTCATGTCCTCCAAACTTGGTCAGGTAGGCGCTGCACGCTGAGAGCGTTTCTACAAGAGGCAGTCCCCGTACGCTTCGCCCACTTCCTTTTCCGTTTCCGTCTGCATCAAACGCTACCACAAACGTGGGTCTGTAATATTTGCGCATGATTCGTGAAGCTACAATTCCCACGACTCCTGAATGCCATCCTTCGGATCCCACAATGATGGTTACATCGCTGTCGGAATTAAATCGCCGCTGTATCTGCTCTTCCGCTTGTTTGTAAACTTGATCTTCAACGTCTCTTCGATCTCGGTTTCGCAAATCTAGTTCTTCCGCTAATCTCTGCGCTTCGTGTGTATCTTCCGTAAGCAGCAGATCTAGAGCCGTTTGTGCTGATCCTAAACGTCCCGCAGCATTTACTCTAGGCCCTAATTTAAACCCTACATCCATGGCTTCGACAGGCTTCTGCACTCCGCTCACTGCTAACAAAGCCCGCACCCCCGCCCACTTCGATTCCCCTATCTGCTGCAATCCTTTCTTCACCAGAATTCGGTTTTCCTCCTTGAGAGGAACTAGGTCGGACAGTGTACCCAACGCTACTAAATCTAAATACTCTCGGAGATCTACTCCCTGCTGTCTTCGCCGCTTTAACAGTGCATGCCCTAGTTTGAAAACAATTCCTACACTGCAAAGATACTCAAAACATCCTTGTATCTTTGGATTTACAAACGCTTCGCAAATAGGTCTTTGAGATGCACCTTCGTGGTGGTCGAGTACTATAACTTCAACCCCATCCTCCCTCAATCTGGCTATCTCCTGCCCACTCGATGTGCCACAATCCACCGCAACTAGTAACTCGGGATCAAAAGTTTCTCTGCATCGAGACAAGCCCTTCTGAGTCAGCCCATATCCTTCTCCTTCACGCGTTGGAAGAAAGCAGCCCACGTTTGCACCGAATTCCTTCAGAAGCCGCGTTAATAAGGCGACGGATGTAACCCCGTCCACGTCGTAATCCCCGTATATGACAATCCTTTTCTTCCCATCGATCGCCGCAAGCACTCTATCCACCGCTCTGTCCATATCCCGAAGAAGAAATGGATCACTTAGGTCTGCTAATTTTGGATGCAAAAATTCCGCTGCTTTCGAGACCGTATCGAAGCCTCTACGCATCAATAATTCCGACACAGTCAATGGGACCTGAATAGCCTCAGAGAGCAACCTTTCATTCTCTACACATCCACGGCTTGGGAAAATCCATCTCATCTCTATCGCTCTTTACTGCATCCTCCCAGCCGATCGAATCTTCTCTACGGCACTCGCGACGATTCGCACACCCTCCGCGATCTCTACCTCTGTATTCATCCTCGAGAACGAGAACCTCAAACTTCTCCGAGACCTTTCCTCAGAAAACCCCATCGCTTTCAATACATGGGATCCTGAGATTGCTCCGGAAGTACACGCTGACCCTGCAGAGCAACACAGCCCTGCTTTGTCTAAGACCATCAGGAGAGCCTCTCCGTCAACGTTCTCAAAAGACACATTGGAAGTATTGCCTAACCGATTCTGTAGATCCCCATTAATTTCGATTCCTCCCACAGACGCCATCAACAGCCTCTCAAATGTATCTCTCAAAGCGCTAACCTGTTTGCCATCCACTTCCAATTTCCTACCTGCTATTTCACAGGCCTTCCCGAGTCCTACAATCGATGCCACATTCTCAGTTCCCGCCCTTCGAGAGTTTTCTTGCCCTCCTCCTGTCAGGAAGCTCGTAAACCGCGTTCTTCGATTAACGAACAGAGCTCCAACTCCTTTCGGACAATGTAGCTTGTGTCCTGACAAAGACAGAAACTGCACAGAACCATCCGCGACATTGACCGGAAGCTTTCCAACCACTTGGACTGCATCTGTGTGAAAGAAAACCCCTCTTTCGCGGACTACTTTCCGGATGGCATCCATAGGAAACCGCGTT
This sequence comes from Chthoniobacteraceae bacterium, assembly GCA_947448395.1. Taxonomy (GTDB): domain Bacteria; phylum Verrucomicrobiota; class Verrucomicrobiia; order Chthoniobacterales; family Chthoniobacteraceae; genus Chth-196. The sequence goes on from CANFNA010000003.1 coordinate 7,832, forward strand.
CCCGTCTCATTGTTGGCCCACATGACGGTGACCATGGCTGTATCTTCACGAATCGAGCTCTCGAGCTCTGAGATATCCAGCTGACCCTTCTCATCCACCCCTAGCCAAGTGACTTCGTAGCCCTTGCGAGCTAGCCCTTCACAGGTCTTCAAGGTCGCCGAATGCTCCACACGTGTCGTTACTATGTGCTGTCTATCCGGATCTACCGACAACGCAGCGTGAATTGCGGCATTCGTTGCCTCCGTTCCACAACTCGTAAAAATAATCTCTTGGGGAAGGCTTCCAATCAACGCTGCAACCCTCTCACGTGCCGTCTCCAGGGCATCAGCAACACGTTTCCCAAACCTGTAAGAACTCGATGGGTTGCCATACCATGTGGTCAGGTACGGCAGCATTTCTTCCAATACCTCAGGATCTACTTCGGTTGTCGCATTGTTGTCGAAATATAGAAAAGCCGATCCCGTGTTCATGACTGAAAGAGGTCCAAGCTAATCGTTGCGACATCCCGATTCCAGCCATTCTCTTCGCACGAACTGAAAGGAACAAAGACGGACTTGTTCACGTCCATAAGAAGAGATGGAATTAAAACACCCTCATTCTTAATCTTCTTAACGGTGTGAGTAACTACACCAAAAGCTGTTCTACAGTTCTCAAATCGGAGTTCCACAGAGGCTAGGGCCGGTGGATAACATCCCGAACGTGATCTAAAAAGAACCTTCGAAAGCATGCAGCAGAAAGTTCCGACCGAAAATCAACCGGACTAAACAAGTTATTCAGTGGGTTGTTCACAGGACGATGTTTCACATGGCCCGATGGATTCACCAACACGTGTCTCCCAAACTTTAAGTTCCAGCGCCAGCCGAGCCGCTTGAACCTCTGCATCTTTTTTACTTCGTCCTGAACCACGTCCCAATTCTCGATTTTCCCAAACGATTCTCGAGACAAACTCCTTCAAATGCTCAGGTCCTGATTGATCGATGATCTCGTAGATAGGGCTCAAAGGAGTGATTGCTTGGAGAATCTCTTGGAGGCGGCCCTTCGGATTAGCGTTAGCATCCTCAATATCGAGGGATTCAAGATGCTCCCTCGCTTCTGTGAGGACCATCCGTCGCACCGTGACATAGTCCGAGTCCAGATAGAGAGCACCCATCAAGGCTTCATACGCATCGGACAAGGATGAGGAACGCTGTCTGCCCCCAGTGGACTCTTCCCCTCGCCCCATCATCAGATACTTACCCAAATCCAAGGCTTCAGCGCTGTGCCTTAACCCTTCTCTAGACACCAACCGCGCCCGAATTTTGGTCAGCTGTCCTTCCGTTAAATCCGGATAGTGATCGAAAAGATACTCCGTGAAGATGAGCTGTAACACAGCATCGCCAAGAAATTCCAACCGCTGGTTATCGAAGTGATGTCGCTGGGTCTCGTAACCCAAACTGGGGTGAGTCAGCGCTTCCGCAAGCAGCAGCGGATTTCGAAACTTATAGCCCAAGCGTTGTTCCAGCGGATTCATCGTTATGCACTAGAGGCCCTAATCTAAATCGACAGGAGCCTTTTTACTTCTTCAAGAGCGAGCGGAACACCTGCAGCCAGCTTGCCGGCGCCGCGGGCACTATCAACGCGGCCGCCCCCTTTTCCACCCACAAGCGCCGCAGCTGCCTGAACAATTTTTCCTGCGTTAAAACGGTCTTGAAGACCGTCAGGAACAGTGCACCCCAAAGAGACCTGTTCCCCCTGAATGCTTGCGAGGAAAGCAACACCCTCAAAACGGTGCTTCAAAGCATCAAGGGTAACTTGCAAGTCATCTCCAGACAGTCCGGGAAGTGTATGAACAATGGCAGTCATCTCGCCAAGACGGACAGACTCCGCCACTAATGCCGCAGCACGGTGCGCACCTTCGCGCTGAAAAGCCGCCTTGAGATTTTTCTCCAGCTCCTTTTGATGCGATAAAAGCGCCTCCAATTTCTTCTCCATTTCCGCTAACGGGCTTCCGAGGCGGGTTGCGAAGTCCTTTAACCTCTCCGCGTCAGCAGCAGCCAAGTGGCTAGCTCTTAGTCCAGCTACCGCCTCGATCCGGCGAACACCCGACGCAATGGCGCTCTCCGCAACGATGCGGAACAAACCTAACTCTCCTGTTCCACGTGTATGAGTGCCGCCACATAATTCCATCGAATAGCCGTCTAATTGGCCCGCAAAGCCCCCGATTTGAACGACGCGCACGACATCGCCATACTTGTCTCCGAAGAACTGTAGAATGTCTTGCCTCGGCTTAATTTCGGCATACGGAACTTCAGTCCAACTCACCAATTGATTCTCCACAATGCGCGCGTTCACGAGCCGCTCGACATCCTTAACCTGCTGACCAGTTAACGGAGCGCTCGAAAAATCGAACGTCAGCTTATCAGGTCCCACGAAGGATCCCTTTTGAGACGCCTCTTTAGAAACCACTTCATGCAAGGCCCAATGCAATAGATGGGTTACTGTGTGATGTCTTTCAATCGCCAGCCGGCGCTCGCGATCGACGGTTATCTGCACAGTTTGTCCAACCTCTGGAGCATCTTCACCCTCAATAAAGTGTAACCATACAGCACCGCTTTTTTGAGTGTTTTGAATCCTCCACAAATCCGCCCCGGAAGCGAGTTCTCCAGTATCGCCCACTTGGCCTCCGAGTTCCGCGTACGCACTGGAACTTTCCAGAACAACCGCGGTCTTGTTTTTTAACGTGACCACTTCGCAAACCTGCGTTTGCGTCGATAAGGAATCGAACCCCACGAACTTCGTCTCTATCTGGGTCTCGATTTGCGAAAGCTCAATGATTTCCTTTTTCTGCGCCGCCCGCGCCCGATTGCGTTGCGCGTCCATAAGCGCCTCGAAACCATCGGTATCGATGCTCAGCCCGCGTTCCCGAGCCATGAGTTCCGTGAGGTCCAGTGGGAAGCCCGAAGTGTCATAGAGTTGGAAAGCAAACGCACCAGAGAGCTGAGTTTCTTTGGCGCCCTCCAGACGAGTCGCTTCTTCTCCAAAAAGTTGAATTCCTCGGTCTAGCGTCTTATTGAACGACTCTTCTTCACGCCGGAGTACATCCTGAACAAAACTCTGACGGATTCGAATTTCCGGGAAAATATCGCCCATCGAACGAGCTAGCACATCTACCAATTTGAAGAAAAAAGGATCCTTCAATCCCAGCAGTCGACCATAGCGAACGGCCCTGCGAAGAATGCGTCGGAGAACATAGTTTCGATCCGTGTTTCCTGGCTGAATGCCATCCGCTATCGCGAAGGAGAGGGTGCGGATATGGTCCGCAATGACGCGGAAAGCGACGTCCCATTTTTCCTGCTCGGTGATGGCCACCAGCTGACCTGAGGGATTGGACTGCGGAAGAGTGCTGCTGTAGCGTTTCCCGCTGAGTTTCTCCAGTTCGTCGAAGATCGGGCGAAACACGTCGGTTTCGTAATTGGAAATGCGCGCATTCCCAAACTCCGTGAAATTCTGGGTTCCTTGGATGATCGAACACACGCGCTCGAATCCCATGCCGGTATCAACATGTTTTGCCGGAAGTGGCGAGAAAGAGCCATCGGGGTTCGCATTGAATTGGATAAAGACGAGATTCCAAATTTCGATGCACTCAGCGGAACCCATGTTTACCAGCCTTCCGCCGGTGTCTCCTGCGGGAGTGAGATCAACATGCAACTCGGAGCAAGGTCCGCAAGGCCCCGTGTCTCCCATCATCCAGAAATTGTCTTTTTTGTTTCCGTTGACGATGTGGATAGAGGGATCCACCCCCGCGGAGCGGAAGAGGGCCGCCCAAATCTCCCAAGCTTCCTGATCCCTCTCGGCCGGGTCGCCTTTGGTTGGGTCAGGCTGATAGACCGTGGCGTAAAGGCGTTGTGGCGGAAATTTCCAGCGCCCGACAATGAGTTCCCAGGCCCACTCGATGGCCTCTTTTTTGAAGTAGTCACCGAACGACCAGTTCCCAAGCATTTCGAAAAAGGTATGGTGGTACGTGTCCAGCCCGACGTCTTCGAGATCGTTATGTTTTCCGCCGGCACGAATGCACTTCTGAGTGTCCGCGGCACGGGTTTGAAGCGAAGAGATCGCCCCAGCCCAATTCGCAACATCAGGAGCCTTCTTTCCCAAAAAAATGGGCACAAATTGATTCATCCCTGCATTTGTAAAAAGCAGGTTTGGAGAGTCTGGCATGAGACTCGATGAAGGGACGAGGGTGTGCTGTTTCTCCCTGAAAAAATCGAGGAACGACTGACGAATTTGGACACTGGTCATAAGGGCGGGCAAAGTGCAGCAGCATAGGGGAAGCTGCGCCCCTGAGCAAAGGGGCAAAACAGACCCTTACCAAGGGTTGGCCCTCAGAGACTCACAGGCCTCTTACAAACCGAGGGCCGCTTTGGCCTTTGCCGCAGCCGCTTCGGCGCGTCTTGCAATCTCCTCGGGAGAGGGCAGGGAGGCCAAAACTTCTGGCGGTATGTCGGACGCGACGCTCGCCAGTTTGGTGAGGCATTTCTGCCTTTCCGCAAGAGCCTTGTCCGAGTCCCTTTCTTTTGAAAACCGAGAGCGTGCTTTTTCGGAGCGCTCGCGCAAAAGCGCATAAACATCGCCTCCCAGTAGCGAGGAAATATCGACCTTCATCTTTTCGCGCTGAAGGTCTGCGTCACTCACCAGATCGCCATTGATAGGCCCTGCCTTATACTTTGGGAACATGATGGCCGCCTCGGGGCAAACCCTTGAGCAGGCGGGACAATTGGTTTTGCACTGGTCCTGATTTTGAACCTGCAACTTGCGATCGGAATCCACCCCATACACGCCGAAGAGGCAGAAAGACAAACACTGCATGCAATTAGTGCAGCGGTCGTAGTCAATTACGGGAAACCAAGGCTTCCAGGAGGCTGTGGCTGCAGCTCCTTTCTTCTGCCTACTTTCGCTCAAATGCCCATCGAAAGCGTCAGACCCAATCGAAACAGCGGTGGTCGTGGGATCTGGAACGAGGGATACGAAGTCTCCTATCCACACGTCTGTGAGGCCTGGATCGTCCGCACGACGGACAGCCACGCCTTTAGAAAGGAGCGAGCGTATCGTCTCGAATCGCTCTGAGGGAGCGAGCGCTCTTGCGCCTTTGCCTTCATAAAGCGCCACGTGCAAAATGGGTTCGGAAAGAGCCATAACCTGTTTTTAAGATGGAGATGAAGGCTCGGCCTTCGCGGAAGTTGGAAGATTCGGATGAAGCTCCGGTCTCAACAGACCATCAATGGCCGTTTCAATGCTTTCGGTTCGGAGGTTACAGATCTCTGTCATCGATGGATCCAGAGCAACTCCTCCAGCGCTGAACAACCATTTCACCGCCCGAGGATAGCATGCGGCTATTTTGAGCCCGCCGTTGCTGGTGAGTTCCTTAAGGAGGGGATCTTTCCGCGCAGACAATTCACAAAGATCCGCCACCGCTTCGAATGCGACCCCCGACTCGCACAGTTTCCTCAAAACACCTTCCTTCACCTCGGAAGGGAGCACCTGAGCATACTGGCAATGGCAGTAAAGAATCCGGGGTGGGGTCATTTTTCGGCAACGGAGAACGAGTGAAGCCTATCAAGGCCGGCCTACTCCGTGGTAAGTGAATCCGAATTCACGCATGGTCTTTGGATTAAATAAATTGCGGCCATCGAAAATGAGGGGCGTATGCATGGCCTCCTTCACCTTAGAAAAGTCCTGATTCGCAAACTCTTTCCATTCAGTTGCGAGGATCAGAGCTTCAGCCCCTTCGGTGGCCTCCAAAGCCGAATGAGTGAGCTTCACTCCGGCGGGCAATAAGTGGTGTTCTACAGCTTTGGACATGCCCTTGGGATCATAGGCCGTCACGTGGGCACCTTCTTTGACTAAGTGTTGGATAAGATCAATGGCCACGGAGTTGCGGACGTCGTCGGTGTCAGGCTTAAAGGTCAGGCCCCAGACGCAAATTCGCTTTTCACGCAGCACCCAAAGTGCTTCCCGGACCTTTTTGAGGAAGCGCTCCAGCTGCCCCGCGTTAATGTTTTCAACTTCTTTGAGCAGATGGAAAGGAACGCCTAGTTCGTCAGAAATAGCGATGAACGCCTTAACGTCCTTCGGAAAACAGGATCCTCCGTACCCTAATCCGGCATTGAGAAAGTTGCGTCCAATCCGCCGATCCATGCCAATGCCGTCCGCGACCATTTCGACGTCCGCGCCACTGGCTTCGCAAATCGCAGAAACCGCGTTGATATAGGAGATCTTGAGGGAAAGGAAGGAGTTGGCGGCATGCTTGATCAACTCAGCCGAGTTGACATCCGTCACAAGAATGGGTGCCTGAAAGGGTTCATACACCCGCTTCATCAAATCTGTCGCCCGCTGCGAGGAGGAGCCGATGACAATCCGGTCAGGGTGCATCAAGTCAGGAACGGCACAGCCCTCTCGCAGAAACTCGGGATTGGAGACCACGTCGAGTTCCGCCTCCCGGTTATAGCGGCGAATGGTGGCTTCGACTTTTTCGCCGGTTTTCACGGGGACCGTAGATTTGTCCACGACCACACGATATTGACCGGGTTTGAGTACGCCTGCGATCTCGCGGGCGACGCGCTCGATGTATGTCAAATCGACACTGCCATCGGCTTGGGGCGGTGTGGGCACCGCAATGAATACGACCTGACTGTGATCTACGCCTTCTTCGATGGAGTTGGTGAAGCGCAGTCTCTTGGCCGCCACGTTTCGGAGGACCAGTTCCTCGAGACCGGGCTCATAAATTGGAATCTCTCCCCGGTGGAGCATGTCCACCTTTCGCTGGTCATTGTCCACGCAGATGACCGTATGACCCACTTCAGCGAAGCAAGCACCTGAGACAAGACCGACATAGCCGGAACCAATAATGCAGAGATCCATTTTAAATTGATGAAGGTTAGGGGAGATAACAGAGCCCGATTTGATGGGCTTTTTGAAGAAGAAGGAGCGTAGGTTTTCCGACCACTTGCGGGCAAGCGGGAAGCGGATAGGGGAACGGAGGGTATGGAGAAGGGTGCGGGACTAGCGGTTTTTTCCTGAACCCGCACTGTCGAAAGCCGCGTTGTCGTACTTAAGCGGAATCCCCATCTTAGGAATGTCCTTTAATGAGAGACTCAGCATCACAGCGACGTCCTTTTTTGAGTCCAACTCGCGGATCACCAAGCTCAGGGATGCCGCCCATGAGCGCAGGTCCCGGTCGATGCTATATTGCTGAGACTCGGCAATCTTGGTGGCAAAATCGTAGCTGCTCAGAAAGCTAAAGGCCCAGTTGTCGTTTAACCGGACTCGAGCCCCGCCAGACACAAGGTTCGAGTTTGTAAAACTAGGGTGCCCCGAGAGATGCCGGTTGCCGAGTTGAACCGCTAGATCCTTCGTGACTTGTACATCCGCGTTCGCTCCAACCTCCGTAAACCCTTTGTCTAGTAGCGGAACTTGGCTATCCAGATTAAGTTTTACCCATGGAAGTGGCTGCCAATGAAGATTGTTGAAAACATTAGAATAAGACCCTTGCGAATACGGTAGCAAAGAGTCAAAGCCAGGCTTCTGCAGATTAGCATCTACAAACGATTCTAATTCGAGCCAGTTCAATGTCTCGTCATCCCTTCGCGTTTGTAATCGATTGCGTAGACCTAAGCGTACAACGTGCCAGTCGGATAACGAGTCCACCGCGTTGAAGTGAGATGGATCCACGGCCGGTAACTGCGTGCTGGGGCGCAAGCGGTCGAATTGAAGGATCTTGGATGCGTCTTGGTTGGATTGAACCCAAGACCACTCTGCAAATGGCTGAAAAATGTGCCGAAGACCGTCAAGTCCCCACGTCCGGCTTTCTACCGAGTCATAAACCCGAGATGCCTTAAATGATGCTTCCAACCCCGCATTCATGGAGAGTCGGGTAAGCGAGCCTCCTTTCGCATAAAGCGGGTCGCCCTCTTTCACGTGCGTATCGAAAACACTCTGCCGATATTGCGTTGCACGCACTCCAACTTTCGGAACCAAACTCAACCAACCGTCGGCCACATAAGGGTAGGTCCACTGGTGAAACGTATCTTCACGAATCGTATCGAAGTTGGTTAATCCCGACTCTTTTCCGAAGTGTCTTTGAAACTTGCCGACACTCGTTTCGCCCTCATAGAAGACTTTGCTATCCAAAAACGGTTGGCGTTTAAGGTCGAGTGAAAGGGCAGGAGCCGTTCCCGAGCCTTCATATTGATTGTTTAGCCTCAGGCGTGTTTCCAGTGTCAGCGTGTAGTCTTCATCCCACTTGGTAAGAGCGAGTTGGGTGTCTGGATTTGGATCTTCCCTCATATCCTTTGGGGAAAAATCTCGCAGGAAACTTACATCACTCAATTTGTTGATGTTGATCGATGTATAGACGGTGTCTGAAAGATAGGCACGATCCTGGATGGATACGCGGTACCGGTTTGGCTGAATAGGCTGGTTGGTCTTTGAAACAGGGTTATTCCCAGGATCTTGATCGGCGATGTAGTACGTCCGGAATCGACCCCAAGAAGGAACCTCGGTGGGTTTTGCCGCTGGGTGACCTTGCGCATGGGGCCAGTCCGCATCCAGCCCAAGACCTAAACCACGTTTTGACATGTAGTCCAACCGTGCCGAACCCTGGACTGTCTCTCCGAAAGGCATCGAAAAACGCGTCATCAAAAAAGCACCCCAAATTCCACGACTACCCGGCTCCAGCGAGAAGCTCTGATCGTTGTTTGCCGGCTGGTAAAGGTATGGAAGCCAGAAGACTGGAACATGGCCCACGTAAAGGGTGACATCCTCGTATTCAGCGTGGTCGTTCGGTAAAAACCGCACCGTTTTCGCCCTCAGGCTAAAAGACGGATCGGCGACATTATCCGTCGTGATGAACCCTTTTGAGGCTGTAAAAACGCCCTTCTCGGCTGAACTAAACGAGTGTGCTTCAGCCATGAACGGTCCGGCAGATGAACGGAAAGCCGATCCCATGAAACTCTTGGACTGCAGATTGTAAATTGCGCGATCCCCAGTGAAGACCGCCCCATTCCGAAAAATCCGAACATTCCCCGACACCAGGACGTTCTTCGATTCGGTGTCATACTGGGCGTAGTCACAATAAATCGTATTCTCTCCCACAGCAATCACGACCCCCCCCTGAGCGATCGCCAAGTTTCCCTCCCGCCGCGTATCGATCGAGGTGATTTGAATCGGAGCGCTGGATGGGGCGGCCGAAACCTGAGTGACACAGGTCAGTAAGGATACCACGGCAGCCGTAACAGCTGCCTTCAAGGGGTGGGGCTTCATTGGACGAAAAGTAGGCCTAACAGAGGGACAAAGCATTGCCAAAGCCAAACGGGAAGTGTCACTCCGGAACCCAGCTGCCAAAGCGCATTTCGAGATCCAGACCCTAAAGGTCAGCTATCTCAGGGCTGTGAGATGGATTTAGGAATTGTTGGCGTTGGGACCGGACTGGGTGGCGGCGGGAGAGGTGCGCCTTTGGAGCCTAAAATGCTCAGAACCGCCTGTTGGTTTAGATACCAATCCCGAAGCGTTCGAGACAGTTGGGCTTCCTTGAATTCTCGGAAATTCTGCAAATTTAGCGCCGCATCAACCGATTCCTTCAACAGCTTTCCGAGTTCAGCCTTGGGCTCAGCGGACCATCCTCGGAATGATCCCACGCCCTCTGATAGCATCCGAGCCGCCGTCATCCGAGTTTCCAGATCGTATCGGAAATCCACCACCTCCACATGCGCCTTATCGACCTTGCCGCGATGCCGCACTTCCTCATTTTTGGCGAGAACCACTTCCTTGGATAACTCTAGAATGCGCTTTTCCAATCTGGAAACCACATCCTCTTCACCAACGGCTTCCAATGCTAAAACGCCGAGATCTCGCGTCGCTTTCTCCAGCTTCTGGCAGAGGCTTTTCAAAACGCTCTTTTGAAACTCTTCGAAAAAGGCCCGGCCCCGCGCCTGAATCAGCGCTTTCTCCTCCTTCGAGAAATTTGCCGGCTTCTCATCCAGACCCACAAAATCTGTGTAATCCTGACTTTCTAGCAGCTTGGCTAAACGATTGCTGAGTTTTCCCGCATCGATCCTTTCCACGGCGTCCACCCCTTGAGGATCTCCCTTCAGCTCTAGTTTCCATTCCACGGGAAAATAGGCGAACAACGCGCGGTCTAACCCTCCAAGCAGATCGATCTGATCGTTAAGCGACTTCCAATGAGCTCTCAGGATCTCCTTACGATTCAATGGTCCGACGAAGTCAAATTCCCGCTCGATGCGCAGCGATCTGGAGCTGGATTTGAACCAACCCAGAAGCTTTCCGTAAAGCTCGGCAACCTGAGTTGCAGCGCGTTCCGGATCTGGACTCACTTGCTCTAGAGGCTTTTTGTCTACCGCATTTCTAGGGGCTTTCGCGGCGATAAACTCCTCGATTAACGAGTTGGGAAGGGTCCTCAGTGCTTCCCCAATTGCTGCGTACGCGCCGATCATCGGGTCCCTGCCATAGTCGTAAGGAACCACGTCTCCGTAAGCACTTGTGTCCTGATCCGTCCCAAACAACATCTTCTTTTCGGCGACCTCTTTGCTCCCCGAATAACCCCACTGCACCGCTGCCCGATCATAGGGTAAAATCTCTTTCGTCTTCCTGATCATCCAACCGATCTTCACCGAGGACTTTAGGTCAATATAGTCCATCACCGAAGACGACGGAATCCGATCTGCGAGCAGCTTTGTGTCGTCATCCGACAGATAGGAAGCAAACCAATCCGAAAGCTCCTTGTGAGAGAGATTCGCGGACACACTGCCTGCAAAATTATGGCGTAGACCGAGAATATGCCCAACTTCATGCGCTACGATCTCCCGAACATAATCTCCGGAAACACGCTTGGCTGATGCGTCATCAAAACGTCGATCGGCGAGTGCGGATTCAAGGTCATTTGCGAACTGCTGCACGAAAAGCGCGGAGTCACATTGACACGCGTTAAGACCCTCAAAACGAGTGGATCGTTCCAATAGTGAATCGGACTCAGCCTTTTTGGGCGAACTGTCTTGGCCAGGGCTTGGTGAGAGGTTTCTCATCGCCCGGAGCAGAGCACGTGCGCGAGCCTTTCCTAGAAACGAGAAGGTACTCGTTAGGAATGCTTGACCGCGTTGCGTTGCCCCAGAGAGAGGGTCGACAATCACATCCGCGTAAGCAAAGCCCGCCATATCCCAAGGAACCCACTGCACGAGACTGAAGCGCGAGTCAGGCGCCGTCACTCCTTCAGGTGCTTTTTCGACCGAGACCACCTCGCGTCCAAACGCACGGTTCCAGTAAAGAATGCCATCCCGCACTGCGGACTCATATTCCGCCGGAGTATTAGCGGAATAATGGATCACCACAGGCTTCCGGATGTCATAGAGCGCGGCGCGCGTCGATGTGCGCCCCGAAGTGTCTTCGAGCTGCGGATAGGTCTCAAAAAAACGAACGTGCCGTGAGACGTCGGGCGTGTGCTCTCGAGACTGAAAATCCGCATCTTTTCTCGGCCCGATGAAATAGCGTACTTCCACGCGTTCCTCCATATTTGGGTCGTTCTGACGATCGCGGATGAGGGCGCTTTGACGGATCACTAATTGGTCTCCTTCGGGGCGCACCTCAAAAATTCGACTTTGAGGGACCTCAAGAGAACGGGCCTGAAAGAGGGGATTGCGTCCGCGAACAGGGTTGGCTTTATCGCTGCCCCCATACCAGATGTCATTGAAGACGCGCTTCATCCCAGCATTGAAGTCGATCACGATGCTTTTCTCGTTTCTGGCGACAATTGGGAAGGTGGTGAGTAAGCGCCGTGCCGGCAGTTCGCGAGTCACCAACAAGCCTTGCGTAGATTCGTATAAATCGACCCCATCTTCAAAGGCCTCAAAGCGTACAATTTTTCCAGCGAGCGAATTTCCGGTTGCTGCTACGAGCTGGGGAATCACGGAAGCGGAGAGGAGGAAGTCTTTCCCGAACGCTTCATGGCGCAAGGCGATCTGATGATTTGTTGCTGGGGACAAGAGAGGCGCCTTCTCTTCGACGCGTGCGGAGCTTTCCTCTGCAGAGGCAGGGCAGAGCGGAATGAATGCTAAGACTCCGGCAAACAGATTGAGCGTGAGCGTGGCGGGGGTGGTTTTCACAGAACCTTCGTAGCGGAATTTCTTTTTCGAAACCGCATTTATTTGAGCTTTCCAATACGCTCACGCAGGACCCTAACCTCGCGCAAATACCGGATTCGCTAAACGCGCCTGTGCCCTTTAACGCCGGTTAGGAACGCCTAAGTTGCTGTTTTTACATTTGAACCCAGCCGCAGGCGCACCACCATGAATAGCGCCTAGGTTATAGGCGCTGAAACTACTCCCCCTCTCTATGGCCGCAAGACTGTCCGCCCTCATTTTTCTGCTTCTGTTTCTCATGCCGTTGCGCGCCGATGACCGGCTTAACATTCTGTTTGTGTTCGCAGACGATTGGGGCCGATACGCGAGTGCATATGCCAAAGCAGATGGAAAACCCTCGCTCAACGATGTCATTGTGACTCCAAACATCGACCGCGTGGCCAACGAAGGAGTCTTGTTCAAAAATGCCTTCGTAAACGCGCCGAGTTGCACGCCTTGCCGAAGCTCTATGCTAACCGGACGGTATTTCTTTCAGACAGGTCTGGGGGCGATTCTTAATGGGGCCAAGTGGGATTCCTCCATTCCGAGTTTTCCCCTGATGCTTAAAGAAGCGGGCTACCATATCGGAAAAACTTATAAAGTCTGGAGCCCAGGAACCCCAGCTGATGCGCCTTTTGGCGGTCAACAGTATGCTTACGATAAAGCAGGGAGTCTTCCGAACCACTTTTCGAGCGAGGTTACTGGCATGGTCCAACAGGGGGCGTCTTTAAAGGACGCCAAGGAGCGAGTGTTCGCGCAAGTCCGGGACAATTTCGACGCGTTCCTTCGTGATTCTAAGCCGGATCAGCCGTGGTTGTATTTTTTTGGCCCCACGAACACGCACCGCAAATGGAAAAAGGGTTCCGGAAAAGCGCTCTGGGGAATCGAGCCGGAGCGTCTCACGGGAAAGATACCGGCGTTTCTCCCCGATGTTCCTGAAGTTCGCGAAGATCTCGCGGACTATTTGGGCGAGTGTCAGGCGGTGGATGCCTACGTTGGAGTCCTGCTCAAGCGGCTGGAAGAGACGGGTCAATTGGGACGAACGGTTATTGTTTTGAGCGGTGACCACGGAATGCCTGGTGTTTCATATGGAAAGTGTAACCTCTACGACCACGGAACAGCGGTTCCTCTTCTCATCCGGATGCCGGGAACAAAGCAGGGCCGCGTCATACAAGATCTTGTTCGTTTGCCGGACTTGGCGCCCACATTCCTAGAAATAGCCGGCCTAAAAGCTCCGTCCGACTTATATGGACGCACGCTGATTCCGTTACTGAGCTCCGAATCGGACGGCTTCGTAGACCCAACTAGGAACTGGGTCATTGTCGGGCGCGAACGCCATGTGGACCGTGCCAGAGAGGGAAATCTTCCATATCCGATGCGTGGATTGCGGACCCCGGACTTCCTGTATATTCGGAATTTCGAGCCGGATCGCTGGCCCATGGGTTACCCTGGGTCTTTGCAAGAGGGGGTCGTGCCGACTGAGGAAGCATTGACGGAAAATACTTACGCAGCATTCGCGGACATGGATTCCAGTCCCACAAAGGCCTGGCTGGTAGCTCACCGCGACGAGCCGGCATGGCGGCGTTTTTATGAGTTCGCTTTTGCCAAGCGGCCTCAGGAGGAGCTTTACGATCTTCGGGTAGATCCGCAGCAAATTCGCAATGTTGCGGGTGAGGAGCGGTACGCCTCAGAAAAGAAAAAGCTGTCAGACGACTTGCTCGCCAAACTCACGGAAGCGCGCGATCCAAGAATCATCGGACGGCCTGTACCCTTTGAAAATCCGCCTTTTACCGACATCCAAGCGCCAGGACCCAAGAAAGGCAAAAAGTAGAATGACGTGCTGAATCGGATGGGCTGTCCACCCTACTGCGTATTTGTCGGCCCGTCGCGCTGCCAGTAGTCAGGCAGGTCGGGTAAGATGGCGCGGATAATTTCCAAGACAGCCTGACGGGACTCGGACGAAATTCCGGCAAAACTAGGCTCTTGGTTTTGGCCGGTCAGAATTTCCCACAGTTTCTGCAAAATGACTTCGCGGAGTGGACCTGGGAGTTGTTGAAAACCCTCAGACTCGATCAGAAAACTACACGGATACTTAAAGAGGTGGGTCTGTAGATCGAAATCTCGCAATGAACGGCCTTTGGGATCCCGATGGGCCCGAGCTTGAAAGTTCTCAGCAAACGCGCTGCTTGCGGGTAGAGGGCTGGGCAACGGAGCTTCCTCAGTGAACAGCAGATAGCGCAAAAACGAGTCCACTTGATTTTTCAGGTAGCGAAGGTGTCCATAGACTTTCAAGGACTGCTGGGCTTCGAAATTCAGGCGCGTGATGTAGTTGTGCATGTGCACCTGATGGTCGTGCACTAAGAGAGGAAGCGCTTCGCTACCCTTCTTTGGATAAAGCGAGGCAGGAACGCGTTTACCAACAATCCCTTCTGGACTGATGGATTCTCCTCCAGGACGATTCCCACGATGCACCCAATCGCTTGGAGCATCCGTGACGTACCATCCTCCCCAACGCGCTGGGATGGGCGTGAAGTGCGTTACATTTTCGGTATCGCTGCCAGAGATAGGCTCACCACTCGGCTCTGTGTCGAGAGAGCGCAGAACAAAGCCCGGAACCCCCATACTTCGAGCCGCACCATGACAGTTTAAGCAGTTTTCATCCCGCCGGAACCGTACGGGTTCATCCTTATCTTGGTTAACCGTATAGAAGATTGCGCCAAGCTTTGGGTCTACCGAGGCAATCTCTAACACCGCTGCGCCCGGGATGTAGCCAATGTAGATGGAGTCCGAGAAATACAAGGCCCGTGGATTTACCGGACTAATATCATGTCGCTGGACCGAGGTTTTTGAAAACACCAGCATCTGGGAGGCTGCTGGGACATTGAAAAGATCGAGAACAGCAGGGAGGTATCCGAATTGCGGATCGAAATCGAGCCACCCCTTTGACTTCGATGCTTTCAGTTTTTTTTGAGCGAGTGAGACGGGGTCGGTGGGGGCGCTCGCCGAGTAGAAAATCGGGTCGGCGTTATATTCCACCTTGTGAGTGCTACCCTGAAAATCCGCGCCTTGCGCAGAATGCCAACGGGGAAAGAGCGCTGCGATAAACAGCACCAGAGAGAGACGGCTCTTCAACCGTTGCAGATCGGGTATAGCATCCATAGTGAAGAGAGAACGGATTGCTGCTGCGGGAACGTTTACCAAAAGCTCAGGCCGAGCCGCTTGAGATTCATGAGAAGCCAAAGGGCACCTCCAACGACCGCTAGGATGACTAAAAATACGATGAGAGGGACAATCGACGGCGATCTCTCCCGCGGCGCCAGAGAGTCATCGGAAAGCGGCGGAGCCGGGGTGTTGTCTAGGTATTGGTAATCCCGAGCGTGGAGGGCGTTATGCCCCTCTAGCAGCGTCGCTTGTTCGGAGACGTCGACACCCAGAAAACGGCCATACAACACCAGAAAACCACGGGCATAGGCTATGCTCGGAAACTGCGAGTAATCATCGACTTCGATAGCTTCGACCTTATCGGAAGGAATTCGAGTCGCGTGAGCCACATCGCTCAGCGACAAGTTTCGTGCGAGGCGAGCTTTCCGAAGTTTGTCTCCTGTGGTTTCTGGCATGGACTAGAGAGTTTCAGGATCGACCAAAATTTCGCGAGGCTTCGCCCCATCTCCGGGGCCGACGTATCCTCGCATTTCAAGAAGATCAAGCATCCGAGCAGCGCGCGTATATCCAAGCCGCAGGCGACGCTGGAAAAGCGAGGTGCTGGCTTTCTTCTCCTGACGCATGACTTCCACACACTTTTGCATCAGTTCCTCATCCTCCTCACTGATCTCTTCTGCGCCCTCTGCATCCGGATTATCCAGACTCGCTAGGGTTGTGCTCTCAAACTCAGGAGATTTCTGGTCCGAGGCGAATTCCACAAGGCGCCTCACTTCGTCATCCGTTACAAGCACGCCTTGGGCTCGGATCATCCGAGAAGTTCCTGGAGGTCGATACAGCATGTCTCCCATCCCAAGAAGCTTCTCAGCACCATTCTCGTCCAAAATCACTCGCGAATCTAGTGCTGAAGCCACTTGGAAGGCGACGCGGCAGGGGACATTCGCTTTGATTACGCCCGTGATGACGTCGGCGCGAGGCGTCTGTGTTGCGATGATCATATGAATTCCCGCGGCCCGTGCCTTTTGGGTGATACGAGCAATGGCGCTTTCCACATCCGCCGGCGCCGTTTGCATCAAATCTGCAAGTTCATCGACGATAATCACGATGTATGGCATGCGCGTTGGAATCTCCAAATCCGTGTCTCGCGGGACACGAACAGTAGTCATCTTCGTGATTCGCTCCTCGGAGGTTAGCTGCTCTGGGTCGGGCTCATTCTCGTCTGGCAGCGAGGGCACGGTCGCAGGAATCAATCCTTCAGGATGAAGTGAGTCCATGGCTGCGGGATCAGCAGGATCCAAAGGAGAGGCCGCAGTCTGAAGAGTTGAAAAAAGGTCCGGCTGTCCTTTTTCCGCATCGAGTTCGATTTTGGTTTTCGGCGCAGGCCGCGAGTTGAAAGAGCCGATGTTACGAACCCCGGTTTTCGCGAAGACGGCGTAGCGTCTTTCCATTTCCATCACGGCGCGGCGCAGCACGTAGAGCACCTGCTTGGGATCTGTGACTACCGGAAAGATCAGGTGAGGGAGCGTATTATACATCTGCATTTCGACCACTTTTGGATCGATCATGATGAAGCGGAGGTCCTCTGGAGTGAACTTGTGCAGGATGGAGGCAATAATCGCGTTGATGCACACGCTCTTACCCGAGCCCGTAGTGCCAGCAACCAAGCCGTGTGGCATCGCTGCCAGATCGGCTACAATCGTTTTCCCGTAAACATCCTTCCCCAAGGCGATCGGGATCTTGCACTTTGCGTCCACGAAATCCTCGCTTTCCAAGAGTTCCCGAAGCGTCACTTTCTGTTTCTTGGAATTCGCAATTTCGATCCCGACTGTGTCCTTGCCCGGAATGGGGGCGAGAATATTGATGCGTTCAGCGCGCGTTGCTCGGGCAATATCGCGTTCTAGAGCCAGAATACGGTCTACGCGGACGCCCTTGTCGGGATACACCTCGTAACGCGTGATCGTTGGGCCGCGCGTAATGTCGCCTTCAGCGACCTTAATACCAAACTGGCCTAGCGTATCGATGATGACTCTCTGTAAAGAGCGAAGCTCTTCGGGATCGGCGGCTTCCCGGCTTTGTAAATCAACAGGATCTAACAACTCGATTGGAGGCAGTTTGTAACCCTCAAATGAGACATTGGGAGGTAGTCCGAGTGTCTTGTCTTTCGGGGCCGCTTCCTTCTTCGCAGGAGGCGGAGCAGTCCCATCAATGATTTTGGGAGCTGGTCTGGGCGGTTCGGGAGTTGGAGCCGGCGATACTGCCGGGTCTATATCTATCTTCTGTCCAGACGCGGGGGGGGTGGCGTTCGCAGAAAGCTCAGTCTCAACCTTTACGTTTTTGGAACCCTGCTCCGGTGTAGGTTCCGGTTGAGCTGGAGCACTTGGCCTTTCAGGTTTTTTCCGTTCATTTTTTGGAAGAACTGAGGGTTCTTTGCCGCGCAAGGGTTCTGGGGCAGATATTTCCAACTCGGATTGCTCGAGAGCGAGCTGCTCCGCCCTCCTTGCTCGCCACTCTTGAAATAGCGCAAAAGCCGCTGGGGGAATGGATATCAAAAAGACACCTACCTCCCGCGGATGAATGCCCGTCATGTAGAGCAGACTCAGGGCATAAACGGCGGCAACGAAGGTTATTGCGCCGAACCAGCCGAGAAGATTTTTTAGGATGCCTTCACCCAAGCCCCAACCAAGGATCCCGCCTTCGCCCGCAAGATGGAGGCGTCGTGCATCCACTAAGGGGAAGTTCAGCAGTTGTGCCAGAGCGGCTCCGGATGCGATGAAAACCAGACTCCAAAGCGCGCGTCGGCCAACACGAGTGCCTGGAAGGATCAGTTTCGCGGACCCATACCCTAGAAAGATCGCACAGAGAAGGTATGCCGCAGATCCTAGAGTTCGGTAAGCCGTGGCTCCAACATGGGCACCGAACCAGCCCAAAAAATTGAGATAAGGTCTGGCGCTGGTAGGCTGCGGGCCGTTGCTAAAAGGAGACCACGCAGGCTGATCCGCTGGGGTGTAAGAGATGAGCGAAAGGAAAAGGATCAAGCCTGAGGCGAGCAGAATTAGCCCAGCAAAATCGTGTGCGGAATTGGGGGATGGCGGCTCTTCTTGAATTTCCTTGGGGCGTGCCATGATTGGGGATGGGGTCTTACGCCCCAGCGAGCGACTCTGGAAGCGCTAGGCGAGGAACTTCACCCCAGAGATCTTCCAGAGCGTAAAGGAACCTTTTGGAGTCGTGAAACATGTGCACCAGCACGTCTCCATAATCCATAACAACCCACTGACTGAGGGGAAAACCATCCACCCTCAAGGGTGCGATGCCCAGATCCTTTCGAATCTGTGCCTCCAACTCCTGCGAAATTGCTTTCAGGTGGGGTTCCGAATTCCCCGATCCAATCACGAAAAAATCCGTGAACGTTGAAACACCCCTTAGATCCAAGATCACAAGGTTGTCCGCTTTTTTATCAAGGGCCGCCGTGGCGCAACGGAGGGCCAGCGTCTCGCTGGTCGGGTAACTGGTAGAGGGCATGGGATTGTATCAGAAGTCTTACGGACTCCGAGACAAGGTATCGGATGGAACGGCCCTGCGCAATCCGTAGCCGGATTTCGGTCGAAGAGACATCCACTTGCCGTTGGAGTCGCTTGAGAGGGGCGGAGCCAGCACCAGCAGCCATAGTGTTCCTGGTTTGGCCTCTTCCAAAGAGCACGAAGGTCACCGCCTTCCGCAGATCCTCAAAACGGTGCCAAGTGTCCAGCTTTGGAAGATTGTCCTCCCCCAAAAGCAGGAAAAGCTCCGAGTTTGGCCACCGCTTTTGGAAGCACTCAATCGTTTCAATCGTAAAACTGGGCCCTGTCCGCTCTAGTTCGAGAGGGTCGACGTAAAAGCGGCTTTCTCCTTCAGTGGCCAACTTGAGCATCTCGAGCCGGGCGGCCGCACTGGCCTTTGGGGCTGTATCTAACTTGTGGGGATTGATGCCTGCCGGAACAAAAACCAAGCGGTCCAGTTGAAGGTCTTCCAAAGCGTCTTGGGCCAAAAGCAAATGACCGACGTGAACAGGATCGAAACTGCCTCCGAAAATAGCGATCCGCTGGCTCATGAAGCAAGTTGTGAACGAGAGACTCCGAGACTCTAAGAGCTTTCAGAAGGGCCTAGTAAAACAGATACGCCGACCGGTCGCGGCGAAACCGATCGATACTCGGCTGCCATGACGCGGCAATCTTTTGGATAGGCACGCCGTTTCTAAGTTGGCTCTCAATCGAACGGCTCCCGTATACCTTGTAGAAGATATCCAGCTTGTCTTTGGAGGAGCGGGCGAAAAGGTCGGGCTTTGTGTTGCGGTTCACCTCCGCCAACAATGCGAGCGCCAGGAAGCAAAGGTCCCCTTTCCCCGCGGGGTCTATTTGCAGAGAACATCCGGCAAAGCCTCCATTGGAATAGGGCTTCGCTCGGATCCCATCCAAACTCAATCCCCGCACGAACCCCGCAAAGCGATCGGGATCGATATTCTTGCCTGCACACAATTGGAATGGGGTCGGCCCTCCGGCTCCATTATCGGCGCCCATGAGGGACCCCACAATCCCAGTGGCCACATAATAGGCCGGCGAGTCTGGCCGGGGAATATTCGGCGAGGTCTTCACCCACCGTAACCCCGTGTCCTCCCAGACCATCCGACGTTCCCAACCATCCATCGTGACGACCTTGAGCTTGCAGCGGGCAGCCATCCACTGCCGCTCGTTGAGCATACGGGCGAGTTCACCGCACGTCATGCCATGCACATAAGGGACAGGAAGTTGACCCACAAAGGAAATCCATTCCGGCTCGACGGGTGGCCCTTCGACACGGACTCCACCTAGAGGATTGGGGCGATCTAACACCATGAACTCTAACCCCGCTTCACCCGCCGCCTCCATGCACCGGGCCATCGTCGAGATGTAGGTATAAGACCGAACGCCGATGTCTTGCATGTCGTAAACCAGCACATCGATGTCTTTCAGCATCGCAGATGTCGGCTTACGAGTTGGACCGTACAGCGAATACACGGTGAGCCCAGTGAGCGAATCCTTTCGAGTCGCCACATATTTTCCCGCTAACTCTGCCCCGTCCAGTCCGTGCTCTGGAGAAAAGAGCGTCACCAATCGCACGCCCTTTGCTTCAAAGAGTACCTCCCTCGTTTTTCTCCCCCGCGAATCTACCCCGGTTTGATTCGTGATGAGCCCCACCCGTTTTCCTTTAAGCAAATCGAACCCTGAAGCCTCCAAGCGGTCGATTCCCAAGACCAAAGCGGAGGCTTTGGGAAGACAGAGTGCGAGAAATAACAACGATGCGGCCGATGAAAGCGCCGATCTAAACCGGACAGGGATGGAAGAAGCGAACGAAGGCATAGCGAATCCCTGAAAGTGCACTAAAAAACGCGCAGAGTCGCGCATCTTTTCGCTCGCAAAAAACCAATCACTTCTCGTGGTTGAAAACCCAGCGCTTAAGCCTTTTGCTGGGGCCCTCATGTCCGGCTTTCGACTTTCTGATCTCAACCCTGAACAGCGTGAAGCGGTCCGCACTACCGAAGGGTCGCTTCTCATTCTGGCAGGGGCTGGAACCGGCAAAACTCGAGTCATTACCGCCCGAGTCTGCTGTCTGGTCTTAGAGGGCGTAGACCCGTCCAACATCCTCGCGGTGACTTTTACAAACAAAGCAGCAAACGAGATGAGAGAGCGTCTCGTTGGGATGATGGACAAAAAGGAAGCGAAGCAAGTCACGATGACCACCTTCCATGCTTTGTGCGTTCGGATTCTGCGATCCGGCATCGACCGCCTTGGTTACAAAAACAACTTCTCGATCTACGACGAAGGCGATCAGATCGGCCTCCTAAAAAAGATCATTACACGCACGGCGGCAAAGGATGAGAAACTCGACCACAACGTCGCCAAGAACCTTATTTCAAAGGCTAAAAACAACGGTCTTCGGGAGCCTGCGCCTGGTGAGGAGCAGACACTCGCCGCCGCCGTTTTCGCGCGGTATCAAGCAGAATTAAAAACGCTGAATGCAGTCGACTTTGATGACTTGTTGCTACTCGCCGTCCAACTTCTCGAAGAACACGAAGAGGTCCGCGCAATTTGGCAGCGGCGGTTCCATTACCTGATGGTGGATGAGTTCCAAGACACGAACCGTCTTCAGCTTCGATTGGTCACGCTTCTCGCCGATGAACGCAAGAACGTGGCGGTTGTCGGTGACGACGACCAGTCCATCTATGGATGGCGGGGAGCTGAGGTCACCAACATTCTCGAATTTGAAAGCCACTTCCCGAATCCCAAAGTGATCAAGTTGGAGCAAAATTACCGCTCTACGAACGCGATCCTCCAAACCGCCAATCAACTCATTCGGAATAACCCGCGGCGGAGGGCTAAGAACCTCTGGAGCGCCCAACCAGGCGGAGATAAGGTACGTGTCATAGCGATGACTGACGACCGCCAGGAAGCGCAGTTTGTTGTGGATGAGATTCGCACACGACAAATCACGGAAGCCTCGAAATGGGAGGATTTCGCAGTTCTCTTCAGAATGAATGCGCAGTCGCGGCTTGTGGAACAGCACTTGCGTTCACAGAAAATTCCTTACCGAATCATCGGTGGAAAAAGTTTCTTCGACCGGCGCGAGGTGAAAGATCTCCTCGCTTACGCGAGTTGCGTTCTGAACACGGATGACGATGTTTCACTTTTGCGTATCATCAATACCCCAGCCAGAGGCATTGGCCCCTCGGTCGTTGAGGAAGCCGTTTCCTTTAGTTCAAAGGCGCGCTGCAGTGTTTGGAAAGCCCTCCAAGATCGAGAGTTTCAAGAGGGCTTGCCAACCCGATCGCGGAAGGCGGTGACAGCCTTTGCAGAATTAGTGGATCGCTATGAAACCCGGCTACACGAACCCTTGTCGGACCAACCAAAAATTCTACGCGATCTGGTCGAAGAAGTGGGATACCTCGAAGACCTCCGGCGGTCCTGTAAAACGCCTGAGGAAGCCTTATCTCGAGAGACGAACGTTCGAGATATGCTGACCTCCTTCGAGCAATATGGCGCCAAGTCCGACGAAGGGCTGCGAGGATTTTTAGATGAAATGCTGCTCCGACAAGAAAAGGAGGAGGAGGACGAGGGGGAAGCTAAAGGCTCAGGAGTGACGCTGATTACGCTTCATGCGGCCAAGGGATTGGAATTCAAAAATGTTTATTTGCTCGGTCTTGAGGAGGGCCTTTTGCCGCATGACCGCTCCAAGACCGAAGGGACAGTCGATGAGGAACGCCGGTTACTTTATGTGGGGATCACGCGCGCCATGAGGACTTTGGCGATGACGTGGTGCCAGCATCGAATCAAGTACGGCAGCCCATCGCCCTGTGTGATTAGTTCTTTCGCTAAGGAATTGCCAACGGAGCATCTTGACCAGCGCTCACACACGCAGCTGATGCATACGCAGATGGAACCACAGACGATCACGGCCCGCTTTGATGCGCTCAGAGCGCTCTTGGAGAGCCAATAAAAAGCGCGCTGATTGAGCGAATCCCCTTTCTCCAACTTCCACAGCCCACAAATCGATCAACCCATGACAAACCCTCAGATCCCCTTATTAGCCTCTTTGATTCTCCTGACACTGAGCAGTCTCAACCTTCCGGCTGCGACAGGCTTTGCCCTCAAGCAAGATGCCCATGGAATTGAAATCACGCGTGATGGTAAGCCCTTTGCATCGCTCGTAATTGATCAGGCAAACAAGCCATATCTATGGCCTGTTTATGGGCCGACGGGAAAAGCCATGACCCGCGCTTACCCAATGCAGGATGTAGAGACCGAACCGAAAGCTCAGCGGGATCATCCCCACCACCGAGGACTTCTCTTCGGACATGAAAGTATCGGTCTGGCGGAATGGAGTTTCGTTAAAAAAAAGGATGCGCCCGACTCCGAGGCGGCGTTCTCGGGTGGTGGTGACACGTGGCATGAAAAACTGACCTTTGAGGAGATGAAGGGAAATCCGAAGCAGCAGGCGCAGGCTAAACGGCGGCTACAGATGTTGGGCGGTATACGCCACCGAGCCTTTCCCGAAACGCGTGCAGACGAAAGTGAGGCTGTGATTGTGGAAGAATGCGATTTTGTCGATGCCACGGACAAAGTGTTTCTCTCGGAAAAGCGCCGGTGGACGTTCCGTGTAGTCGGCGGGATGCATGCGATTGACGTGGATCAGGATTTGATCGCGAGTGCAGGTGACGCTCGGATTGAGGATCGTAAGGATGCCGGGTTGTCCATTCGCGTACCCTCCAGCATGGCGGTGGATAGCAAACAGGGCGGTAAGATTGAGAATAGCGAGGGAGTTACCGACAAAGACGCGTGGGGAAAGTCTGCGCGTTGGTGTGATTATCATGGTCCTGTCGAAGGAGAACATTTGGGAATCGCATTCTTAAATCATCCTTCGAGCTTCCGCTTTCCCACCCGCTGGCACGTGAGGACTTACGGGCTGTTCACCGCAAACCCGTTCGCGTCTCAGGATTACGACAAGACGCAACCCGATGGAACAACCCTCCTGAAAGCAGGCGAAAAACTGACCCTGCACCATCGGTTCCTTTTCCACAAAGGCGACGCGTCGGCTGCGAAAATCGAAGAAGCGTGGCAGCAGTACGCGAAGGAGATGAAGAACTAGTTTGAGGCAATGGGCGCGACCTGCAGCCGCGCCGGCTGGAGCACAAAGATTTCAGTAGCCCCGTATTGTTTCTGCCGCAGACACCTCCAAAGGGCTGTTTCTGCCAACTTCCAGCCCCGCGCTGTTTCGAGAACAAATAATCCCTCGGGCATCAGCGTGGTGTGAAGCTCGGGGGATCTCACAAGGTCATCGGCAAAATTGCGGCTTCCCGGCGTTTTGGAGTAGGGCGGGTCGGCGAAAATTAGATCGGCTTCCGCTTGTCCTGCGCGGGAGCGAAGGAACTGAAATACGTCGAGTTGAATGACCCTGGCTCGCAACTTTGTCCGAGTGAGGTTTTGCTCAATGATCGCGCATGCTTTTCGATCTGATTCGACTAAGGTAGCGCTCACGGCACCGCGACTCAGAGCCTCAATTCCAAGCGAGCCGGTTCCTGCGAAGAGATCCAAAACGCGCGCCCCGAAAACAAAGTCTCCAAGGCTCGAGAATATGGCGCCCCTAACCATATCCATCGTCGGCCGAAGATCGGTTTTGGGAGTCAGGAGGTTGATGCCTCCAGCGGTTCCTGCAATGACGCGCATACGCTAGTGGAGGCGATTTACTTAACCGGAGGGCTCTCCGATTTCGGAGCCGGTCCGTCTTTTGGTGGCGCTGGGTCTACGCGCTTCACTTTGATAAATCCCCCTAAAACCTTATCAATCATGCTGCCAACACCTTCGCCCACGAGTTTTTCGAAAAGGTTCATCCGGGGTTTCTCCGTCGTACCCGCCACCTCGAAGCTAATAGAGCGCCTGCCTGTTTCATCAGCAGCGGAAAAGCGATCTTGGAAAAGCTGAAGCGTCTTACCGCGCAACAATCGTTCTGGGAGACCAAAACGCACCTGGAGCGCCAGTTGATGATCGAAATCAACAGCTCCCGAAGCGGAGAGGGATATGTCTGCTCCCGTCGCCTGAAGGTCCTCCAAGAGAACTTTGTTTTGTGCGACTCGGAAAGCGAGATGGATTTGCTCGAATCTAAAATTAGACAACTCCGAGATCTGAAAAGTTTGCCCAATGGATTGAAGGACAGAAAGGCCCTTGAAGAGGCCATTTTGAAGTTTGAAATCGCCCTTCCCTTCAAACGAATCGGAGTGCTTCCAGCGTCCCGCCAGTTCCAAATTGCCGTCCACCATTCCTGAGGACTGCAGACGGGGCGCGTCTTGACTCATTTTTTCGAGATCTAAACGCGCGGCCGTCGCCCTTATCGCAAACGGTATCTCGGCATGGAAGGGCTCTAGTTCGAAATGCGCCTCAACCGATCCATTGCCCGATTCGCAATGAAGATGAGGAAGCGTGTAACGGCCCTGCGAGATCTCAATGAGAGATTCAAGGTTTCGGAACGGAACGGCTTCCAGAATTACGCCGCCCTGAACTTTCAATCGCCCCTCCCCTGAGGCTTCTCCCAGGCGGTACAGGTGCAATCCCATTCCCTGCACGCGCAGGGTCACTTTCCCTTTAGCATCAATCCAGTCAACCGAGGCATTCTCGATTCCCAAGTGACGGATTGTCAGTTTTGACGGGCTATTACCAAACACTTTGGACCGAGTATTATTTGCGGCCTGGGGTGTCTCTACCCCTGCAGGATTCGCACTTTCCACAAGAACCAGACGGACGTCCTCAACTCGGATATCAGAGAGCACGAACTGCCCCCTCATAAGCGAGAGCAGGCGGGGGCGGACATATACCTCGCGAGCGGTGAATGAGGACCCGCCCGGTCGCGATGCAGAAAGACCGGAGACTCGGCTGCCCTTGAAGAAGGTAGGGCGCAGCTTCTCAAAGCGGACCTCCATTTGCAGGGCGTGGGAAAGAGACTCTTGAATACGGACCCTCGCGGTTTCCGATTTTAGCGAGGCTCTCAAAGCAAGAGCCAGCAGTACCACGCCCCCAATTGGAAGTGCTACCTTCAGGAGAATTCCCTTGGAAATGCGATTCACGACTCGCAGCTTAATCGCGCTTTCGGCTGAGAAAAGGCCGAACCTATTTCCATGCAGGACAGCTGTATCGTACTAAATCCCTTTGCAAGAACCGCAAGATCCCTGCGGTTGGAGGAAGTTTTGCCCAAAGTAGCTTTTGGAGCGACGGTTTGGGTGACGACCCATGCAGGGGAGGCTGAGGCCTTGGCCCGCAAGGCTGTCCAAGAGGGCTTCAAGACGATTGTCGCGGCTGGGGGGGATGGTACCGTGAACGAGGTCGTCCGCGGCATGTCAGGAAGTGCGGCCCGCCTAGGTGTCCTACCGGTGGGGACGGTGAATGTTTTTGCTCGGGAATTGGGGTTGCCCCTCGATTGGGAGGAATCGCTGATCCGCCTTCAGCTTCAGAGGGAGCGTGTCATGGATTTGGCATGGGCGAATGAAAGGCCTTTTGTCCAACTCGCGGGCATCGGGTTTGACGCAGAGGTCGTTGCAGCGGTGTCGCCTGCCGATAAAAAAGAGTGGGGACCGATGGCCTACGTGGCGACAGGGCTTACCCAAATTACGAGATTACACCCACGTCTCACGATTATGGCCGAGGGGTTTGAACCTGTTTGCGCAAGATGGGTTCTCGTGGGCACTGGCCGTTTTTACGGCGGCCCGATTCCCGTTTTTCCAAAGGCCAATCCTGCTGACGGATTACTGGATGTTCTTGCGATAGAAGATGTGGGATGGATGCCATCCTTGGCATGGATGCTCACGATGCCTCTGGGATGGCATACGCGGCTTCCGGGAGTGACGTATTTCCAGACCTCCAAACTTCGCGTGGAAGGAGATGCGGCGCTTGAACTGGATGGCGAGGCTTGCGGGAGAGGAAGTGTCGACTTTCGAGTAAGCCCCAATACCCTTCGAGTGCTCGTTTAGAGCTCTAAAATGTGCTTGTAGGTGGAACTCATCTAGGCACCTGCTAACGTCAACACAACACCCGCTCCCAATCTGGCCTCGTTTTCCGAACAGAAAAGGATGTGCGGGGTCTTACCTTCCCAAACATGAAACCTGCCGCCCTTTTCTCGGCTTTCCCTTTCCTTCTCTGTTTAGCTCCCTTCCTGAGCAATAATCCATCAGCCGTCGCTCAGGGCATCCCTTCCTCCCCGACCGAATCGCGAAGTGTTCGCAAACCGATCGAATTCACGGAATATGATCTTCCGAACGGGCTCCATGTCATCCTACACGAAAATCATGCGGCACCGGTAGTAGCCACGTACGTGCTGTACCGTGTGGGTAGTAAAAACGAACGGCCTGATCGCACTGGGTTCGCGCATTTTTTTGAGCACCTCATGTTTGAGGGATCCGAACACATCCCCAGAGGCTCTATTGATAAATACATCTCGGGAGCGGGTGGAAATCTCAACGCATCAACTTCATTCGATCGCACGGATTATTTTTTCAATCTTCCCTCGCATCAACTCCGCCTCGCACTTTGGATTGAATCGGAGCGCCTGTTACATGCGAGGATTGACGAGGCCGGTGTTGAGACACAGCGCTCTGTGGTGAAGGAAGAGCGGCGGCGTTCTTATGATAACCAACCTTATGGAAGCTTGTTTGAGGAGCTCTCAGCGCTGGTGTTTGAGGGCACGCCTTACCAGTGGGTTCCAATCGGATCTTTCCAGTACATTGACCAAGCTAAAATTGAAGAGTTTAGGGACTTTCACCGGACGTATTATCGGCCTGATAATGCAACATTAGTCATTGCGGGGGATTTTAAGAAGGACGACGCGAAACAGATTGTGGAAGAGTACTTCGCGACGATTCCAAAAGGGGAGGCTGTGCCCCAACCCAACATCTCTTGGGATCTTCAAGTGACCGGAAAATCGAAAGATGTGCTCAAGAAAAACACGCCTTTGCCTGCTCTAGTCCATGCTTGGCGCGGTCCAGTCGAAACGCATCCTGATGCATATGCGCTGGATATGTTGGTGAACATTCTCGGCAGTGGTCGCTCCTCGCGACTTTATCAGAGGCTTGTGGAGAAAGAAGGCGTCGCCATGAGCGCCATGCCGTACTGTTACCTTATGGAAAAAGCCGGACTTCTCGCTCTTTCTGTCACTGGGCAGTCTGGTGTTTCGCTCGATGAGCTTGACCGTCTGCTCAAAGCAGAAATCGGAGCGGTCATTTCCGAGGGCGTGACCGAACAAGAGTTTCAAAAAGCCCGCAATGCGATGGAATCGCAGTTCGCCGAATCGGCCGGAACGATGCATGACAGGGCCAGTTCACTGGCACACTATCACATGTTCTACCATGACACCGCGCTCGTTAACACGGAGCTGCAGCGTTACCTTTCTGTCACGCGAGAGGATCTCCAAAAGGTCGCAAAACAGTACTTCACTGAGTCTGGGCGCTTTACGCTTCGCTTCCCGCTTCCCACAGAAAAATAGCGCAGCTCCCACCTACTGAGTTACCTCGCTCTACACACTCTTCCCCAATTCCCTATGCGACAACATGCTTTCCGTTTCGCTTTTTTGACCTTCGGACTATTCGCTCTATCGGTCTGCCCCTCGCGCGCTGAAGTGGACCGTTCTAAAAAGCCTGAGCCCGGCCCGGCCCCAGCCGTTTCGTTCCCCGATTTTCAAGATGTGACGCTCCCGAACGGGCTGCGCGTTTTTGTGATCCAAGACGATCGTCGGCCCACTGTCACTTTCCGCTTAATGGTAAAATCCGGTACGGTCTTCGACGGATCAAAACCAGGAATTGCTTCGTTCACCGCTACGTTGCTGAACCGTGGAACCACCCATCGCGATGCCGCAACGTTTGCGCGCGAAACAGACTTTTTAGGCTCCCGAATCGAGGCAATTTCTTCCAGCGATTCTATTTCATTGAGCGCCTCTTCGTTGAATAAGTACACGGAGAGCCTGTTGGAACTGATGTCGGACGCAGCGCGCAATCCGATATTCGAAGAAGAACAGCTGAGTAAGATTCGCAAGCAAAC
Source organism: Chthoniobacteraceae bacterium (assembly GCA_947448395.1). Lineage (GTDB taxonomy): Bacteria > Verrucomicrobiota > Verrucomicrobiia > Chthoniobacterales > Chthoniobacteraceae > Chth-196. The sequence continues at coordinate 36,738 of CANFNA010000003.1, forward strand.
GCTCTCTGCGCTCGAGGCCCAAAAACAGGAGCCTGCGAAGCTATCTTCCAAAATGGTTAGCCGCTTGGTTTTTGGGAGCCATCCGTATGCGGCTTATCCTACCCCTGAGAGTGTCTCGTCAATTGTTCGCGAGGATTTGGTCCGCTTTCACCAGACTCATTTCCATCCCAATAATGCGACCCTCGCTATCGTAGGAGACACCTCGCTTGAGAAAGTAAGACCGCTTATCGAAAAGGCATTCGGATCTTGGACCAAGAGTGAGATACCGAAGGCGCCCAGTGGCCAGTTTCCAGAACTCAAGGGCCTTTCCGTTCATCTCATCGACCGGCCTGGTTCGGTCCAGAGCAACATTGTCATCTGCAGGCCGGGGCCGGCCCGTAGTACGCCGGATCTTCCAGAGGTGTTAGTTCTTAATGCCACTCTTGGAGGTAGCGCCTCGGGTCGGCTTTACGGAAATCTTCGTGAGAAGAACGGTTGGACCTACGGCTCTTATTCGATTTTCGACCTTCGTCGACAAGGAGGGTCCTTTGAGGCTTCGGCGGAGACTCGGAATGAGGTGACCGCCCCTGCGATTCGCGAGATTTTAAAAGAAATTACGAGGATCAGGGATGAAGTTGTGCCTGAGGCGGAACTGAACCTGCAGAGACAGTTCAATGTGGGAAATTATTTGCTCAGCCTCGAAAACAGCGCTCGCACCGCCCAGCGGGTTCAAGACATCGACCTCTATGGGTTGCCGAGCGATTTCTACAGGGGCTATGCGCGACGGATGGGCAGCGTCTCACCGGATCTTTTGCAAAAGACTGCGAGGGCTCATCTCGATGCGGAGAATATGTTCATCGTCGTCGTAGGCGAGGCGAAGGACATTCAGGCGGCGCTAAGGGAGTTCGGAACCGTCACCGTATATGATAACGAGCTGCGACCACGGCCCTAGAAGCAGCCATTCAAGTTCCTTACCCTAGAGTTGCTCGACCTCTCCTTCTGCGATATCTCAAATCTTCAATCTCTTCCCTGAAATCTATGAGCCGAAAAATCCGTTATGGAATGGTAGGCGGCGGACGCGGTGCCTTTATCGGCGGTGTCCATCGCATCGCAGCAAACATCGACGGCCAGATTGAACTGGTCTGCGGAGCGTTCTCCTCCGATCCCGAAAAATCCAAGGCATCGGGAGCGGACTTATTTTTGCCGCCGAACCGGTGCTACGGCTCGTTCGAGGAGATGATGCACGCCGAAAAAGCGCTCCCAGAAAGTCAGCGGATGGATTTCGTGTCGATTGTGACACCAAATCACATGCACTTCGCCCCAGCGAAGCTCGCGTTGCTTAGTGGCTTTCACGTTCTCTCGGACAAGCCGGCCACGTTTAACCTCGCAGAGGTGCGCGAATTGGTGGCTTTGGTGAAGCAAACAGGGCTGCTTTACGGGCTGACTCATAATTACACGGGGTATCCACTCGTGAAACACGCTCGTGAATTAGTGCACCAAGGAAAGCTGGGAAAAATCCGGAAAGTCGTCGTGGAATATCCGCAGGGTTGGTTGGCAACGCGTTTGGAAGATTCTGGGCAGAAGCAGGCCGCTTGGCGTGTCGACCCGACTCGGTGTGGCGCAGCAGGGTGTGTTGGCGACCTCGGAACTCACGCAGAAAATCTGGCTGAGTATATCACGGGTTTAAAAATCAAAGAGCTCGCTGCCGATCTCACTTCGTTCGTTGAGGGACGTCTCTTGGATGACGACGCTAACATGCTTCTGCGCTTTGAAAACGGAGCCAAAGGCGTTTTGCACAGTTCACAGATAAGTGTCGGTGAAGAGAACAATCTGAATATCCGCGTTTACGGAGAGAAAGGCGGATTGGAATGGCACCAGAATGAGCCCAACACCCTTCTGATGAAGTGGCTCGATAGGCCCACCGAAATTCTGCGAACGGCAAACGGATATTTATCTCCTGAGGCTGCAGCGAACACGCGTACTCCGGCCTCTCATCCCGAAGGCTACCTTGAAGCTTTCGCGAATGTTTACCGCAACTTTGCGAACCATCTCCGAGCGCTCCAATCTGGCGAAATCCCAAGCGCCCTTGTTCTGGACTATCCAAAGATTGAGGATGGAGTCCGCGGAATGGCCTTCATTGAGGCGGTTGTCAGCTCCAGTCAAAATAACGCCGCATGGACGCCGTTGGGAGCATGATACCCTGCATAGCGAAGTGCAGCGGTAGATAACTTCATCCCCGTGGAGGCCCAAACCTCGAAGTTTATTTTTCACCTGAGAGCTTCGAGGCGGCCCTTCCCACCACCGAACACACGGTTTCCGCTATGATTAAAAAGGCGCTTCCCTACGTGATCTGTGGACTACTGGTGGTCGCACTGTTTTATCAAAGTTCCGAGAGTGCCAAATGGGAGGCGCTTGCGAACGCTCACGAAAAAGCGGCTGGCGATGCAGTGCGCAAGCATGGGGGCGCGGGCCGAAAAACGGATGCCACGCCGGAACAGCAGGAGCTGGTCGACAAGGTTGCGGAACAACAGGCTGAAATCTCCAAACTGCGTCAGGAAAACTCTCAAGTACCGAAGTTGCAGGCAGAAGTCGCCCGGTTGCAGGGTGTGGAAGGGGTTGAAAGTGGTTTGGATCTGGCAGGCCGGATGGCCAAGCTGGCTGCGGTTGATGACGATCCCTTTGCCGCAGCCGTGATGGCGCTCGCATCTAAAGCGGCGGATTTGAATCGTCAGGTCCAAAACCGGCCCGCATTTGATATTCCCGAACTGCAACTTCTCGAGGAGGCTGATTGGCTCAGCATTGCTAAGGGCGCAGATTACGAAACTGAACAGGGAATCCGCCAGACTTTGAGTAAAACAAGGCAGAAGGCCAAAACACATTTTGCCGAAATGGCCACGGAGGCGTTGAACCAATTCTACGCGGCTAACAATAATCAACCACCAGCCAGTCCCACGCAGTTGCAGCCTTATTTCAAAACCCCAGTGGATCCATCCATTTTGCAGAGGTACCAAATGATCCCATCCACGGGGCTCGGCAGTCTCTCGGAACTCGGCCCAGTTTTGATCAGTGAAAAATCACCCGTCGACCGCCAGTACGACACGCACTTTTATGTCGGACGAAAGGGTGTGGCATCCTTTATGATTACACCGGCAGGAACGAGTGATCCAGATGTCACTTGGGCTACACGGTAGTAGAGCAAGGCAAGACGGCCGTCTAAGTCGGTAAAAGCCTTCACTTTCGGCTCTCAGGTTGGTGTCTCAAGAGTTGTAAGCGGCATTCGTTTTTGAATAAAGTAGCCCTTTCATTCTTCGACAAAATCGAATCATTTCAGCGAGTTTACGTCATACTGAAGGTTCCCGACACACTGCCATGATGTGAAGAGAATCAGTGTACGTTGAAACCAGTCCGCAGCGGCTTAAGGCTCGCATCGGAACGGTTTTTCGAATCTGCTGATCCTGTGGGCCTCAACGGTTCTAGGATCAACGGAATGCAGCACCGATGAAAGTCGCTAAAGTTGATTCGGGATAATCCACCTCGGTTCTGCTAAAATCGGCTTTCATAGACTTAGTCCAATCTTTTTTACACTCCCACAGCCACCCCTATGAACTTCAACTGCCCGAGTTGTCAGATGCATCTCATGGCCGAGCCTGAAATGGCCGGTCAGATTGTCAAATGCCCAGGATGTAACACGAAGCTTCAGATTCCTGCTTTTGATGCTAGTGCCGCGCTTGGAGCTGCAGGCCATGAAGGGGGAGAAAATGCTGGAGGGCCTCCGCAACGCAAAGTTTGGAAAGAGCAGGATCCCACAAATCCAAACGCAGGTCTTAGTTTTGGCATAGGCATGGGGATCACCCTCGTGTGGTTTGCGATTATCTACTTCTTCCAAGCGCCGGCCGGGAAGGTTTCCAGCGAGTTTACTACTGGCGAGGTCTTGGCGAATCTCTTTTACAAGCACTTCACCATCAGCTTCGCCAACACGCTTTTCTTCTTTTGGGCGGCTGCGATTTGCTATCTGAAACACCTCAAGCTTCGCCATCAACGGCGCGCCATGTTATTGGACGTCCTACCTCGTGAACTTGGTAACGCCATCAACGCGCAGAACGTGGGTCTGTTTATCGACCACGTGTACGGTCTGCCTGTTTCGCTTCGAGACAGTCTCATGGTAAATCGGATTCGGAAGGCGTTGGAGTTCTTCGAAGTCCGCCAAAATGTGGCAGACGTCAGCACCTTAATGTCGAGTCAGTCTGGCATCGATGGGTCGCGGATTATGGGCAGTTATATCCTGCCAAAAGCCTTTCTTTGGGCGATCCCGCTGCTCGGATTTATTGGAACTGTCATCGGTCTGTCCCACGCCATTAGTGGGATGAGCTTTTCCAACGTGGAAGATGTGAGCGCGATTGTAGGCTCCATCAACAACGTCACAAGCGGCTTGGGAACGGCGTTTGACGCAACTCTGCTCGGGTTGATCTTTGCTGTGACGCTGAACTTCCCTCTGAATTCCCTGAGTAAGCACGAGGAAGAAGCACTGAATGACATTGACGCCTTCTGCAACGAAGTCCTCTTGCCACGCCTTGACGATGGAGCCGCGACAAAAAAAGAATCCGAGCCTAAGACGCCTGCAATCCAGAACTTTAGTGAGCTTGCAGGTGCTGTGGTTGAGGCGCTGTCGAGTTCGCAGAAAGAGTTTCTAACAGACCTCAATACGCTTTCTGGCCGCATGCTGGAATATGCCGATAAACTTGAACATCGAAACGAACAGTACCAGCAGAACGCTCTTCAGCACCTTGCTGACCAATTGGAGGCGATAGACAAGAGGGCTCAGGATCATTTCGCGGCGCTCCAGAATAAAAATGACGAAGCCTTGCATAACTTTGCCGAAAACATTGCGCGCCTAGATCAATCCTCACGCGAGCTGCATGAGTCTATGCTCAAAGGACAGACTGCAGCGCTGACGCAGTTCACGCAAAAAGTAGAAACCGTCACGGAAGGCGTATCCAAGTCACTCGGAGGAGCTCTTCAAATCACGGAAAAAACGGTGGCGGGATTCGCCGACCATCTTGGCAAGTTCGAAGCCACTTCGAAGAACTATCAAGACGCCGTCAAAGTTTCTCAAGAAGGCGCCGTGAAGGGGTTTGCGGATCGTGTTTCAGCGATGTCATCTGCAGCTGAGAAATCGCTCACTGCATCTTTGGAACTGACGCAAAAAACGTTTACGAGTTTGGAAACTGGGGTTCGTGCGTTGAACACGGTTCTGGAACAACTAGGTTCCAAGCAGGTGATTATTCAGCAGGTTAAGAAGAAGGGTTGGTTCAGTCGCGAATAGGTTTTAGAAAACCGCTTTCCCTTCCCAAAAACTCTCAACCGCCTTCCACCCCCATCATGGCGAAGAAAAGAGCGCACAAAACGGAGGAGATCATGTTGATCCCCTTCCTCGATATTTTGTGTTCCCTCATTGGCGTTTTAGCATTGATCATTGTGGTGCTGGTGGTGGCACAAACTCAGAGGATCAGTGGTCGGACCCCAGAAGAAATTCAGCGAGCGCAGGACCATCTGCGCATGCTCAAACAAAGGCAGGAATCTCAAATCAAGTACGCGGGGCTTGATGAGAAACTGGCGATGCTCGCCAAACTCGAAGAGGAGTTGAAGGCGAAGAAAGAACAGAGTGAGAAAGCCAAAGATCTTCTGACGAACGGCGAGGCTATCAAGGAGAAGAATAAGACCGAGGCTAGCAGCCTCCAGGCTCAGCTCGATAATTTACTAACCGAGATTCTTGGACTCACAGGCCAAGAGCCGGGCTTAAAACAAAAGCTCGCTGAACTCCTCGCTGCGCTGGCGAAACTGAAGCCTCCGGAAAAGAAAGATGCTACTGTCCAAATTAATCCCCTGCGCTCTGGCTTAGGAGGTGGAACGCAGGTGTTCTTCGTCGACGCCTCGGGAGACAAACTGACCTTTGCGTGGAATGACAAAGAGAAGTACACCGTGAGTTCCGTGCCTGAAGTCATCGTGGCGGATGTTCCATTCAATGCATTCCTCGAGGCGGTAAAAGCGGTGCCGCAGAGTAAGCTTATTTTTCTTCTGCGGGAGGACGGGATGCGCGCTTACAATCTCGGAGCGGGCTGGGCCCAGTCTAAGTTCGGTTATCCCGTGGATAAGATCGGAAAGCTCCCCGTTCCAGGTCGGGGAGAGTTGGATCTAAAGCTTTTTGGGAAACTCCTTGGCGTCCTCCCTGGCCCCCCCCCGCCGCGCAATCCCGCGCCCACGCCCGCCCCGCCGCCAACCAGTCCAGCGCCTGCACCAGTTCCTATGCAGCCGAAGCAAAATCCAGCGGCCCCCAACCCCGCTCCAGTACCGGCGCCTGCGCCTGCGGCTCCGAAGCCGTAACAAGCCCAATCTCTTCTCGCCATGGCTAGAAAATCCAGACCGCACGACGAAGAACTACCCTTCGTCGCTTTAATGGACACGATGACCAACGTCGTCGGGGTGCTGATTATTGTACTTGTCCTGATTGGTCTGGGTCTTGCTAGGAGTGTGAAAAAAGTGCTGTCGGATTTGCCGATGGTCGACGCCGCGGAGCATGAAAAGCTCAAGGAAGAGATGCAGCAATTTAAGGATCTCCAAGATCCAGCAGAGATTCAGGAGAAGATCGCAAAGTTGCAGGCGGAACTTCAAAAAATTATGGAAGCGCTGAAAGCGCTCGATGCGCAGCAGCAAAAGAACCCGGTCGTTCTCGTCGACATCGAAAAACTGAAGAAACAGCTAGAAGCTGCTCAGAAGGAACGAAATGACCGCAAAACAGCCGTCGATGGCCTTCTCGCGGAAATCGACAAACTCAAAATCAAGCTCGATACAACGCCTCCCTACGTCCCGCCGGCAGACATAGGCGTGAACCTACCAAACACGAAGCCCATGCCGGACAAGGCTGAAATTCACCGCTTCCTCATCTCGGAGAACCGCATCATGCATCTGGCGAATACGGATTTCCGCAAGAACGTAGAGCAGGAACTGCGGAGAGGACGGAAAGACTACACAGTCAAACAAGACGTTGTGAAGGATCCCACGGGCAAGCCGGTCATGAAGAAGGAAGCCAATGGCCAGACGATGGTTCAGAAGAAGACGGTCTTTGATTCCGCCAAGATGACGGCCTTTTTCAATGCGGCTAATGTCGGCAACCGCGATACGAAAGTGGAGGTCGTTCAGCAGCCAAACTCTCCTAATGTGCAGATGCGGATCGTCCCCAAACCAGGTGGAGGCGAGACTATTGAACAGATTAAAAGCGCAACTTCGCAGTTTCGCTCTGTCTTTAACGCGCTGAAGTCTGACAAGAAATCGGTGATCTGGTTTCACGTATGTCGCGATTCGATTCCTGCCTACCTAGCTATCCGCGATATGGTTGATGCCGTCGGTGTGCCTGTGGGCTGGGATTTGGTGGATCGTCCAGTTTACTCAGAGAACTTTTCCCAAGATTTCATGGTTGAATTTACGCCACCACCGGCGCCTCCGGTAGATCCAAATAAACCGCCTCCAATCAATATTGCGGCTCCGAAGTCGGCAGTGGATTGAGAAAGCTCGCTAACGACGTTTTCCGTTAGGAGTCAGGATCGACTGACCAAGGAAAAGTTTCTAAAGTGACGGGGTGTTTTCGCCTACTCTTTGTCTTCTGTCTTTTTTTCTCATTGCTGTAACCAGCTCGAGTCTCTCGGCACAGCAGGTCGGTCCTTGGAATTTAGAGGCTCTCAAATCGCATGTTCCTCCGATGCACTGGGTGAGGCAGGATCAGCAGGTCTGGTCGCTAACGTACGAAGGCGAACGGTTTCAGGAGAAGCCAACCGAGGTGTTTGCCTTTTATGCATCTCCTCTCACCCTTGGAGAAGCCAAGCCCGGATTAAAGTTCCCAGGGGTTGTTCTGATTCATGGCGGCGGAGGCACCGCTTTTGCCGAATGGGTGTACCTTTGGGCCAAACGAGGGTATGCGGCTATCGCCATGGATTTGAGCGGTTCTCGCCCGCCAGATCCGGAATGGGATCCGAGTGGAGCCGCGAAGGGCAATGCCCATGATCCGAAGTCTCGCGTGCGCTTACCCAACGGCGGTCCTAACCATGGGCACGCGGAAAAATTCGATAGTATTAGCGGAGCGCCGGATACCCACTGGCCCTTTCATGCCGTTGCGAACGTGATGCGCGCACACTCTCTCCTGCGCAGTTTCGCAGAAGTGGATGCAGCGCACACCGCTGTCACGGGAATTAGCTGGGGCGGCTATACCACTTGCTTAGTCGCATCCCTGGACGATCGTTTCAAAGCCGCCGTGCCGGTCTATGGCTGTGGCTTTCTGCATGAGGGTGAATCCGTTCAAAAGCCCAGTATCGATAAGCTCGGCGATCGTGGGAGTGATTGGGTGCGCGAGTATGATCCAAGCAGCTTTTTGGGGAGATGCCGGGTGCCTATTCTATTCGTAAACGGGACCAATGATGTTCACTACGTACTCGATAGCTATGCCAAGAGCTACGCACTCGTTCCGGGTGAAAAAAAGATGCGACTCCAAGTCCAGATGCCGCACGGCCATCAGGCAGGCTGGGCACCAAAGGAAATTGGGATGTTCGTTGACTCAAAGTGTCTAAACGCGACGCCACTACCCACTTTGGGAAAACCTCGCGTCGATGCAAATGAAGTCCATGTTTCATACAACTCAGCCATACCTCTGAAAGGATGCTCTTTGCATTTCACAGCCGATGCGGGGCTTCGTTCAAAGCGCCAATGGACTACGGTCTCCGCAACTATGGAGAAAAACGAAATTCGCGCGCCGCTTCCTCCGGCAACTGCAAACACGTGGTTTGTATCCGTCACCGACGAGAGGGGTGCAATGGTCAGTAGCGAGCCTGTTTTGAAACCGTAAGCGTGGTCAGCCCTTGGTAAACTGGTGGTTACCGCGCGACTTTGAGTGACTTGATGAACAGGATGAGGGCCTCTAATTGGGGCTCTGTAAGCATCCCAGCGTAGCTCGGCATTGCGTATTCGCCTTTCTCGTATCCGGCGACAGTCTTTGCATGGGGATCCAAAATGGACTCTCGCAAGTAAGCTTCATTTGCGATGGTCATTCCGCGTTTCTGGTCTGCGTCGATGTACGAACGTTCGCTCCCAAATAGTCCAAGCCACTTAGGACCTACGTGGAAATAATCTCGGTCACTCGTTGAATGGCACGCGACGCATCCTAGTACCTGCGACAGCCGCCGACCCTCCTCAACAGTGACAGGCACTGACTCTGTTTTTGGAGCGGCACGCGGGGTGAGATCGATAGAAATAGCATCGAAGCCCTCAGAAACTGGGTCGAATTTAGCGAGCTCATATGGTGTGGTGTATGCGTTCTGCTCAATCGGCACACCGCTCGCGCTTAAAAGTGTCCATCCCACGCGCAATTGCATGGAGGTGGCCATCCGAGGAACGCCTATAAATACGCTGCAATGATCTTTCGAGAGATAGGCGCTACTGGCCGGAAGCATCTCAATTCCTTTGGAGCCATCGTCCTTGTAGAGCGCCGAACCGTAGGTGTGTGAACGTTTGTAGCCCCACCTTGCAATCGAGTAACTCTCAGGACGAATCGATCTCTGATCGTCTAAGGCTTCTTCAAAGCGAAGCAGAATCCCATTCTCCATGGCCACGACTTCTCGCGGAAGCCCACTGGCCTTACCCGTGTAGCGAACCCTTCCAAAGCCTGCCAGCGTGTTGAGAGAATTGCCCCAACCAAGAACCTGAAAGCCCGCTAAATAAAGCTGTCCATCAGTCGGATTAACCGAGCCATTGAGTGGTGGAAAATGAAAGGAGGTTGTGATGCCCACAACAGAGGCCTGTGGCTTTGTGCCACGCTGATTCCACTGGACCGAAAAAATCTCCGGCTTGTTGAAACCAATGTGCACCAATGAATCGTTCAAAGAGCCCATTTTTGCTCCAAACAACCACACCTGCGAAACACCAGATGCATTCACAGAATGCGGGATCCACAACAGGGGATCGGCAATCGGAGCGGGATAGGCCTCCTTGGGCCGCTTTTCGCTCAAGAAGCCGTAAAACTGATGGTCTTTCACGATATGCAGTGGGGTGGTGGGCACATACTGGCCTTCCTGATCGCTGGCCGTTACGAGGCCGGTCTTCAGGTTCACTCCAAGATTCGGTTGCCGGAAACCATAGCCCAAAACCTCGCTCGTTTTTCCATCCGCTGAGATCCGCAGGATGCTTCCGTTGTGTTTGCCGAGAGTCGTCGCTTCCTGCCCTCCTTTCGCGATCACGAACTCGCCGTTGGGTGCCAAACGGAGCGTGCATGGAAATTCCCGCATATCTGCTGTTTGCGCGAAGTTGTTGGAGAAAAGCTCGTGAACATCGGCTTCGCCGTCTCCGTTGGTGTCCAAAAGTTTCCAGATCCCGTTTCGATCGAAGACAAAGATTTCCTCTTCCCGAATGGCCAATGTCATCGGCTCATGCAAGCCAGACGCGAAGCGGCTCCAACGGATAGCGCCCTCTTTTGCGTTTAGCCCGCCGACCTTCCAAACGTCCCCGTCGATGGTGACAACAACACCAGTGCCGTCTTTCAAAAATTGGATATCACTTAGACGTATCGCACGTCTCCATGGGTTATCGACTGGAAGGCCGATATCATCGACCACATAGGCTTGCGTATTCGCGGCGGGAGCAATTTTTGAGAACGCTTGTTGAGGCCAATGCTTAGTCGCTATCGACGGGGACTTTGGGAAAGGGTCGCAGGCTGGCGCGGCGTGTTCGTCACAAAAGGTAACAGCGAATGAACAGTTCTCCGAGTGAGGCGCGACTTTCACCACCCACAAAGTATCATGAGCCAACAGCTCCACCGAGGGCTTGGCGTTTCCAAAAGCCGTTACGGTTACCCCCGCCTCAATTTCCTGCGACGGTCCATTTTGCTTGGCGCCGAGAATCAGCAACAGCGTTTTCTGAGAGGGCCCCATTCTCACATGACGCTCAATGATCTCTCCGCCTGAGGACCCAGAAACACGCCAGCGCTCTTGAATAAGAGTCTGTAGCGCCTCGTACTCCAGAACCACATGGGCACCCTCCATGCGGAGTGCTTTGAATCCCCCCAACCCTAACGGCAAGGGTCCCCTTCCAACTTCCCTCGGCGTTGGAGCAGGCTCACGTGGGTCTAACAGGGAAACCGTTCCGCCTTCTTGCCATCCAGCCAAAATGGCGTTCCCGAGCCATAGTTTTCCGTCCGGTTGTGGCGCCGGAAATTGACCGCCAGGGGTCTTGCGGCCGGGATCATGGTAGGAGCCTTGAGCGAGCGCCTTGTCGGTGACGCCCTTCCCTCGCCAGATCGCTGCGACCCTGAGAAGGTCGGTATCGAAACAGACCCAACACTGCTGACCGAGATTGAGAACCAACCCGCGCGGCGTGAGATTGTTTTCACCGACGCCCGCTCGCCGCGCATCAACAACCGACGAGAAAAACGGGAAGTCTGATTCCACCCAATCTCCCCACGGTTGGGCTGTGTAAGCGGGATTTTTAGTTGGGGGCGCACCGAAGAGAGGGTTCGCAAGGATTGCGGCGAGAAGGACGAACGTCGCGCTTTTCATGAGAGGAGCATGTATGAAATCAAGAAGGGAGAAGACGATGGTCTATAGTGGTTCAATCGGGAACGATGCTAGGATTAACGAGTCCCAGATCTTTGCCTTTCTAACTCCGCTAAAAAGGCCGTCTCACGTTCCGAGACGTAGGCTGCGTATCCTGCAGGGTCGATGAACGGATTTTTATTGGCGCTCGCTGGCGCAGCATATTTTCCTTCCATTCCATAGTAGCCGCCATGGGCCCCTAAGAAAAAATCGACGGGTAATGATTTGAGCGTTCTAAAAGTCCGGACGTAGTCTGTTGCGATATCCGGATAATCAGGATTGTTCACAAGAACATAGCCCGCGTTCACGTTTGGACTGCCGATAATCACTGCATTGAGGTGCGTGTCTCCTTGTTTCACCTTCATGGTCCAAGTGGTGCAGCCTCGGGTGTGGCCGGGGGTAAGATGCGCGACTAGCACGGATCCTCCTAAAACAACCTCGTCGCCGTCATCCAAGCGGCGATCGACTCGAACCGGAGGGAACTGCATGTATGCAGGGCGACCAGCCCGTGCTTTGGCGAGCCCGCCCTTCTCAACCGAATCCGCATCTGCCTTCATCACGCAATACTGGGCGCCTGTTTGCTCCAAGACTTCCGCACTCCCGGCACAATGATCAGAATGCGCGTGACTGATGAGAAGAATTCGAATGTCGGAGAATTGGAATCCGAGTTCCTCAACACTCTTCTTAATGAGTGGAACCGACTCCTGCAGGCTGCTGTTGATAAGGATATGCCCCTCAGGGGTAGCGACGAGGTACGACGCAAGATCACGTGAGCCGACATAGTACAAATTGCCGGCAATTCGATGCGCAGGGAACGGCTGCAGCCAAGCATCATTCGCTCTGGAAAGATGAAGAGGAAACAAAAATAGAACCGCGCTTACCGCAGAAAAAAAGGGCTGTTTCATAGAAATGAGCGGGGAAGACATTGAGGATGTGCTTTTAAATACGCCGCTGCCACAAGTCGGCACACCCAGAGGTTCAGGAAGTGTGAAAAAAGTGCGCGAAGACCGTCCACAAAAGCAGTTTTTGGGAGGACTACACTGCTATTTTTGCATCAGATTTTTGCGCAGAAACTCAAAAGTTCCAACCCCGTGAATGGTGTGTCCCGCATCGAAAAACTCGATCTCAGTGCGCTCAGAAATCCCAAGCTTTGCGTAAAGACGGCGAACCTTTGCGTATTCGTAACTTACCCACTCATCCGTTCCCACTCCGTCATGGTGTCCCCGCTCCACCATGAATGGCCGTGGTGCAATGAGGGCCGCCATCTCGGCATAATTAAACGAACGGCCCAACGCCCACTCTGAGATTTCGTATTCGCCGGTGTGCACATACGACATTGGCATTTCGAGCGAGGCCACTTTTCGCACCCACTCGTTGAAATCACCGCTACAGATGCTCAGGCAATATCCAGGGAGGATTGCGGGGATGCGCATGGCACTCTTCCCCCCGTAACTCAAACCATAGAAGGCAATCTTCTGCGCATCCGCAAAGGGCAGGGATCCGAGCCATTCCAAAATGCGCTGATGCTGACCAATGATCACGCTGAATAGCGTGAGGCCCAGCGGATTGAGCTTTCTCTGTAAGGACCTAAATGCGTCGCCTCCACGATAGGGATTATGGGGCGCGAAGGTAATGTGCCCCAACTCCGCGAGTCTTAATGCATATGCTTGATACGAGGCGAACGCCTTCGTTGTAGGATCTTCTACAAAAACATTTTCAGGAAGTCCCTCTAACCCGTGTTGGCAGACCACCACAGGGCGTCGCTCACCAGCGACGATATCTTTGGGAACCGCAAGCCAACCCCAAACAAACACATCCTTCCAGACATCCAGCCGCACTTCATAAATTCGCACGTGTGCTGTTTCACGCAACAGACGGCTTTGCGGCCTCGCAGGGATGTCTGGGTCTGGTAAGCGACCGATGAAATTTTCCCAAAAGCGGGTGCGCTCCTTGGCGACAAACCCAGAGTACTGGGATGGGGAAGCGGGGACTCCTTTCCAGAATTCACGCTCACGGAGGGTTTCATCCGCTGAAAAAAGCGTCTGCACGTACCGCTGGAGCTCTTCGACAGTGCTCTTCTGCACATCGAGCAGGGGGTGGGTCATCATGTCAACCACGGGCTCAGGACGCAGGCCTAATAATTCGGCCGCTACTTCCCCGCAACTGCGCTTGCCTTCGTGTATGCTCAGCCACGAGCCGGGAATCAAAGCCAACGCACGAGTGGCTTCTGCTCGAACGGCGGATTCAGGCACCTCAGCAAGGAGTCCTGGAGCAGCGACAGCACGCACCCCGGCAGAGGCGTTTTGAGGACCTGCCATGACAGGGTAATGTCCGCAGATCACTGCTACCTTGCGAGGCGCAATGAGGGTAGCGACTTCCGCGTCACCAAAGTTCCGAAGTTGGCCGAAGAGATTTCTATCCAAAGGCTCCTTCCAAACGGTCTCTCGCGGGCCGAAATAGCCGGAAAGCACGACTCCTTTGACACGCTCGTCCAGTGCTGCAGCATACATGGAGACCATACCTCCATCGCCTTCACCGATGAGCGTTAGGGAGGTGTCCGGGCTGCGGGCGCTTACGAAATCGCAAATGGCCAGAACCTTCTGCACCTCGATCCCGATGAGGGTCCTCCCTTGCACAAAAGTCTGGCGGTAGAGCCATTCGCGGTGAGCGACATTGGTTCGAACACCAAAGCGCGGATTGATACTGTAAGTCGTCTCGCGGTTCACCAACTGCAACACGAACACTTCGGCATCGGCAGGAAGCCGCATTCCAGCCGCGGCCGCATCAAGAGACTCTCCAGCATCGGTCAAACATACGATGGTATTTCCACGAGATCTGTCTGGGCTCCCTTTGAAATGAAGACCTTCAGCATGGACCCCCGGGAACACGGGAATCATAAAGCGCGACACGCTTTCAGACGTTGGGATAAACCGACAGCTGTCGCGGGTTTGTGCGCAGCGAGAATCGACCATACCTAGCATGGCCATGAGTTTATCTCGGGTCGGCTTTCGATATTCTTTCGTGTGCTCGATGAGTCGCAACGCGAAGCGGTCGATTCCTTGGACCATTTCCGCTGAAAGATCCTGGGAAACAGGCAGCTCCACGGTGCCTTCCAGCGGCGCGCCA
>CANFNA010000004.1 GCA_947448395.1 Chthoniobacteraceae bacterium
CCATACAATCCCCCCGCCAACTGCCCCTCATACCACGCCTCAACCGAGTGCCCGTATCCCCGCGCGTGCAGCTCGCAGTAAGTGTCCAAAATTTCCCCATCAATCCACGTCTCATCCCGACTCGCACACCCCTCCATCACTTCCCGAAAAGCCGTATTAATCCGAATTTCGAATTTCCCCGCCTTCAAGGTCCGACGCAATCCATGCGGCCGGTAAAACTTTTCCAGAGGCAACACGCCGCGGGGGTCAGGAGAAAACCACTGAATCTCTCCATCTGGATCCGCCATCGGAAACACCCCTTCTCGGTAAGCTCCCAGCAAAAATTCCCACGGAATCATCGCCACTCAACCTGCCCTCTTCAACTTGCTCTTAAAAGCCGGAACTCTCGCATCGCCCCCCCATTTGCCTCAAAAGCCTGACTTCTTTACTTTCGCAATTTTACTTCCCGCCCGCCTCCCTCTAAAAGACCTCGATGAAAGCTGTCCTTCGGACCCTCCTTGTTGTCGCCGTACTAAGCGGATTCTGCGCCTGTGAATCAGAACTGCCAGATCGCAGCCCGTCCCTGCAACAGCGACTAAAAAAGGGCGTTCAGGGCGAAGGCAGTCTTTTTATCCGCGAAAACGAATCGGGCACGTCCTCATTCCCCTCCTCCTCTGGCCGCTAATCTATCATGACCAAATCAGCCACCCATAGCCGTCTCCTGATCCTCGATTTCGGATCACAGTACACCCAAGTGATCGCACGGCGTATCCGCGAATGTGAGGTTTATTCCCAGATCATCCCTTTCAACACCCCTGCCAAGGAGATCAAAAAGATAGCTCCAAAAGGCATCATCCTGTCTGGAGGACCGGCTAGCGTTTACGGCAAAGACGCCCCACAACCAGACCCTGCCATTTTCAAACTCGGCATCCCAATTCTCGGAATCTGCTACGGCATGCAGTTGATGGGGCATCACCTCGGCGGAAAGGTCGAACACTCCGAACGCCGCGAGTACGGAATGGGCAAATTACAGATTACGACGACCTGCCCACTTTTGAAGGGTTTGGGGAAATCCATCGATATCTGGAACTCCCATGGCGACAAAGTCACCAAACTCCCAAAAGGCTTCCGCACCATCGCGAAAACCCACAATAGCCCGTACGCGGTCATCGAGGATCCATCCCGTCACTTCTACGGTCTCCAGTTTCACCCTGAGGTCGTCCACACGCCCCGAGGCCGCGATATTATCCAGAATTTCGTCTTCCGAGTGTGCGGGTTCGAGCGGGACTGGACCATGGGCTCCTTCATCGAAGAAGTTTGTGAAAAAATCCGCAAACAAGTCGGGAAAGATCATGTCGTCCTCGGTCTCAGCGGCGGCGTTGACTCGAGTGTTGCCGCCGCGCTCATCCACCGCGCGATCGGCGACCAACTCACCTGCGTGTTTGTAAACAACGGGTTGCTGCGCGCCAATGAGGCGGAAGCCGTGCAGAAACTCTTCGGAGACAACTTCAAGATGCGCTTGAAAACCGCCAACGCATCCGCTCGCTTCCTCACAAAACTCAAAGGAGTCACCGACCCCGAGCGCAAGCGCCGCATCATCGGCGGAGAATTCATCAAGGTATTCGAAGACGCTGTCGTTGAACTCACCAAGAAAAAGAGCCGCTCAGCCCAAGCCCCTAAGTTCAAATTCCTCGCTCAAGGAACTCTGTATCCAGACGTCATCGAAAGCGTCGCCATCGCAGGCAATCCCGCCGCATTGATTAAGAGCCATCACAACGTGGGCGGCCTCCCGAAAAATATGAAATTCGAGCTCGTCGAACCCTTGCGCGAGCTCTTCAAGGACGAAGTCCGCGAAGTCGGGACGCAGCTTGGACTCCCAAAAGAAGTCGTCCATCGGCAACCTTTCCCGGGCCCAGGACTTGCCGTCCGAATTTTAGGCGACATTACCAAAGAGCGCCTGCAGATCCTTCGTGAAGCAGATGCGATCGTTGTTGCAGAAATGAAGGCGAGCAACTGGTACTACAAGGTCTGGCAGAGCTTCGCCGTCCTCCTCCCGGTCCGCTCCGTGGGAGTTATGGGAGACGAGAGAACCTACGAAAATACGATCGCTCTGCGCATCGTTGAAAGTCAGGACGGCATGACCGCCGACTGGGTTCGCGTGCCCTACGACATTCTCGCCAAGATCTCGACGAGGATCATCAACGAGGTCAAAGGCGTGAACCGCGTTGTGTACGACATTTCCTCCAAGCCACCCGCAACCATCGAGTGGGAGTAGACGAACTTTCGAGTCACGCCATCTCCCCCAGTCGGTGAGAAGCGCATGAGCCAAAACGAGTCCGCCGCCCATCTCGAACTCAAGCGTCTTTGCCTTCTCTGGGCCCGCTCTCAGGGTTATCGCATCGCCGCAACAGAGGTTTCGCTTCCTCAATACCGTTTCCGCTTGGACGTCGCGGCATATCGCCCTGGACGCGAATCTTTCCATGCCCCCGAACGAAAGAATGGAACCGCATCACGGGCGTCTCTGGGATATTCTGCGGCCTTTGAATGCAAAGCGTCTCGGCTCGATTATCGAAGAGACGCCGCGTCTCGGTCCGTGCTGGAGGAAAAAATCCAGAAACTCCACCACCGCCGTCTCGAATTGGAGCGACTGCTCAACCTGTACTACCCCTCCATCCTCAACGGTGACTCCCTGTTTCAGGAATACCAAACCGTGGACTACACGCGCCCCGGCCACAGCGAATATGGCGAAACGCTGAAAGAAATTGGCCAGCTCAATGGCCAACTAATCGCCAATACCAAGTTCGATAAACTGATCCGTTGGGGGGCAGCCAACCTCTTCTACGTAGTCGCAGAACCTGATGCCGTTCAACCTCACGAACTGCCTCCAGGCTGGGGGTTGCTGCTGAGGAAACAGGACCAGTTGGAGGTCATCACCAAACCGATTTTTCAAACCATCGCCGAATCTGAACGTCTTTCGTTGCTGCACCGCATCGCAATCACCGCAACACGTTCAGCATCAAAAAACTTAATTTCAAAAACCCCTCCCCCTCCCCGCTAAATTCAGAGGATTGACCAATCGCACTCTCCGCTCTCCATTATCAACAAGCCGTCTCCGCAACACCTGCTTCCAAAAGGATTTCTATCTCCTACATTCACAGCAATGCGGCTCGATCACCGTCGTTGATTTTGAACGAAGACCAAAATTTGCCATGCATTTAGACCTCGAACAGCAGCGCCGCATATGCGCGTTGAAAGTTTTGGAACTTTACCACAAAGCGCATGCGGGCCACATCGGCTCCTCATTGAGTTGCTTAGAAATTCTCGTCGATCTGTGCTTTCGGCGCATGTCGCAGGATGACCAGCTCATCCTTTCCAAGGGACACGCAGCAGCCGCTCTTTACACCACCCTCTCCCTCTCAGGGCGGATGCCCGAAGCCTCTTTGGATAGCTTTTACACCGAAGGCACATTGCTAGCCGCTCATCCACCTTGCGGTTCATCGATCCCCGCGATTCCGTTCGGCACCGGTAGCCTCGGCCACGGCTTAGGCCTCGCCGCAGGACTCGCTTTCTCTCAAAAATTTACCTCCCGCTCTTTTCAGGTCTACGCAGTTCTGTCCGACGGAGACTGTAATGAGGGTTCTACTTGGGAAGCCGCCCTCTTCGCTGCCCAACATCAACTCCGAAACCTGACGGTCATCGTGGACCGAAACGAAATTCAAGGCTTCGGCAGATCCGAGGAAGTTTTAAACCTCGAACCTTTGACTGAAAAATGGCGCTCCTTCGGCTTCGAAGTCGTCGAAGCCGAATGCGGCAACAATCTTCAGCATCTCGATGCTGCTCATTCAAAAATAGAGCACCGAAATCGCCCGGGTTGCATTTTGGCAAAAACAATCAAGGGGCACGGCGTCTCCTTCATGGAAGATCGCATGGAATGGCATTACCTTCCCATGAGCGAGGAACAGTATTCCTTGGCTGTCTCTGAAACGGTCTCCCGCTAATTCAATTCCCTCCCCATGCGACGCGAATTTTCCACTTGGGCCACTCGATGGGCGCAAAACGATCCAAAATTTCTATTCTTAACAGGAGACCTTGGATTCATGGCTCTGGAGGAACTCCAAATTCAGATGGGACCGCGTTTTATCAATGCAGGCGTAAGTGAGCAAAACATGGTGGCACTCGCCGCCGCCCTTGCCAAAGAGGGACTTCACCCCCTGTGTTACAGCATCGCCCCCTTCATCGTGTTCCGACCCTACGAACAGATCCGACTCGATGTAGCACTCCACTCGCTTCCGGTCCGATTTGTAGGCAATGGGGGTGGGTACGGATACGGCATTATGGGAGCCAGTCACCACGCCCTCCAAGATCTCGCGGTACTCTCTTGTCTACCCAACTTTGAGTGCGTAGTTCCTCTCTGTAATGAAGACGTCGCGGCTGCCGCGGACTACATGATGCAGAGCCAAATAAAAGCCTCCTATCTGCGCCTTGGCGCCGGAAATTGGCCCGCAACTTTTGGCGCACTGCCAACATTCGCCGAAATACGCGCTCTCCAAAAAACATCCCAATCAAAACTCACAATCGCAGGAATCGGCCCCGTTCTATTAAACGTTTTGCCGCTCCTTTCAAATGCGCCTGTCGACTGCTTCGCAGTGTCTGTCCTTCCAATTACTGAACTCCCAGAGTCTTTCGTAGAAAGCGTCGCATCCAGTGGGAACCTCTGGGTGCTCGAGGAACACACCTCGCGCGGTGGACTGGCTGAGGCCCTCTGCGTGCAACTCACACTCCGCGGCGTTTCTTTCAGACTCCATCATGCGCACGCCTGCGGTTATCCTAACGGCCTGTATGGAAGCCAGAAGTACCATCAAAAACTCAGTCACCTCGACCCCGTCTCGATCGAGTCCACTCTGGCTTCATTCCTGAATCCACCTTCGCCATGACCCCAACCACTCCCCCCTCTCCCGAGACCCTCTGGGATGATCTTTGGCTACCCGAAGACCGCGAAGAGGCTCTCAAATTGCAAGGCCCCATCTGGGTCGTGGGCGCCTCAGGATTCATCGGCGCTAAGCTATTCTCCTCCTTGCTCAAAGTTCGCAGCGATGTTTTCGCATTATCCAGCAATATGGAGGGGAGTTGGCGCGGCCTGCACTTACCCGACGCCAACAAACTCTACCTCGACATCACGAAGCCAGAGGAAGTCGCGCGTTTCGTCAAAACTCATCGCCCGCAAACGATTTTCAACCTTGCCGCATACGGTGCTTACGAACGCCAAAGCCAACCCCTGCGGATCCACCATGTTAATTATCTCGGCACTCTCCACCTTCTCCTCGCTCTTCAAGAATCGGGTTGCGCCGCTTTTGTACAAGCCGGCAGCTCCTCCGAGTATGGATTGAATTGCTCGAGTCCAAACGAAGACGCCAAGCTCGAACCCAATAGCGATTATGCCGTTTCCAAAGCTGCCGCAGGCCATCTGCTCTGGTTCTATGGCCACCTGCGCGGAGTTCCCTGCGCCCATCTCCGCCTCTACTCCATCTACGGGCCATGGGAAGAACGCGACCGCCTGATTCCCCGCCTCATCTCCAGCGGATTAAACGGACACTACCCCCCTCTTGTTCGCCCCGAGATCTCACGAGATTTTCTGTTCGTAGACGATTGCACACGCGCTTTCGTCAAAGCCGCCCTCATCGGTTGCACATCCTCCCCTGGGGAGAACTTCAACATTGCGTCTGGGCGCGAAACAACCATCCGCGAAATTGCCACTTTGGTCGGACAAATCTCGGGAATCCCACATGCTCCAGAGTTCGGCGCGATGCCGAACCGTCGTTGGGACCTAACCCGCTGGTTCGGAGATCCCTCAAAAGCGATCGCCGAACTTGGATGGACCCCGCGCATTTCACTCGAAGAGGGCCTTAAACGAACTCAAACGTGGGAAAAACATGTCGGTTCTCTTCTCAAATTCGCGCCCCCACCCAAAAGCTCAGAGAAACTCTCTGCAATCATTGCGTGCTATCGTGACCATCAGGCGATCCCGATCATGCACGAACGTCTTTCGAAGACTTTCCAGTCACTCGAAGTGGAGTACGAAATCATCTTCGTCAACGACGGGAGTCCCGCGGATGATGAAGCCCAAATCCGCGCTTTGTGCGAAGTTGATCCCCATGTGATCGGTATCTGCCATTCCAGAAACTTTGGCTCCCAAAGCGCCTTTTTAAGCGGCATGCAAGTTGCCACTGGCGATGCGATTATTTTGCTGGATGGCGACCTTCAAGATCCCCCGGAAATCATTCCCTCCTTTTTCGAAAAGTGGAAAGAAGGGTTCGATGTCGTCTACGGAGATCGGGTACAGCGGGAAGCCGCATGGCACATGCAGCTTTTGTACAAGGTGTTCTATCGCTTGTTCCGCTACCTCTCGAGCATTCCGATTCCAGTCGACGCAGGCGATTTCTCACTGATTGATCGAAAAGTCATCAATCACCTCCTCAGCCTGCCTGAACGGGATATTTTTCTGCGCGGACTTCGGGCTTGGGTTGGGTTCCGCCAATCAGGAGTCCCCTACAAGCGCCCAGAACGGATGTTTGGAAGAACCACCAACAGCCTTTTGAAAAACATTTGGTGGGCAAAAAAAGCCATCTTCTCCTTCAGCACAAAACCCCTCCACTACATTCAGGGCATCGGACTCATCGTTTTCCTCTTCAGCCTCGCCCTCGCTCTCTTTTACACCGCGTTCCACTTCCTTTACCCAGATCCAAACACCCGTGGTGTGACAACCATCGT
The DNA here is from genome assembly GCA_947448395.1 of Chthoniobacteraceae bacterium. Lineage (GTDB taxonomy): Bacteria > Verrucomicrobiota > Verrucomicrobiia > Chthoniobacterales > Chthoniobacteraceae > Chth-196. The sequence continues at coordinate 6,748 of CANFNA010000004.1, forward strand.
CGTCCTCACACTCGGACTTGGTGGTCTCCAAATCTTTTCCCTCAGCATCCTCGGCGATTACATCAGTAAAATTTTGGAAGAGTCAAAACACCGTCCGCTTTACATTCGCTCTCGGATCCTTCGCGGCTCTGAATGCATTCAAAAAGCCGATGAGATCGAAACGTTCGTCAATGAACGTCGCCCCCAGTCCAATCGCCCAAAGAGTTCATAACGATCTTCCCGTCTTCCTTTCATCTGCCCTCCTTCTGGGTCAACCTCCCGCCACCTGAAAGAGTGGCTTCCATAGATGCAACTAAACCCTTAAACGGCCTCTCAAGCGGGGGAGCACAACGCCATTGACCTCGACAAAATTCACCCCCCAGTTTACTCTATACTAGTTATGTCTGAACGAGACAGGCCCAAATACAGTGCGAAGCTCTACGAATTTCCTCCTGAATTTGTAAATGAAATTTCCGTTCTGAGGAGTTCTGTAACCTACGTCCATATTTTTTTCATATGGCTTTGCATAGCCGCCTTATCCATCGGAGGGGCGGTTCTTTATAGAACCTCATATTTTTGGATAGCCTATCCTTTGCTAGGCCTTCTGATAGCATCGCGCCAGGGAGCCTTGCTACAGATAGTCCACGAAGGGTCACACCGCCTCATTTCGAATCATAGAGCAGCTAATGATTTCGTCGGCAACTGGCTTGCCGCCCTCCCCGTTGGCCTAACCTTGGAGGGCTATACCCGTGGCCACATGCGTCATCATGCAGGCACAAACACCCCCGACGATCTCGAAACCGATTTGGAAAAATACTCAGTGACCGACCTCAAAAACCCTGAATTATACAAGCTGTTTTTGATGGACCTTCTTGGAATCACCGCATTAAAAAGTTTTTTTGGCCATAATTACAAGTCTCTCCAAAGTAAATTACCTAAAACAAAAGAGGACGCCTCCTCTCAAGAGCGCTTCAAAATCTTCCGCTTAGGAGCGTCCCAACTCCTAGTCCTCAGTATCATTTTTCAATTTAATTTAGCCCTCTATTTACTCCTGTGGGCCATCCCTCTCATTAGCTTCAATATGCTCTTACTCAGAGTCCGGGGAATCACCGAGCATGGAGCGCCTAAGCAGTTTGAAATTAACATCGAAACTGCAGATCAAGGCAATTTCTACACCCGCTCCGTCGTCATCACTAACCCAACCTGGACACAGCGCGCCATAAACTTAGCCGAAACGATTCTGATTGGCTCTCTCTCGGCCAATTTCCATCACGAGCATCACTTACTCCCAAAAGTCCCTTTCTATAACCTTAAAAAAGTCCACATGCACGCCAACGAAAAGATTTACCGAAACAACAAGTACGTTTACGTGCAAAGCTACTTCTCGACACTCTTCCAAAAGAAACGCGAAGATGCCTCAACCTGAAGCACCGGAAATTGTCCTTATCACTGGGACGACGTCAGGAGTTGGTCGCGCACTCCTGCACCTTTACGCCCAGCTCAACCACACGGTCATCGCAGTCAACCGAAGAGACTCTCAAGACGTAACCCTTCCGGGGGTTTTGTATTTCAAATGCGATATCACTTCGCTATCCGAAGTGCAGGCGCTCATCCAAAACCTCTCCGCCAAACACCTGCTTCCTACCATCTGGATTCTGAACGCCGGGATTAATGAGGTCGATAATGCGGCCGGGATCAAAATCGATGTTTTTCGTAAAGTGTTCGACATCAACCTTTACGGAGTTTTAAATTTTATCCAAGCCTTCCAAAGCCTTTCGCTGAAGAAGGCTGCTGTGCTGGCGATATCGTCCTCGTCCACCATAGTTCCAAATTCAAACCATCTGGGTTATTACGTTAGCAAAATCAGTCTGAATGGGGTTTTTAAACTCCTCAATCGAGCGGATCCTGACAATCACTACAAGCTGGTGCTATTAGGACCGACTTTGACTAACCTGAATCGATCCGCGCCTGAGATGAAAGGGATTCAAAAAGCCATTTTTTATTCGCTCTCTCTAGAAGCAGAAGAGGTAGCCTTAAAAATTAGGCGATTCGCGAAGACATCTGAATTGATCTTACATCCATCCTGGCGGGCGCGGATATTTTATAATCTCCTATCCTTTACGCTGAAAATCTTCCCTGGAATGTACTACAAACCTTACCAAAAAACAGGGGGCGAAAGAATATGAGCGAGAATCATATCTCGCGTTTCGACAATGTCTCCAAAGAATATTTGGCAGACCTAGACAACAACCTTCGCCTGACCGGCGGCGACAGCCAGTTTTTTTATAAGTCCAAGCTTGAGCACATCCTCAACGTCATAAGGCAAAAGCCAAGGTGTGTACTGGATTTTGGGTGTGCCACGGGCGAGTTCACAAGAATGCTGACCACGATTTTTCCAGACGCCCAGATCACTGGTTATGATCCCGCTACCGAGTGTATCAAGGTCGCAAATCAAAATTCATCCTCGGACAACGTCAAGTTTATCGATACTTTACAAAATCTTCCCTATCGCCCCGATTTCATTGTCGCCACTGGTGTTTTTCATCACATCCCTCCGCAGGATAAACAACGGGCGGTGAGAGATCTTTTCGAAGCGATGGCAGACTTTGGGACGATCATAGTTTTTGAACACAACCCTTTCAGCCCTCTAACCCAATTGATCGTATCCATGGCCGCGGTGGACAAGGGAGCAACGCTGATCAAGTGCTCTAGTATGCGAGACATGTTAAAGGCCGCAGGCTTCGAAAACATCAGACATAAATACATCAGCTTTTTCCCTCCCTTCCTAAAAGCGCTGCTGCCGATCGAAAGAGTTCTCGAGCGTTGTCCGGCCGGTGCCCAATACCTCGCCGTTGCCGAAAAACCGGGCACATCCCAATAGTATAGAAGGAAAAAATCGGGGGCGAAAAACAAAGCCTTCGTCCAGCGCTTATCTGCCCAAGAGGCTATTTTTCACGAGGAGAAGCAACTCCATCAAAAACAAGGAGTCGCGTGAGCCCTTTTAAAAATACAGGCATCTCTGCCTGTGAGAAATACTTTGCTCTCAAGTACCGCCATCCAGTGAGCCAACCATCCGTATCCTCTGACTTATCTTGGAGTACGCAAGTGACTGTCTTGCCCGTTCGCGGAATGCCCGTCAAAGCGTAATCGAGAGAGGTCAGTTCGATGAGGCGTTGCATCGTAGGCGGGTCGAATTGGAGCAGAGGAATCGTCATTTGCTGCTGTCCAGTGGGACTCACACTCAGCTGATCCGCAACCATTGGCTGTGTATCCACAACCAAGGTCTTTGGTAACTCTCCCGCCTCCGTCAGTAGATAAGTCCAGATAAGCGTTGGATACTTCTCCATGGTGCTGTTGCTCAAAAGTTGGTCCCTAAGGCTGATCGCCATCGGACCTGATTCTGAAATCACTTCCTTCAGTTTTGGAACTGCGGAGATCTGCTTCGCCCACAGTCCTTGAAGTTTGAGAATCGTTATATTCGAGGAGACCACGGATAACCCGATGATGAAGCTCAGGACTATTGCCTGAACCGAGATATAACCCTTCGGTAAAAGCGCTTGGAACCATGCCACTAGACATCCAAGAGCCAGAGCCACCGGAAAATTCAGAAGAATTCCATTTCTCGTGTTCCAGCCGTAAGCAGAAAAACCCTTCGCAACTGTGACATACGCAAATCCCGCGCAGAGTATTAGGAAGAGCGCCCCACAGAAGCCCAGCAGCAAAGGTCTCGTAGCGTATCGCTCCTCATTGCCCGAACAACGCCTCCGATTGAAGACCCAGAAAAGCCCAGCCACGAGCAAAGCTGCAACGATCCGCCAACTTGCACCCAACGAATCTAAAAGCTCCATTCGCAACATCTGGAGCAGACTCGCATACCCATCGAGCATCTGTTTGAGCTCAAACTTGGGCGCATTGTAATCAATCATCTTATAATACCAGCCTTGCGGACCTCCGTACTTGGTCTTCCAGCACCAATATAGGATTGGCACTACAAGCAAATCAGCATGCGCTCTTAATCGAATAAGCCAAGACCGACAAACCCAAAGCTCATCCGCAATCAGCGCATCTCTCAGCAAGTAAACGGTTAGAATCCCATAGAAATAAGGGAGATTGGATCCTAGCTGAAAACAGAGAACAAACAAAGCAAGCGTGCCTAGCCGCAAGAGAACGCCTCGCCAAGACCGCGCCGATCGGCACCAGAAGAAGCACATCCACGCCAACCAAAAAAGAAAAGTGAAGAGTGTATAAGTAAATAAGCAAAGCTCTCCAAGCAGATCATAGAATGGTAGCGCGACAGCCAGACTAGCCACCCAAGCACTGTCTTCTTTTCCAACACCGAAACCGCGCATCAAGAAACTCCGAAACAAGACGGCGCTGGTTAACCACAAACCAACACTAATCCATTTGCTCGCCAACTCAGGCGCCGAAAATACCGCCAACCAGTGCGTCATCATTCCGCTTAAAGGATTTCCGGTATCTTTATAAAGCCTAGCCTCAATGTACCAATGTGCCGGATCTCGTGCACAATGCGCCGCATGGATGGTGTCCCAAATGAGGTAATCACTCACTAGCACCAAGCCCCAAGCCATCAGCCCTGCCAATACAATGCCAACCAACCCTGTATCGCGGCGCAAGAGTTTGTTCATTCTGCTCAGGAAAGTCGCGATCTAGTCAGCTCATTTCAACCACCATCTCCGCTTCCGTTTAGAAAAAGAGCGCACAGTTCTCGTGCTTCGAGCTATGGCTTCTGAACTCGACGCACAACCTGAAGAGAGCGGCGGTCACTCGACTTTTGATAACTGTATGCAAAGGGAAGCGGACTGGTTTGACCCGCAGCGGTATAGGCAGCTGCCAGTTCACGTTGAGAATCCTGATTGAATAACTTCAATACCCCAGCAAAACGGCCATAGAGCTTCACCTCTCCCATCCTCCTTAAATCAGGATATTCCAACCCTGTCTCATCCTGGATAAGCAAAGGAGCCCCCTCCACAATAGCGCTCCGGCAGGCTGAGAAGTAAGGCTTGGGTAACAAATGCGACGCCGCCTTTAGCAATACTGGGTTCTTCGCCATTTTCTGAATCCACACCAACTCAGGTGCGGGCGGCTTCAAATACTGATCCGATAGATCCACACAGATATAATCCAACGTCACCGACCGACCTTCCTTTTGAAGCCCCAATCGAACTGATGACCACTTCGTATTCGCGTCTGCATCGAATGGCTCGAACTCGGCAGTTTCTGCGTTGATCCGCAAAGGGCGAACCGATTCAACCTGAAACCCTAAGGCTGCGGCAAAAGCCATCATCACAGGCGTCGAGGTCAGTCTCGCCACAGTGCTAGCAGTGTTCTCATTCAAATCGATCGTCCGAAAGAAACCCAAAGCGCCGAACTTTGCCCACTCGGCTTGAAACTTCGCTCGGAAACCTGCCGCAGCACTAGCACTCACGGTCCCGAAGTCCACAACCGGTCCGGCAGGCTGAATCGCAGCGAGCACGTACCGATCCGCTTCCGGAAACATCTGCGCGACCGTCACAAAATCCGGCCCCGAGAACGGATAGAAAACCGTCCCACCTTTCGCTGGAGCAATTTCTTCGGCTGCCCATTTGCGGAGAGGGACTCCGATTGTTTTTTCATAGGAATCCCAAGCCCTTTTCCCAGCGGAAACGCCTGCCTTGGCGCCCTGCGCCCCCTCCGCTCCGGAAGCCCCATTGCCTTCTGAAACACTCCGGCCCACTCGCGGTAATCCAGCGTAATCGGCAGCTAAGGCACTGAAATCAACAGCCAAAACTGGCATAGATAACCAGAGAGAGAGCGTCAGACAAAAAATTAGGGGGTGCATGGTTGAAAAGATGAAGAGAAGGGTGGAATTTTAGAAAGAGAATTTATCGGTCTGTGAGGCTCGGTGCCTGAGCAGAAAAATGACCAAAACTAGGCCGCTCGCCACCCCCATTTCTCCGGGCTTTTCCATTGCCCCCAACACCAGAATTAAGAGCGAACCCGCCACAAACAATGGGACCGCTAATCCCCGGGCCAAAATCGGTACCTCTTGCTCCTCATTAGCCCGACGTGTGTAAAGCCCCACCACCGCCAAGATCGGAAAAATCCCAAGCAGAAACCCAGTCACTGTTAGGATCTGCTCAAAGGTGCCAGAAAGGATCATGCCCATCGAAAGAGCCGCCTGCATCCAAACCAAACTCCACGGAACTCGAAGTTGAGAATTCTGAGCCCCCCCATTGGAAGTGGGGCGATACCACAAGAGCATGGTGTGTAATACGCGAGGCCCCAAAAAGGCGGATGCCCCCAGAGAAGAAAGAAGGGCAAACGAAACAATTCCGGCGAAAATCCGAGAGGCGCCATCCCCAAACAGTTTCCGCACTAGCAACTCCAACACTGCCTTCTCCTTCGCCAAATCCGCCAATGCAATGTGTTTGAGTAACGCCACGTTCACTCCCACATAAAGCACCAAGACAATCGCGGTCCCATAAAGCATCGCCTTCGGCACCGTACGCGCAGGGTCCTTGGTTTCAGCCGCTGAATAAATCGCGGCACTCCATCCCAAATACGCAAACATCGAAAACATGATGGCCAATCCCCACGCCGGCCCAAAAGACGCCGCTTCCCAACCTTCAGCGGAACCAGCCGTCGGATCCGACGCCACGTGCGACAAACCCCACAGCGTCACAGCAGCAAGCAGCCCAAACTTGAGCGCCGCCATTGCCGTTTGAAGCCGCAACCCCACCGGACCCGCAAACGAGTGCATCACCGTTACCATCAAAATAGCGCCAAGCGCAGCTGTCTTGATGCCAGCATTCACACTTGGCAGCGCCTTCTCCAAATAGGCTCCAAACCCAATTGCGGATGCCGCATTCGAAGCCGAAAAACCCACCACAAATGAAACCCAACCCGCAATTTCACCCAACGCCGGAGAAAGGTAAGTCCTGAGGATACTCGCCTCCCCTCCATTAACGGGAATTCGGCGGACAATCAGACCGTAACAATACGCGCCAACCACTGCATGCAGCCCAGCAAGAACCCACACAGCGAGCACCGCACCGGGGGATTTAACCATCGAGAGAATCGAGCCCGTCGTGGTCAAAATTCCCGATCCAAGCATACTCGCCGTCACAAGAAAAATAGCAGGGATTAGGGTAATTCGGGGAAACATGCAGGAAAATGCGGATATTAAAATTAAGGAGATAAAAGGGCTTGTTTAACGCCCTTTAGCAGGAAGAGACCAAACGCGCTCTGCAAACGCCGATAACACCTTATTAAAACGAGAAGGCTCGTCGATAAAGAGTGCATGTCCCGCCTCCTGAAAAACCTCCACCCTCGCTAACTCGGGGCGCTTAGCCACCAGCAATCGCCCTTGCTCCTCAAATCGAGGCCGAATCGCGTACAAAACAGGCACACGCTGCGCTAGAAGAGTGTCCCGCCAATATTCTCGGGGAAACGGCTTATTAATCAACTCCCTGGCGGTATCGGCAGGCATCTGCCTCGCAGAAGCATAGATGACCTCAAACATCTCCTTGGAAAGCGGCTTCTTCGTCAGGCTTAAGGTGAAATTCCTCAGGTACTCCGCCCGGTCTTTCGGCGGTGCCGCCCCCCCAGCAGAAGACTTTGATGCCGATGGGGGTTGCCCCTCTCCAATTGAATTATCAATCAGCACTAAGCCCGAAATCTGCTCCGGCTTGTACTTGGCCAGATAATCAAGAACCTCCATCACCCCTAAGGACCAACCCGCTAGGATGGGGCGCGTCGGTTGAACCGTCTTTAACAATTCATGCAGGTCCCTAGACCGTCGCTCTGGGGTGTGGGCCCCAGATCCGACTTGTGATTTTCCCTGAGAGCGAGGGTCAAACGCAACCACTCGAAACCGCGCAGAAAGGGCGTTCACCTGTGCATCAAACACCGCCGCTGGCATCAGCCACCCCGGAACAAACACGATCGTTTCAGGCCCCCTCCCAGCGTCTACGTAATGCAACCGAACTCCGTCGGAAGTCTCAAAAAATTTATCCTTTCCAACAGGCCCTCCTTTGAGCTCTCCCATCCCCACTAATCCCAGAATCACGAGGACCAGCCCGTAAAAACATCCCAAACAACTCGAGAAGAATCCCTTTCGAGCTGTCAAATGAGCCTCACGCCGACGGTTAGGATTTGGGCTTAACGTAAATTCCAATCAGAGGAAGGTTCGAAGGCTTTGGGGAGATAAAATCACTCACAAAACCAATCGGAGACCGGAATTCAATATGCCCCGGACCCGATCCACCATAAACTAAAACCGAACCCGTCGGCGCCTTATAGGGATCCGATACCGAGAGTTTTCTAAAGCCAAATTCACTCTGTAGTTCAGAAGCAGCCTCCTTGGCATACCGCGTTTTGGGATAGGAATCGATCACCCGAGCCTCGACCAAAGCCTCTTTAACATACCTCCAACAGCAGTAACGGGAAGAACCCGCCGCACGGGAAGCGGCAATCTCGGCGGCAGCGATCATCCGCTTGTCGTATGTCAACTCGGTCGCTTTTGGTCCGAGCACGCTCCGCAGCCAGGATTTTGGAGATTCCTGAGCCAAGGGATCGTACACAGAATAGTTGGCAAAAACGGAAGCACCCGAACAGATCAACCAGAGTAAGGAGATTAAAACAGAGCAACGCATGTAAACTGGGAATGTCAAATTGCTCGGGGGGAACAAAGCCGGCGAGCCTACCTCACTTGAAGAGAACGTCAACGCCCTTGTTCACAGCACACAGCCCCTTGTGGGTCCTCAAATACTCAGACACTATCCTTTGATCCTTTCCAAAAATCCGAATCTCAGCCTCCAAACGCCTACGCCCGCTGCCACCTCCTCAGAAGGAAAAATAAACGCCCTCTCGCCTTGAGCAAAGCCGCCTACCAAAATTTCGAGGCAGACGCATGACCGAGATTATCCTCACTACGATCAACGCTCGCTTCATTCACGCCGCGTTCGGTCTCCGCTACCTCTTGGCCAACCTCGGAGACCTCCAGCCAAAGGCCCGTATCCTCGAATTCGAGATCAAACAACGCGCACTCGAAATCGCGACCGAAATCCTCGCCCACTCCCCCAGAGTCGTCGGCTTTGGCGTCTACATCTGGAACGCGTCTCTCTCAGCGGAAGTTGTCTCCATCCTGAAACGCGTCCAACCCAGCCTGTTCATCATTCTCGGGGGCCCCGAAGTCAGTCACGAAACCTTGCTGCAACCCATCGTCCAAGAAGCCGATCTCGTCATCACCGGCGAAGCCGATCTTAAGTTCGCGGAAGTCTGTAGGGCGATTCTATCCGGAAAGACCGATTTCCCCAAAGTCGTACACGCCGAACTCCCCAAGTTTGATCAAATCACCCTCCCCTACGACCTCTACTCCCAAGAGGACCTCGCCCACCGCGTTCTCTACGTCGAGGCATCCCGAGGCTGCCCTTTTACTTGCGAATTCTGCCTCTCCTCTCTGGATGTCCCAGTCCGCGCGGTCGATTTAACGCAATTCCTGCCCTCCCTCGAAGACCTCATAGAGAAGGGCGCTCGCGTCTTTAAATTTGTAGATCGGACCTTCAATCTCTCCCTCCAAACCAGTCGCACGATCCTCCAATTCTTCCTCGATCACTGGAAGGACGGGATGTTTCTCCACTTCGAGATGGTTCCAGATCGAATGCCAGAGGCTCTCATCGAACTTCTGGCGCGCTTCCCAAATGGCTCGGTTCAACTCGAGGTTGGCATCCAAACCTTTAACGAGGAAACGTCTAAGCACATCAGTCGCCGGCAGAATTACACCAAGCTCGCAAACAACCTCCGCCTCCTTCGCGCCCAAACTGGAGTGCACATCCATGCGGACCTTATCGCCGGCCTTCCTGGAGAAACTCTGGAAAGTTTTGGAACCGGATTCGACCGCCTCCTTGCAATGGCTCCACAGGAAATCCAAGTCGGGATCCTCAAGCGACTTCGAGGCACACCAATTATCCGTCACGACGAGGCCTTTGCCATGGTCTATAGCCCTCATCCTCCCTACGAAATCCTTCAAAACAAAGACCTCTCCTTTGCAAATCTCAACCGACTACGCCGCTTTGCGCGCTTTTGGGATCTGCTCGCCAACAGCGGCAGGTTTTCGGAAACCCTACCTCTGCTCTGGAAAAATGAGCCATCCCCTTTCCTCGCCTTCCTACGCTTCAGCGATTGGATCGGGGAACGTCTCGGCCGAAACCACTCGATCGCTCTCATCGCACTAGCTGAAGCGCTCTTCCAATTTCTAAACCAAGAACTTCAGATCAAAGAAGCGGCCGAAACCCTCATGCGCGACTGGCTTAAAGACGGAGTTAAACGCGAACGACTACCCTTCTTGGAATCGATCCTCGGTCCAACCGCGCACAAGTCGACTTCATCTTCCCGTGCGCAGCGCCCTGCAAAAAGACAGGCAAGACATTTAGCCTCAGAATAACCCTCCCGTTTTCGGAGGCACGGTGAGCCCAATCCGACTCACCCTCCCACCCGCTCCTCAGAGAGAGCCGCCACCTCGACCTGCGCGGTATACTCACGGCCATCTCGGAAAATATTCAACTGCATCCGCGTCCCGGGGGCTTTTCCCTCCAACGCCCGATGCAATCCAGCGGGGTCGGCTAGGATTTGGCCATTCACCCCCACAATGATATCGCCTCGGCGAAGTCCTGACTTCTCCGCAGGAGATCCAGGTTTGACCTGCGTGATCAGTGCGCCCAGCGCCTCCCGTAAGCCGAACTGCGCTGCCATCGAAGGTTTCAGCGCCGTGGTGACGACTCCAAGCGTCTGCCGTTGTACCTTCCCCGTCCGCAAGATGCTCTCCATCGAATGCCTGGCCACGTTTGCTGGAATCGCGAACGAAATCCCAAGCCAACCGCCCCCTTTATTCTTGGAATAGATCGCGCTGTTAATGCCCACGATCTCACCCCGCACATTCAACAGCGGCCCCCCAGAATTGCCCTCATTCACAGCCGCATCTGTTTGCAAAAACTCCACTCCACTGTCCTGAACCGCCCGTCCCTTCGCGCTCACGATTCCTTGCGTCACCGTCTCCTGCAGACCAAATGGATTACCCACCGCAAACACAGGCTGCCCAACGCGTACCTGATCTGAGTCCCCAAGCGGCAACGCCTGCACTGGTCCCTGAATTTTTAATAACGCGATATCCGTCACAACATCGGTGCCGATCAAATCCGCCTGTAAAATCCGCCCATCCGTTAACTGCACCCAGATTTGCTCCATTCCCGCTACAACGTGTTCATTGGTTATAATGTGTCCCTCTGCGGACACAACCACACCGCTTCCAAGCCCTTTTGCCGTATGCTCTACGATCCGTTGGTGCCGCGGGCCAAATAGCAAATCAAAGGCATCCACCACAACCGGAACGCGCTCTTTGATCTGCGTCTGCGTCGTAATACTCACCACCGACGGCACCACAGACTCCACCAGATGCGTGTACTCCTCCTCCAGCCCAATCAACCCGGGCACATGGCCCACCGGCGACTTCACTTCGGCGTGCAGCGAAACCATCGGATCCTTTTGACTGCGAGACAACCGGCACTCGTAGAAAGCGACGGCAAATAAAACTCCAACAGCCAGTCCCAACATCAACCGTCTCATAACAAAGGGTTCCGAGGTCGTTCCGAATACTTCCAGCAGTCTAATCAAAACTCCAATGCTCCACAAACTCAGAACAACGAAGCGCAACCACTCCCTAAATCAAGGGAACTATAATTTCCAAACCGTCTTCCCAGCCACAACCGTGCGCACCGCTCGCCCCTTCAACTCCCATCCGTGAAACGGCGTGTTCCGACTCAGAGAAAAACTCGCTTCACGATCGACCGTCCACTCAAGCGATGGATCAATCACCGTCACATCCCCTGGCGCACCCTCGGAAAGAGTGCCTCGATTAATCCCAAGAAGCCGAGCTGGGTTAATGGTCAGCAACGAAATCAACTTGGGCAGATCTACGACTCCCCTTTTGTGAATGAGAATGTCGAGAAACAGTCCCAACTCAGTCTCCAAACCCAAAATACCAAACGGCGCTTGGTCAAACTCCACTTCCTTCTCATATCCACAATGTGGCGCGTGATCGCTCGCGAGCACTGTGATCGTTCCATCCGCAATTCCCGCCAATAACGCCTCGACATGCTCCTCGCTTCTTAATGGCGGGTTCATCTTGAAATTGGTGTCGTAGCCCCGCAACGCCCCATCCGTAAGTGCAATATGATGAGGACATACCTCCCCACTCAAAGGCACCCCACGCGAACGCGCCTCCTTCAAAATTCGAACGCTTCCAGCCGCACTCAGATGCTGACAATGAATCGGAGTCCCCGTCAGTTCCGCGAGCGTAGCATTACGCTGCACAATCAATTCCTCCCCAGCAGCCGGCCACCCAGCAAGTCCCAGAACTGTGCTCCAGTAGCCCTCATGCATCACCCCTTTCCCAACGAGACTGTAGTCCTGACAGTGATCCATCACCACCAACCCAAACATCTTGGCATACTCCAAAGCGCGCCGCATCAACTCGTGATTCTGAATGCATCGCCCATCGTCTGTCAGCGCCACCACACCCGCTTTTTTGAGTGCCCCAATCGGCGCCAATTCCTCCCCAGCAATCCCCTTCGTAAGCGCCCCTGTTGGTAACACGTTGATACACGCCTCCGCTCGCGCCTTCTCCAAAATCCACGTCACCACAGACGCGCTGTCCAGTGATGGACTCGTATTCGGCATGCAAACCACCGTTGTAAATCCACCCGCCGCAGCAGCCTTCGCCCCACTCGCGATCGTCTCCTTTGCCGACTGCCCCGGTTCCCTCAAATGCACATGAAGATCGATCAAGCCGGGCGCCACTACTTTCCCAGAACAATCCACAACCTCTGTTCCACTCGGAACCCCAGCACCCGCAGGCGCCACCACTCCATCCACCACTAGCACGTCGCCCACTGCATCGCGGTTGTTCGCCGGATCAATCACCCGCCCATTAATGAAAAGAATCGGTGCACTCATCGGTTCAAGAAATTGTCTCCCCTGATCGGGCTGCGTTGCAGAGGTAAAGCACCGCCATTCGAACTGCCAATCCATTGGTCACCTGGTCCAAAATGACACTCCGACCGCTATCCGCCACATCGCTGTCGATTTCCACCCCGCGGTTGATCGGGCCGGGATGCATAATCAGACAGTCCTCCCTCAATCGGGCAGCACGCGCCTTTGTCAGCCCAAACAATGAGGTGAATTCTCCAAGACTCGGAAAATAAGAACGACTCTGACGCTCGTGCTGAACACGGAGCAGATTGATGACGTCCAACTCCGGCAATACCGCGTCCAAATCGTGACTGACCTTCACGCCAAGCCTCTCAAATTCGCGAGGCACCAAAGTGCTCGGCCCAACCAAAGTTACTTGGGCCCCCAGACGCGTCAGCGCAAAGAGATTAGACCTCGCCACTCTTGAAAACAAAATGTCCCCCACGATTCCAACGTGCAAACCCTCGATACGACCCTTCTTCTCGTGGATGGTAAAAGCATCCAATAAGGCCTGTGTTGGATGCTCGTGCGCCCCATCCCCTGCATTCACGACACTGGACTCCAACCGCTCAGCCAAAAATTGAGCCGCACCCGCCGAACTGTGCCGGAGCACGATCACATCCGCGTGAAGCGCTTCCAGATTTCGAGCCGTATCCTTCAGTGTCTCCCCCTTTGTGAGACTTGAAGCCGAAGCGCTCATATTAATCACATCGGCACTCAACCGTGCTGCCGCCAATTCGAAAGACACCCGAGTCCGCGTGCTCGGCTCGACAAAAAAATTTACCAGCGTTTTGCCACGCAACGCAGGGACCTTCTTGATGTGCCGAGTTCCCACCGTCTTGAACGCCGCAGCCGTCTGCAACACCAGATTCAGTTCGGCAGCAGAGAGAGACTGGAGTTCCACCAAATCCTTGCGCCCCCAGGAAGTTTCAGAGTCAGAATTAGGCTGGGCACTTTGCATTTCGAAGGTCTTACAAAATCTCTACTCGGTGAGGCAAAAATGCCTTCACCTCAATCTAACTAGTCTTTCGCTTCAGCCAAACACCTTCCACCAAATCCGTCGGAAGCAACCTCACAAAAATTCGCTCCCCAACCGTCGTCTCCACCTTCCGGCCCGTATAATCCGCAGAAATCGGCAGCTCGCGTAACCCTCGATCCACCAAAACTGCATACTCAATCCGATCCGGACGACCAAAACTCGAAAGACTGTCCATCGCCGCGCGACATGTCCTCCCAGATTGAAGAACATCATCCACTAAAATAACTGTCCTTCCCAAAAAAGACTCAGGCAATCGAGTCGGACGTACCGCCGGAGGCGTCCGACGGGCATGCAGATCATCTCGGTGCATCGACACATCTACCGAACCGCAAAAAGGAGAGGCATCGCCTGTCTCACCCAAAATTTTACCCAACCGAGAGGCTAATTCTACACCGCGAGATGGAATCCCAATCAAAGCGAGCGACTGAGGATCTGGATGGCGCTCCAAAATCTCTTGAGCTATCCGCCGGAGAGTCCGATCCAAAGCAGCCTCATCCAAGAGGCACGAGGCTCCGGCAACAGGAGAAAAATCAGGGAGTGACACGAAAAGGTAAAAAAGTAAGAGGATTTACCGGCCCTCCACCCTTTAAACCACCCGTTACGCTTGCGCAATCACCTGCTGGGATTGCCGACGAGACCGCCAATCTGCCCGATGCCTGACTACCCAATCTAGGAGAGCTTTCTCAAAGCCGATGTCATGCCCAACTCGTTCACTCTCCAACCATTTGTGCCTCAGAATTTCTTCACGCTCTGCAAGAAACTCTTTGTACAACAACGAATCCTTCACAAGGTTCGTTTCACTAGAGGCGGAACTCATCTGGGGTGGAATTTAGGGGGTTACGGAAAGCTCAATGTCTACAGACGCTAAAATCGATCGGCTTTTTCTATCACCATCTTCGATACAACTTCTTAGGCACTGGCATTAGATAACTAATACTAAACTAAAGAATGCTCCATTTCCAGTCCCCGCATCAAAGCTTTTGCGATTTCTTCAAATTGCCCCGCTACCGCCCCCCCACGATCCGCCGCCGTCACAGGCAAACCACGATCCCCCGCTTCCCGAGTCGCTATATCGATCGGAATCTGCCCCAAAAGCCTGACCCCCAACCGATCGGCTTCTCTCTGTCCCCCTCCACTGCCAAAAATGTCATACCGCTTCCCGTCAGAAGGACACTGGAAGTAACTCATGTTTTCCACAATCCCCAGAACCGGAACGTTCACCTTCTGAAACATCGACACAGCCTTCCGCGCATCAATCAACGCTACTTCTTGAGGAGTCGTAACGATAACCGCCCCAGCCAGCGCAACGGTTTGAACAATCGTCAACTGGATGTCCCCAGTTCCCGGAGGAAGATCTAAGATTAGAAAATCCAGATCCCCCCAATCTACCTGCCTCAAAAACTGCTGGGTATATTTGGTTACCATCGGGCCCCGGAGCACCGCAGGCGCTCCGTCCTCCAGAAGAAAACCCATGCTCATCAAACGGAGCCCATACTTTTCAATCGGCTGAATTTGTCCAGTCTCAGTATCAGCATAAGGTCGCTCGGACGTTCCAAACATAAGCCCAACGCTGGGCCCATAAAGATCGCAATCACAGAGCCCTACCGATCTTCCAGCCTGCTCCAAAGCCATCGCCAGATTCGAGGCCACCGTACTTTTACCAACCCCCCCCTTCCCGCTCGCAATCGCAATCACGTGCTTTACCCCCGGAATGCCAGCGGCCGTCGCCGCCGGCGCCGTCACCGCCTTCGCTGGCGCATGAATATCGATCCTCACAATCACATTCTCGACCCCCGGAATCGCTTGCACCGCCGCTTCAGAGTCAGCCTTGATTTTTTGAGGCACTGCTACATCGGCTGTGGTCAGAGCCATTTGAATTTGAACGGTGCTCCCTTCAATACGGATTTCCTTCACCAGTCCAAAGGAGACAATGTCTCGTGAAAAACCCGGATAACGAACGGATGCAAGCTGGGAGCGGACTTGCGCCTCGTGGATAATCGTGTTCACCCCACCACCATTCAGCCGAAACGAGCCTGCGGCAACCTCAGAGACGCTTAAAATGCAACCAAAGGGCAACCGCCCGCTTTAGGATCCACGATTCTGAACAAGGACTCTCTTTCGGGTTGCGTCGGTTCAGAAGAGCACTACATTCCGACGGCGAGTTGCACTCCATGGCGGAGTGTCTTTGTTTCGTTTCAACACAGTTATGATGAATCCGAGTGATACCGGGGAGCGGACAGGTCCGGAACCCATTGCATCCGAAAAGGTGGCCCACGAGAGGAAAGTATTTTTCCTCGATCTTAAAGAAAATCAACGAGGCCGCTTTTTGAAGATTACCGAAGACGTGGGTGGACGTCGGGACACGATTATGCTCCCTGCTCCCGCTTTTCGTGAATTTCTCGATGCGCTGACGCGCCTCGTTGAATACGAAGCTAATCTTTAAAGGATCGCCAGCGGGCTTCCGCTTTCCAAACCTCCTTTGAAAAACCGCCCCGGATTCCGGAGGCGGTTTTTCTGTTTAACCGATTCTCCCCTGTGCCTCGATTTTCCGATTTTCTCCGCCTCTGCTTGAGTATCGGCTGGCGGTCCTTCGGTGGGCCCGCCGCTCAGATTCAGCTTCTCCACGAAGAATTTGTTCAAAAACACGCCCTCGTTACTGAAGAGCAATTTCAAACCGCCCTCGGCTTTTGCACCCTCATTCCAGGCCCAGAAGCTCAACAACTCGCGACGTTCTTGGGCCACTCGCTCTACGGAACTCGAGGGGCCATTGCGGCAGGACTGCTTTTCATTTTTCCAGGCTCTCTATGCATCAGCATCTGGAGCGCTGCTTACGTACTCGCCCCCTCCCACCCCGCTACTTTTACCATCCTTTCTTTTCTTCGCCCTTTTGCCCTCGGACTCATTCTCGCCGCAATTGTTCGAATGTTTCTTCGGTTGCCCCGAACTGCGTCCGCTCTGATTTGGGCATTTCTGTCTTGGGGGGTTCTTGCCATGCACCTCCTTCCCTTTCCTTGGATTCTTCTTCTCGCAGGGGGAAGTGGAGTACTGCTCTCAAAAGCATCGCAGGAACGACCGATTCCTCAAAAAATCGCATCTAAACTCACCTCCTCTTTCCTGATCGGTGGTGTTAGTTTGACCATTTGGATGCTCCCCGTAGCTGCCTGCGTGGGGTGGCTGGGTCAGGAACATCGTTTATCTCAAATCAGTATTCTCTTATCCAAGAGCGCCCTTACCACTTTCGGCGGCGCATACGCAACCCTTCCCTATCTGGCCTCTCTTGCCGTAGATCAATATCACTGGTTCTCTCACTTAAACATGCTCGATGGACTGGCTCTCGGCGAAACAACCCCGGGCCCCCTGCTCCTTGTCCTCCAATTTTACGGATTCCTTGCCGCCTGGAACACCCCAGATCCTTTCACTCCCGCCGTAGCCGCTGGTCTGGGATCCCTCCTTGCTTTGTGGGCCACCTTTGCACCCTCCTTTTTTTGGATTCTGATGGGCGCGCCCTGGGCAACTGTCCTGATTGAGTCCCCAAGAATTCAATCAGCCCTGCGGACCATCTCCTTTGCCGTAGTTGGATCTCTAGCCTGCCTAGGCTCCAGCCTCTCGCTCCTAGAAATTAAACGGCATCCTTCTTTCCCTTGGCACTCTGCATTCCTCGTCCTTGCGGTCGTCCTCTGGCGACTCTGGAAAGTCCTTCCCTCCCTATTCGCCCGTAGGAAACCGAATCCTCACCAATAAAGGCCGATGGTCGCTCGCTTCCCTCCAGCCAGAGAAGCGACCAACTCGGGCACTGCCTTTGACGATCGCCGGAAACAATGCTCGGCTGACCATGAAGTAATCGATTCGGGAATAAAGATCCGCCACTCGCCAGTGATGTGTCCACCGGTCCCCCAACTCATCCTCGGCGGCTAAATCCACCAAGCCATGAGCGGTCCCCCTGCCTCCCAAAACCTCGCGAACTCCCGGTTGTTCTCGAGTTTCATTTAAATCTCCATAGACAACCAACCGACAGTCCGGGGCCCTTTCAAAAATCGCATCCACGTGCTGCCTCAGCAAATGCGCCTCCCTGCGACGCACCTCACCCTCCCCTTCGGGAACGGCCAAGCGGCTTTTCAAGTGCACACCCACAAGCCTTAATTCGCACGCTGGATCCACTTGAAGTGTCACATCTAAAAAACCGCGTCTAACGAGTTGCGGAACTCCATTTAACTCGTACGGAACCCGAGGGCACGAGCTCCTCGTCGCAATCCGAATTCGACTCAGTAGCGCCAAGTGCCTCTCCGTATCAGGCCCAAAAACCACCTCCTCATCTATAAATTCCAACCCGTAAGCACGCAGCCGATCTCTCAAATCCGCAACAGCCTCGATGGAACCCATTTCACATAGGCCAAGTACATCCGGTCGAAACTCGGCAATGATTTTCGCAATTCTCTCTCGCGCGACCATGGGCTTGGGCTTGGTCGTTCCACCTCCCTCGAGCGTGTAATTTTCGAGGTTGTAGGCCATCAGCGTAATCTCGCGCGCCCCTAAGCCGAATCTGAGTGCCCAGAGACACAAACAGACACCAAACCACCACGGGACCGCGCCCCCGATATTCGCAAACGCTAAAAAAGGCTTCCGGGAGATTAAACCCACCCTCTCCCTTTTTTTTCCACCCCTGATTTCGCCACAAACCATCTTTATCCCCCATCCCACTTCCAAAACTGACCAAAAACCGAGGACTTCCTCCAAATCACAAATCAAATCCTCGCCACCAAAACCCTCACCACAAACCGACTCTTTTCAGGACACACCCAGTCCTCTGAACCAAAGAGCTATACCATAATAAACATTACCCCGAACTCACCAAAACTTCTAACACCCTCCCCCCTTCAAAAACTAAGCATGCGGCTTGTCTCCCGAACCTCCCACCGGATTTGAGACACTGGCGGGTGGGACCTGGGGCGAAGCCGCCGCTGAAGAAACAGGAGCCGGCGGGGTCTGAGAGGGTGCAGGCAAATGAGGGTCCTCGTAATGAGCGGCACGATTGAACTCGGTGTTCACGTCTTCCTTCGCCTTGCTAAACTCTTTCACGGCCTGCCCCAAACCCTTGGCTAATTCAGGCAACTTCTTTGCGCCGAACATAATCAGCACAATCATGAAAATAATAAGCATATCGGGACCAGCCAAGTTAGGCAGGAGGGCAAGCGTGTTCATAGGCTCTTTTATCCACTAGTAGCACCTCTCTCAGCCTCTGGCAACGAGCGATCTGCGGCCGTTCCATCCCGCATCCACTCCGTCGCAAGCAAGATCCCAGCCGCCTTATCTAAGGTCTCCTGCCACTCCTTCTCCGGCACCGAATCCGCAACCACCCCAGCCCCCACACTGAATCGAGCCTCCCGCCCCTCTACCACAACCGTCCGAATCGCAATGTTAAAGACACTCTCCCCTCCCGCTCCAAACCATCCGAGAGCCCCCGTGTACAACCCCCTCGCATACGGCTCCAATTCCGCAATTACCTCCCGCGCACGCCGCTTCGGCGCACCCGTGATCGATCCCCCTGGAAAACACGCCCGAAACGCACTCACCACATCTACCTCCGGACGAAGCCTTCCTTCCACAGTCGAAACCAGATGAAAGACTTGCTCATGTCTTTCGAGCTTCAATAGCTCCCTCACCGAAATACTTCCCCACTCGCATATTTGCCCCAAGTCATTCCGCTCCAAATCGGTAATCATCACCAACTCTGCCACCTCCTTTGGAGAAGTAATTAAGTCATAGGCCGAACGCTCGTCCGCGTGCGGATCCGCACGCCGCGGACGTGTCCCCTTTATCGGCCGAGTCCGAATCAAATTTCCGGAAATCTGCAGAAACAACTCTGGGGAAGTACTCATCACTGCACCGCCATTAGTCTCCAACTTCAGAAACGCACCAAAGGGGGCGGGGGAAGAATGTCTTAGTATTTCATAAAAGCCCCAGGGATCACCCCCAGACCATTCCGCAACAAATGGATGACTAAGGTTCACCTGATAAATGTCCCCAGACGCAATATAAGCCTGAGCCCTGCGAACCATTTCGCAGAACATTTCCCGCCCCATTTGCGGCACAAATTTCAGTCCTCCCATCGGCACCTCATCGGTCGCCCCCCCCCCTGCCTCAATTAATTTCCTCCACCAATCTCCACAGCCATACCACTGCGCCTCAGCATGCCGGTAAACCAAAACACAGTCATACATACCAAAACGATACACCCCGTCATAAGCGACGCTCCCCGCCACAATACTCCCCGGCAACCCATCATCCACCCCCTCCGCCTCCGAATTCAAATTTCTCACCACCTCACGAAGCCTCTGGAAATCGGACTCTAAAAACAAATTCCCCTCAAAACTTTCGCTAGGACACACCGCAATCAACGAAGTCTTGGCGCCCTCTGCTCCCTCCCGGGCAGAATCAAAGAACACAAATCCAGGCAGCCTCCGAAATACGGCAGCTAATTCTGCCGGCACAAACTCCGCCAAATCGGCGAGTACCTGAAAACGCTTTTGCCTCATGCTTCTTCGCCGCTACCCGTTTTACCTCACCCTTTTCAAATGCTTTTTTAAAGATAACCTATTCTTCGCTGTAGCCAAAGTCTTCCATGAAGCCCGCTCGCCATCCCATCGCCATAATCGCCCCAGCTCTGCTCCTCCTCGTTTTCCTCCCAAAATTCGGCCTCCAAGCCCAACAATCCGAGGGAAAAATACCTCCAGCTTCTGTCACTACCGCGCCTGCGTCGGTCCAACCAACCTCCATCAACTCGCCGAAAATCATCCTTCCAGCCGTTCCTCCCTCATCGGCCCCGCTTTCTCTAACCCCAGAAAATCAGCAACTCATGCTGCTTCCTCAGTTCTCGAGACCCGAAAACGGGGAAAAACCACTTGCCGATTTACCAGAATTTGACCTGACCACCCGGAAACCTGAAGAGCCCAAACCTGACGGCCCAAACCGAACCGAAGAAGCGGCCCTTCAGCTCGCCCGCCGCATTCGCTTCCGCGAAGTGAAAGCGCAAGCCCTCATGATCCCTGAAGTGCGCGCCTCCCTCGAAGCCTCTCGCCGAGCCTCCTCAGATCGCGAACTCAGATCCTCCCTCCGAAAACACTACGAACTTCTCTTCGCCCAGATGCTTGCTCTAGACCCCTCCCTAGAGCCCCTGCTGGAAGAAAATAAAAAACGAACCCTCGCTCCCCTGAAGCAGTCGATTGGACCCGAATCTCGACCCTCAGAAGCCTTCGGCAATCCTTAGCTCTAGGGGTCCTCCACCTCCTCTTTCGAGCACACCCCAAGTTCATGAAAGTCCTCATCCTCGGCAGCGGTGGCCGCGAACACGCACTCGCTTGGAAACTCGCCCAGTCGCCTCGCGTCCACTCCCTCTTCTGTGCCCCCGGAAACGGTGGCATTAGCGAAATCGCTCAGTGCGTCCCGATCAAAATAGGCGAACACGATCAACTCGTCGCTTTTGCTAAAAACGAAAAGATCGATCTCACCGTCGTCGGCCCTGATGACGCTCTCGCTGCCGGAATCGTCGACCGCTTCCAAACAGAAGGCCTGACCATTTTTGGTCCCACGCAAGCCGCAGCAAAACTCGAATCGTCAAAGGTCTTCGCCAAGGAGTTCATGCAGCGCCATGGTATCCCCACCGCGCGCTTTGGCCATTTTAGCTCCAGTCAAGAAGCTCGAAAATTCGCACGCTCCATGTCGGTCCCACTCGTGGTCAAAGCCGATGGGCTTGCCTTGGGAAAAGGCGTCATTATCGCCCAAACACACGAAGAAGCCGACGAAGCTATTTCCGCCATCATGGACGAACGCCGTTTCGGCGACGCCGGCAACGCAGTCGTTCTGGAAGAATTCCTAGAAGGACCGGAATGCTCAATCCATGCCCTAGTCGATGGCTCCCACTATCTTTTGTTTCCAAGCGCGCAGGATCACAAGCGAGCGCTCGATCAGGATCAAGGACTCAACACTGGGGGCATGGGAACTTACAGCCCCACTCCACAGCTCACTCCAACACTGGAACAAACCGTCCGAACTGAAGTTTTGGAGCGCTTCTTATCCGGACTCCAGTCCGACGGAATCCATTATCGCGGCATGCTCTTCCCCGGCCTCATTTTGACGACCTCCGGACCAAAAGTTCTCGAATTTAACTGCAGGTTTGGCGACCCCGAAACTCAAGTGCTTTTAAGCCGCCTCGAGTCGGATCTCCTCGATCTTCTCGAATCTACCATCAACGGCGAACTCGCCTCCCAAAAGCCCATCTGGAAAACGGGATCCGCCGTCTGCGTCATCATGGCCTCCGGCGGATACCCAGAATCCTACGAAACTGGGAAACCCATCATCGGATTGTCTAAGGTTGCTGAAACCGCTCTCGTGTTTCACGCAGGAACACGCCGTGAAGGAAACTCCTACCTTACATCAGGAGGACGCGTGCTCGGAGTCACAGCAACAGGACCGGACCTTCAAACAGCGCGTAATCGCGCGTATCAAGCCGTGTCTGAAATTTCATTTGAACGGGCCCATTTTCGAACCGATATCGCGGCCAAAGGACTTCAGGGAAATTAAAAATCCCAACGCATCATGCGCACTTCCACCCGCTGCCAAATTGCAGCTTTTACGATCTCACTGCTGGCGCCCATCAGTCTGACCGCGCCGTCATACGCAATCGATTCTGGAAACGAACCCCTACACTCGCACGATTTAATCAAGTCCCTGTCCGCGGAAGATCTTGATCGTGCGCTCGAAAAAGTTTGGTCACACCCCTACCAACCTCTCCCAGCCGACGACGCATCCGCCTCTCGGCGCGAAGCCCTATTTTCTGCACTCACCCGCCTTGGATCAGGTGCCGCAATTCTTCAAAAACCCACCAGTGATTCGGAGGAGAGCGAGCAGGATTCATTTTTTCATGAATTGCTTCCGGGAAAAATCGGTTTTGTTCGACTTGGAAAACTAATTTCAGACCGCGAAACAAAACTTAACAGCGCCTTGAGAGACTTTGAACAGGTGTCGGCGCGAGGGTTGATCCTCGATGTACGCTCTAGTAATCTGGGCGGCTCCCTCAAGCTCGCCGCCGCGCTCGCCTCTCCCTTCGTTCCCCCAGACACCCTCCTCTTCAAAACTCGCGATCTAGTGAGTCAAAAGCTCGAAGAGATTCGCTCAAAAAAAGGGACTCTAAAGACCATTCCGATCGCCGTTCTCATCAATTCCAGAACCAGCGGCGCAGCCGAAGCGCTTGCCGCATCTCTCCAACTTCACGGAAAAGCGTTCGTCCTCGGACAAACAACCGCCGGAGCAGTCGGCGATTATTCAGAGGTAAAGCTTAGTGACGACCGTGTTCTTCGGATCCCGAACAAAGCAGCACTCTTTGAGAAATATCCGGACTTTTTTAGACAAGGCCTCACTCCTGATCTGATAGTGAAGTCGAACGATGAAATGGAAATGCTTGCCCTGTCGGCTGCGAGCGCTGCAGGCAAGGTCTCGCATTTGCTCGTGGAAACAAGGCGACCACGCCTCAACGAGGCCGCGTTAATGGCTAAGCAAAATCCTGAAACCGAAAGTTGGATACGAGATCAACTCGCAAAAAAATCAGGCTCCCCAGCGCCCCAAAAACCTCCACGAGACGAGACCCTCATCAGAGCCGCCGATTTTATCGAAGCCGTTGCAGCCACACAACTGGGCGCTCCTTCAACGCATTGATTTCGTAAACACGCTCGCAGCAGTCTGCCGCTACTTCATCGGCACCAATGAAATCACTTCGTCCACATCAAGAAGCCGTTCTTGGCGTGTCGCCAATTCCTTCCACTTGAGTTGGGGCCACTCGTCTCCCACCACCACCGCAAATTGAGCGCCGCTCTGCTCGGCAGCCTGAAACTGCTTGCCAACCTTTGCTGGAGCCAACGCAAAATCCACTCGACTTCCTTTTTCGCGAAGTCGCTGCACCAATCGCAAAGCCTCCGAGCGCAGTTCCTCCTTGGCTAAGACCACAAAAATCTCCGCCGCTCTGTTCGCCCCAAGCCAAGCATTCCTTCGCTGGTTAGCGACTTCCACATCATCAATCAGATTCGCTAAAACAACATCCCCCATCCCAAACCCCAAGGCGGGCATCTTCACCTTTCCATCGCTCATCACCTCCAAAAGACGGTCGTAGCGACCTCCACCAGCAAGCGCTCTCTCCTTGCCACCTCGATCAAACACCTCAAAGACCAAACCAGTATAATACGCCAGCCCACGAACGATCGTGAGGTCGACTTCCACATACTCACCCAGCCCACGCGCCTTCAGATCCTCCAAAATTGAATTCAACTTTGTCGCCTCAGCTGTCGGATTCGAAATGAACGCTCGCACCTGCTGAAGCGTCATTCCAAAATCGCTCAGCCGCTTTTCGCTCTCTGCTTCAGAAGCCCTCTCCAACTTGTCTACCACGGACAAAAAATCTAGAAGACGATCTTCTCCAACTCCTCGAGCCTTCGCAAACTCAGCCCAAGCGTCGCGATCACTCAAACGCAACACGAAGTCCGCAGGGCCAAGTCCAAAACCCCGCAGAATATCAATCGCCAACGCCAACAACTCGGCGTCCGCCCCAGCAGAAGCCTCCCCAAGGATGTCACAATTGAGCTGCAGAAATTCGCGCAAGCGCCCCCTTTGCTGCTTCTCGTAACGGAAGAAGGAAGGGGCGCAGAACCACTTCAGCGGCTTCTTATAATCTCGCTCACGAGCCGCCACCATCCGAGCCAAGGTCGGCGTCATCTCGGGGCGCATCGCAACATGCCTCTCCCCCTTGTCGACAAAATCAAACAACTGCCCAACTAATTCCCCTCCACTCTTCTTCCGATACAGTTCAATCGACTCCAACACAGGACCGTCGTACTCCACAAAACCATACCTTCCCGCAACATCTCTCCAAACTGACAGGATGTAATTTCGGCGCGCACATTCTTCGGGGTAAAAATCGCGGAATCCTGGAAGAAGTTGCATAGCGTTGGGCGGTTAAAAGACGTCAGAAAAAAAGGAGCCGAAAACTACGCTCGTAGCCCCATCCGCTGCAAAACGAATCACCTCGGGCTTATTCAAGAGAATCAGGCCTGCTCCCGATTTTCGCGCGGCGCAGTGAGCTTCATTGTCAGAATATAAAGTGTTCCCAGCACAACAATCGCCGCTACGAATCCAATCGACTCGTGTTTGATCGCCGCCACCATTTTGTAGGGATCATCAATCAGGTCAGGATTACGCTCCGCAATCCGCCAGCCGTACCATGCAAGAATGCTGCACCACAGCGCTGAACCCGCAATGGTCATCGCGCTAAACGCCGCAAAGTTCATCCGGATCAAACCTGCTGGCAGCGAGATTAAATGCCTCACCACCGGCAACAATCGGGCAAAGAAAATACCGCCCGTTTCGTAGCGATGCAGAAACTTCTCTGCTCTCTCCAGTTTCTCCTCACTAAGTCCCACCTTATTTCCCCACAGCAACACAAGCGCACGCCCCATCCACCGAGCCACCCAGTACGACAAGGCAGATCCAAGATAAGATCCGATAGTCCCCGCTATAATCACCCCAAGCCAACTCATCTTCCCCTGATGCGCCCAATAGGCAGCGGGAGGAATCACCACCTCACTCGGAACAGGGAAAATAGTACTCTCCAGCGCCATTAAAAATGCGACGCCAAGATATCCCCAATCACGAACCCAACCGAACCAAAGGGCAATTAATGCGTGCATCTCAATTTAGGTGGACCGCTATCTCGTAGAACTCAGAAGGCCCCCGTTCGGAAAGTCCAAGGGCATTGCCACTCCTGCATTAGTAAGCGTCGGTCATGTCCGGATCTGGCATCCCAGCGTCTTCGCGGATCGAATCTAAACGCCGACGAACACCTCGATCAGTTTCCTGCAAAACACGGGAAACGGTTGCGACAATCGCCGGCATTGCCAACAGCACTCCTAAAGAAAGAAGAGTTGCAGCCGTCGTTTTTTGCGTGGGCCGCTCAAGTTTTCCAGCGATGAGCAATCCAATGCCACACCCCACGGCTGTCTGAGTGACAGCAAGCAGGCTGGTATTCAAAGGGTCAGATGAAATCGAGTTAGCCATGGGAGATTGCGGATACCTTAGCCCGAAAGACTGCCATTTTGCCATCCTCAAAGTGAGCACACCGTTCCAAACCTCACTGGGCATGCCCTGATCCTGGAACGCAGAGATCTGAGGTCATCCCGATACCGAAACGAGCTGCAGCCCCCAAGGCCCCGACTGTTTTGACGATCGGATAAAGCGCCTCCGCATACCAAAGCTTTGCAAAGTAAAACCCGATTGGAGCCGTCTCTCGCCAGCGACCCGATTCCACTCGCTCCACCAGCCATGCGGCACCGCGAGAAACCGCAGCCACATGCGCTGTCCCAGAAAGAGCCTCAACCGCCAAAGCCGTTTCCTCGACAGACCCGATCATCCCGTGCGCCACACCACCACCCCATCCTCCATCCTTCAGTTGCAGTCCTACCAATACTCGCTCAGCACCCTCAATCATTCCCGCTGGAATCGCAAACCCACGTGCCCGCAACTCACGCAACGCCACCAACACCCTCGACGTCCCATAAGTTAAATTCGTCTCCTCTGGAACATGCTCGTTCCCAAACCATAACGGAACCCAACCACCTTCCGACATTTGCGCTTTCTCCAAAAAGACGATTCCACGGACAATCGCCCTTTGCACCCGCACTCGATATTCACCTGTCCATTGAGGCAGCCACGCACTCCAAGCTCTCAAGGCATGGGCCGTCAGATCGGGACTGCTTCGGTCAAAAGGAAGAGCACCCCAACCCCGACAAAACGTCGGAATTCCGCCGTCTCGATTCTGTATTCCCATCAACCAATCCGCGCCGAGCCTCCCTGCCCGATTCACCTCAGCATCCACAGTCCCTAACTCCAACAAGGCCAATAGTGCTCCCGGCGTATCATCAGCGTCCGGAACACCCCCGGGAAGATCTGTCCAAGCCCATCCTCCGGGAGCCGCATGGGTGTATGGATGCCTTTCACGATACTGCTGGCCCAAAAGCCACTCGCGAAGCACATGTCTCCTTTCATACCCAAGCGCATCCTTCTGCCAACGAAACGACTGAATCGCCAACGTTGAAACCCAAGTCGCTAAGTTTGTGTCAATCGGCCAACTCCCATCTTCTCGAACCGAACGTCTCAAAAAATCTGCTGCCAAAACCCCAACCGGCCTGCCCCCCTCATTCATGGCAGCCAAACTCATCAGGACAAAACTAGTCAACGGCGTTGCCTCCAAGAACCCTCCATTGGTGGGCTGCAAAGTCGCAAGCACCCGCAGAGTCTTCCCTCTAACCAGATTCCGAATCCCGCGCAGGATTGGGTTCTTTGTCGGTGCAAAAAAGTGAATCACCTGCCCAATCGCAATCAATGCCGGCAGGGCGTAACTCACCACCGGAAGCTGGAGCATTCCGAATAAACCACGCGGAAGAACTGCGAGTTCAAAGGGCAACCCAGGAACTTCATTCCATCCGGCTCGACCCAAGCGACCAGAAAGCACACAAGCCATCAGAATAGGCACCGAAAATGTTCGATCACGCCCATAACGCTTCCGAATCGCCTCCGCCAAGCCGGACTCCCATCCCGCCCCACTTTGTCCACAAGCGTTCTGCAGCCATCCTTGGGCTCGATCCACACACTCTCGAAATTGCGCGTCCGCCCTACAAGCGCCTATGGCAGCCCATCCCAGCGCCGTCGTGCTGATATTACTCCGGCTCCGGACCGTGTCCCCCCATCCGCCATCTGAATTCTGGTTCCTTGAGAGCCACTGCAATCCGTCCCTAATCAACGAATGGTCCAGTGAAGAACCCTGTGCGTCACCAAGAATCGTGAGTGCAATGAGTGCGGTTGCCGTTGAAAGCGCGCTACTAGAAAGACGCCCAACCCAAAAGCCATGCGGCCCCATTTCGGCAAGCAACGCGTCCGAAGTGACCTCCAGAGCGGCTTGCAAACGACTCGCAAATTCGGGGTGCTCCAAAGCGTTCATTCTCACTGCAAGTGCCCCAACGCGAGCAAACCGTAAAAGGTGTACTCGGCATCTAGAAAATCATCTGCCCAGTGACCGTGAAACCCGCCATCCGCACTCCACAGACTATCCAGGAAGTCGAGAGTAGCCTCCTTCGCACGATTCGGAAGGGGCTCATCCAAACAGGCCAACGCGTGCAACGAGGTAGCGGTTGAGAGTAAATCCGGAAGCGGCGCCTCAGGCATCGCAAGAAACCCACCCTCAGGATGAATTTGCTGCAGCAACCAATCTGCCACTCTTGGTACCAGTGGCAGTTCTAATTGGTGAAGCAGCGTCACCGCAGCGGCCGTTGCATTCGTAGAGCCTCGGACCAAGCCTCGCGCATTGCCCCACGCTCCGTCGGGCGTCTCGAGAAACTTGAGCGCTTGAACTAATTTCAAGGGCTTCGGCATCAGCAATCCCAGATCTTGATAGGCCCCAAGCGCAACGAAACACCCGTAAGCATTCCCGCATTCAGATCCTTTCAGCCCTTCGTAGGCTCCATCCTTTGAGCGATATCCCTCCAAACTCGTCGCCATTCTCCTCGCCCGTTCCGGCGACAAGTCTCCAACCACCGACCAGCAACGAGCAAGAGCGCCCAGATGCACAAAATCCAACCCCTCACCATCCCCAAAGGTCTCCAGAAACGAACGAACTTTTTCCACCGGAATGGCCTCCTCCAGAGCATTTAAGCCCGCGAGCACAAAGATCGTGTAATACAAATCCTCACCACCAGCACGATCACGCCCCCCGCCTTTTTCCGTAAGCTGACTTTTCAAAAATGCGCGCACCAATTCGGCGGATTCCCCCAGCGCCTGCGCACCGCGGCGGGCAACTTGCAGCATCTGAATTCGAAGAGACACAGCTGCTTTTCTAACGCACCACGCAATCAGAACAAGTCGCGCAGTCGTGAGATTCCAATCAACCGCGCAAAATATCCCACAAAAGTCGGATATTCATCCCCACCACCAGAGCCGCCAACCCCCAAGCGAAAGCAGAAATCCACCGAGGCACGACCAATTCGCCCATCACCTTTCGACTCGAAACAAATTGCACCAAGGGAATAACCGCAAAAGGCAACTGCATCGATAAAATCACCTGACTCAGCACGAGCAACGGGCCAGTCGCCTTCTCTCCAGTCCATGCCGTCACCAAAACGACAGGAATCACCGCCAGCCCACGCGTGAGCAGTCGTCTGGCCCAAGGCTTGAGGCGTAAATCCAAAAAACCCTCCATCACAATCTGCCCCGCCAAAGTCCCTGTAACCGTGGAATTCAAGCCCGAAGCTAGTAACGCGACTCCGAAAAGCCCAGCGGCCAATCCCCCACCCAACGGAGGGCTCAACAACGCATGTGCGTCGGCAATCTCCGCCACGTCAGTCCTCCCGGCCCGATGAAAAACCGCTGCCGCAAGGACCAATATCGCCGCGTTCACAAAGAAAGCCATGCCCAGCGCCAGAGAGCTATCCAAAGCCGCCCACCGACAAGCAGAACGCCGACCGGCAACGCTTCCATCAATCGCGCGAGTCTGCACAATCGAGGAGTGTAAGTACAAATTGTGAGGCATCACCGTCGCTCCCAAAATGCCGATGGCTAAATACAACATCTGCGGGTCCCGCACAATTTGAGCACTCGGAATTAAACCTCCCAGTAAGTCTGAAAAGCGCGGAGACGCAGCGGCAATCTGCACGGCAAAGCACCCCGAAATGAGCAGGATCAGCACAATAATAAACGCCTCCAGCCATCTAAATCCTCTCCTCATCAAAAGCAGCACCAGAAAGGCATCCAGCACCGTCAGCACCGCCCCCCATACCATCGGAATCCCAAAAAGAAGATGGAGCGCCAACGCAGTCCCAATGACCTCAGCGAGATCACAAGCGATGATCGCAAGCTCACAGGCCATCCAGAGCACGTACCCAACCCAAGGCCGGTAATGCATCCGACAGGCTTGGGCCAAATCCATCCCAGCCGCTATCCCCAATCGCGCAGATAGAGCCTGCAATACCATCGCCATCAAATTGGAAACCAAAACCACCGAAAGCAGCGTGTACCCAAATTTGGAGCCCCCAGCCAAACAGGTCGCCCAATTCCCCGGATCCATGTACCCCACCGACACAAGGTAGCCAGGACCGCAAAAAGCCAAAAACCGTCGAAACCATCCACCTCCAGATGGGATTCCCACCGAACCATGCACCTCCTCCAAGCTTCTGCGTAAACCCACGTCCCCTTCCCCCCGTGATGATGTGCCATCAAACTCCATAGCGCACCCATTTGAGGACCAAGGGTCGATTTAGGCGATCAAAAACTTAGGCAGGACTAAGTTTGTTTTTCTTCCCTGACACTCCCTTGACGTTTGGCGCACCGTTTTCTACGGTCAATTCATGTCCACGCGTTCGCCCCAACGCCCAGCTTCCTCAGCTGTTGAAGATTACCTTGAACAGATCCTGGAGCTCATCAGCACCAAGGGCTACGCCCGCGTTGTAGACATCGCTGATCGCCTTTCTATTTCGCAGGCCAGTGTCACCAACATGATCCAGCGCCTCGATGCCGAGGGTTTCCTCCATTACGAGAAATACCGCGGCCTCATCCTCACCCGAGCAGGCGAAGATCTTGCGAAAAACATCACTCGACGGCACCGATTGCTGACGGAATTTCTCCAACTCCTCGGCCTAGCCGAAGCAACCATCTATCAGGACGTAGAAGGGATGGAGCATCATCTCAGCCCCGAAACCGTGCGCGCAATCGAAAGCCTGACCGCTCGACTCAAGGATCAACCCGAATTGCTAAAACGCGTACGGGAAGATGCCGCGAAGGACGATCCGGAAAAAAACACACATTCCCCTCTCTCATGAGTTTGTTCCAACCCTCCTCCCTGCTCGCTGCGATCACAGCCATCCTCCTTAGTGCGTGCCAAACTCCCAAGCAGTTCACCCAAAAACAGCTCGCTGCACGGCAAGTAATGGCGGATCAAATCGCTGCAGAACCCCTCGGAAATTACTTCGTAGGCCGACGGTATTTTAAGGAAGACTATAAAATGTGGGGGTACGTGCGGAAACCTCGGGAAGCTTGGCACGACTCAAAACTAGTCGTTTTCAATGAGGAAAAAACCCTCGCGCCAGACCGAGCTGCAAACTCTATTGGCTCAGACAACGGCTACGAATATACCCTACGAGGATCCTTTTCAGGCGACACCGTTTACGAGCCTGCAGCTAATCAGTTTTATCCTGAGTTTGTGCTCGAGGGAGCGGATCTGCGCACCTCCAACCCCGCTCCCATTTTCAAAAGCCCAAACGCTCTCAATCCCAAAAAGCGCTACTACCCCGACCCTGAGTAAAAGCGACTGGCAGCGACGCCCCCCTTTTTAAATTAGAGCCATCGCGTCCCAAAAAATCGAGGGACAACACGCGTCCATCAAACATCGCTCGATCCTCTCAATAGGAGGTCATCCGTGGATCGAGATGTAGATGAAAATAGGAGATGGAATGGAACACGACCATTCTCCGTTCCAAGCCCTCCCGCACCCTTGTTCCCGCTGGCATTGGCCGCCGCAACCGGAGTGCTCATCGAAGACTCATTCTGCGGGGTATCCATCGTTCTCTGCACGGCTATCTCCGTTGCCTGCTGGCTTTGCGCAGCAAAGTTCACAAGCACCCGCCTGATTGCGTGCTACGCTCTATGCCTTTGCATTTTCGCCACACTCCACCACTGGCGTGACTGCCTAAGCATTAATCGCCCGCCCCCATGGCTCGCAATCGCCTCCGAGCCACAAACCATCACCCTCACCGGACACGTTATCACTTCGCCAACCGAGTCTCCTCGATTCCGGAATCATCCGCGATCCCAGTTTCTGATCCAACTCGCAGCACCATCATCACCCTCCATCCTAAACCCGCGAACGACCCTGTTGGCGCTCTGGACCGGACCGCCTCCTCATTGCGGAGATCTAGTGAAACTGAGGGCCTCAGTCCGACTCATCCAGCCAGCAAGAAATCCAGGCCAGTTAGACGCCTCTAGTCTCTTTAGACGTCAACAAATCTGGATGGAGGCGGACACGCAGGATCCCTTCGATGCAGTGATCGAAATACGCGGACATCCTCCGGCGTGGGAACGCTTAAGCCAGTGGAGTTCCATCCTATTTTCCAGCCAACTCCGGCGAGGCATTGAAGAGCGGCCGCAAATCCACGCCTTAATCACCAGCATGATTCTGGGCATGTCGGCCAATGCATTAAGAGAGACGAAGGAAGCATTCCGAAACACTGGAACCCTTCACTTATTTGCGGTCAGTGGTCTCAATTTATCCATGCTTGCTGGGATACTCGGACAAATCCTCCAATTCATTCCCATCTCTAAGCGCCTAGGCACCTTAATCATTCTACCGACTCTCCTTTTCTACGGAATTGCCACTGGATTTGGCCCCAGTTGCGTACGCGCGCTGGTCATGTCAATTTTGGTGCTCGGCATCTACTGGATGAACCGCCCTGCGGTGATCCTAAACAGCCTCGGAGCCGCGGCTCTGTTTCTAATCATCTGGGACACGAACAACCTCTTCCATGTTGGTTTTCAGCTCTCGTTTTGGCTGGTTCTGGCACTCCTCATTTGGACAACGCAACTCTGTCACTGGATCGAAAAACCGGTTTTACCCGACCCACTGCTTCCGAAGAAACTTTGGAGTCCTTTTCAGAGCCACTCCGCCACTTGTGTTCGGCCCTTCTCATCAGCACTAGCCGTCACATTTGTCGCATGGCTTGCCGCGATTCCCTGGAATCTATTCTGCTTCGCACAAATAAGTCCAATCGGCCTGATGGCAAACCTCGTCGCCGTCCCGATTGCTTTTGCCAATATGGCCCTCGGTTTCTGTGCGGTTTTATGTGCTCCATTTGGAGCAACGACCCCGATTTTGAATAGAATCAACGCCTCTTGCGCAGAAGCTCTTCTCCAATTCATCCACTGGAGCAACCGCCTGCCAGGTGCTCACTTCAACATTCGCCCCCCTCTCTCAAAGAAACCTAGCTTCGTGGCCTTTGATTTAAACGGAGCCCCTTGCGTCTTACTGACTTCAGGAAACTCCCACTGCCTTCTGGATTGCGGCTCCAGATCTCAAGGAGAATCCGTTGTCGCTCCAGCCCTTCGCACACTCGGCATCAATTCCATTCATAGCCTGATCCTCTGCAGAAGCTCGTCCGATTCAATCGGCGGAGCCCTCCCTCTGTTTGAATGCTTCCATCCCACCCATATATTCGACAGTCCCCTCAAAAGCAGATCCCGAGTCCGTCGCGAAACCCACGATTGGCTAAACGGCATCGCATCCCCTGTAAGCGCTCTTGCGGCTGGAGACTCCGTTGCCCTCGGGAAAGACACGCGAATTGAAGTGCTTTTTCCTCCGCGAGATCACAGGGCGACCTTCGTCGACGACAAATCGATGGTGATTCGATGGGAAACTCCAAATTTCAGCCTGCTCTACACAGCCTCGGCAGGGTTTCCCACGGAGCAGTGGCTGCTTCAGCACACACAGTCTTCCAAGCTACAAGCTGACGTGTGGATTCGAGGATGGCATGCACGTGAGGAGACTGGGTCCTTCGGGTTCATTAAAGAGGTCCGCCCGCGCTTCTTGATTATCGCTCAAACTCCATCTCGAAGCCCACGAACGTCACAGTCCAGCCAACCGCCAAAATTGCTCCATGAAACCGTCTTTCTTGACCAAAAAAAAACAGGTGCGGTATTCGGGGAACTCCACGGAACAGAGCTCAAACTTCGGGGCCAACTCGAAAGTCGGGTGGATAGAAGTGCAACACCCCTTCAACAAAACGCCTTGCCTGCAGAGCATGAAGTGCCCCCCCCTTGCCGAGAGGAATGAGGCCCTTACTCTGTCGCCTCTCGCCGCTCACGAAAGAAGGCCTGTAACATGGCTGCACACTCGTTTTGACGAACCCCCTGAGTCACCAGACACTGATGGTTCAACTTTGGATGCTGCAAAAGATTAAGCAGGCTGCCCCCAGCCCCATCCTTTGGGGAGGCACAGCCAAAGATCACCCTTCGTAGACGCGCATGCACAACGGCCCCAGCGCACATCGGACACGGCTCTTTGGTGACGTACAAATCACACTCGTTGAGCCGCCAATCTTCGAGCGCCGCTTCCGCTTGGGTGATCGCAAGCATTTCCGCATGTGCCGTTGCATCTTTGAGCTGCTCAACCTGATTGTAGGCTCTAGCAATAACGCGCCCCTTATGCACAATCACTGCTCCAACAGGGACTTCCTCCTGTTCCCAGGCCCGCCGAGCCATCCGAAGGGCTTCCCCCATCAAGTATTCGTCGCTATCGAGGTCAATTCGTTCTTCACTCATGGATTCAAGGAGGCGGATTTAGAGGGATGCTGAAAGCTCGGAGGGTTTTTGGTTGCTTCGTCCTGACAGTACGCTATCAATCTCACCCCTTTTTCAAACCCTCGTTGGAGGATTCGTTATGTCAGCCATTATCGCGAAGATTAATCAGGAACAGATGAAACAAGACGTCACCCCGTTCAACGTGGGAGACGCCGTCCGTGTACACACCCGCGTGGTGGAAGGCGATAAGGAGCGCATTCAGATTTACTCTGGCATCGTGATCGGTCGCAAAGGGACGCTTCTCAATCAGTCCTTTACCGTCCGACGCATCTCTTACGGGGAAGGAGTAGAGCGCGTGTTTGCTCTGCACTCCCCCCGTATTGCCAAGGTTGAAGTCGAGACTCAGGGAACCGCGCGTCGGTCCAAGCTGACTTACCTGCGCACCCGCAAGGGCAAGCAGGCCATGGCTGTTCGCGAAAAGAAAACTCGCTAGCCCTTAGCCCTGTCTTGCGATCCGGCCACTTCCGTTCCCGGATCGGATTTTGGAAACTTTTATGGCGGCTCGGTGCTCCCTCGAATATGAGGAATCGCTCCGAGCCGCTGGTTTTTTTTCTATCGCGGGTGTCGATGAAGCAGGCAGAGGCCCCCTTGCTGGCCCTGTTGTGGTCGCTGCCGTTATTCTCCCAAAGGGATTTTCTCATCCCAAGCTGAACGATTCGAAAAAACTGACGGAGAAAGCCAGAGATGCGATTTTCATAGAGCTCTCCGGACAAACCGATATTGCCTCCGCCATCGTCGAAATTCAGCCGGAGGAAATCGACCGTATCAATATTCTCAAAGCCACCCACGAGGGAATGAGACGCGCCGTTGCCGCCCTCTGCCCAGAACCCGATCATGTGCTGATCGACGGTCTGCCTGTTCACCCTTTTCCAAAACCGCAAACCGCCTTGGTCGGGGGGGATGGGATCAGCCTCAGTATTGCGGCAGCAAGCGTCCTAGCGAAGGTCACGCGCGATAAGAGAATGCAGGAATGGGATGCCGTGTACCCTCAGTATGCCTTCGCCAAACACAAGGGCTACGGGACGGCACTCCATTTAGAGCGCTTGCGCATCCATGGACCCAGCCCGATTCATCGCCGTAGCTTCGCGCCTGTTGCGCAGGCTTTCCTCACTTTTTAGCAAAACAACCGCTCTAAAAAGTCCCCATTCCCGACTCGGCCAAGATGGCGAAAAAATCGCCGCGCGGTTCCTAAAAAAAAGAGGCCTTAAAATCCTCTATCGAAACTTCCAGCCCAGAAGAGGAGGTGAAGTTGATCTCGTTTGCAGAGTCCGAGGACGGCTCGAACTTGTATTTGTAGAGGTAAAGACCCGCTCTGACGAAGCTTTCGGGGCACCCCATCATGCGGTGGATGCTGAAAAGCGACACCGCATGATCCTCGCCGCCGAGGAGTGGTTGGACCTGCTAAACCGCCCAGAGGTCATCGCTCGATTCGATATTGTCGAAGTCGTCGCAAAGGCGTCCCTTTGGGAAGTTCGACATATCGAGAATGCCTTCCTCGCCCACGAAACTCTTCATCCCGGAAGTTTCTCCCCTACCCTGGCGGCCATCCCAACTCGCGCCCCCCAAGTAAATGCACGTGTAAATGAGGGACAGTTTCCCCGGCATCTCGACCGTTATTGATGACTAGTCGGTATCCGGTCTCGAAGACACCCAACTTCTTCGCAACCTGCTGGGAGGCAATCAAAAGCGCGCCTAGCACCCCACCGTCCATAGAATGTGCCTCTCCAACCCTCGGAATCACTCGCTTTGGGACGATCAGAACGTGCACGGGGGCCTGCGCCGAAATGTCGTGAAATGCGATCCATTCATCAGATTCCGCCACAATCTGAGCCGGAATTTGTCTCGCGATTATTTTCTCAAAAATAGTCATATCAACTGATCGAAAATCCAAAGTTTCGCGACCCACACCCGCGCTCCAGTCGATCCCTCAGAAACGAGACTAACTCATCCCTCAACCGATCACACTCTCGGCACCAGTGCGCCTTGCGAAGGACCTGCTTAACCGCGGGCGTCAAATCTTGAAAATATACCCGTCCGACTACCGGAGTCTCTAGCAAGCATTCCACAGATCGCTCGCACTCTTTGAAAAATCCCAGCTCAAACCCTGGACTCGCTCTTTCCGATAGCTCCAGCAATGAAACCCCGAGCTCTAGCCCACTCCTCATAAAATACGGGGCAACCTCCCCGTATCCAATCCCTTCAAGCACCCCCTGCACCGTCGCCGTAAATCGCTGAAACGATAAGGGCCCTGACTCCGATTGAGCCCCTAGAAACACAGAAATCGTTTGCGCCACATGCTCCGCAGGCCACCACTTCAGGTAGCCAGCCGCTTCCGCTGCCTTTTCCAAATACTGCTCCAGCCAACGAACCTCGATTGCAAACACTCCAACACCTAGCTGGACCGTTGGTAGGCTGTTGCAGTGGTTAATCATGCCTTGAACAATTCTGGCTGTAGCACACTCCGCTTCGGGCGCCTCCCCAATAACTGAATCTCATCAATAAATTCTCCAATGTCCTGAAATTGACGGTACACCGAAGCGTATCGCACGTAAGCCACTTCATCCAAGGCGTGTAGCTTCTCCATTACCTTCGCACCCACCACATGAGAAGGAAGCTCCCGCTCAAATCCCGACTCGAAATCGGCG
This sequence comes from Chthoniobacteraceae bacterium, assembly GCA_947448395.1. Classification (GTDB taxonomy): domain Bacteria; phylum Verrucomicrobiota; class Verrucomicrobiia; order Chthoniobacterales; family Chthoniobacteraceae; genus Chth-196. Next base: position 43,870 of record CANFNA010000004.1, read on the forward strand.
AGAATCTCCTCTGCAGCCCGCTCTACATCCGTCCGACTCACCGGCCGCTTTTCACAGGCCTTCATCATTCCTCCAATGATCTTATGACGATCCAATGGCTCAGAACGCCCGTCTCGCTTCAAAACACGCAGCTCTGTGTGCTCAATCTCCTCGTAGGTCGTATACCGATAACCACAGCCCACGCACTCTCGGCGACGGCGAATACTTTTCCCGTCCTTGGAAGGGCGCGAATCAATAACTTTATCTTCGAGAACACCGCACTTGGAGCAATACATGGGATTGTGTTCGCCAACTTGAACTTCCCCCGTCTAACACAAGGGGTTGTGATGGCAACCGCAAATCGCCAGGCCCAACCCTTTCGCTCAGGCTTGCCCACCTCAACACTTCCGCTGAAAACATCGCCATGCAGTTGCTTATCGACGCCGCCAAAGCCGGACAGGAACTCTCCGCCGATCAAGTTCGCGTCGCCGTATCGTGGCTCGCCAATCCAAACCTCGAAAGCTCTCTTAAGGGCCGCTTCCTAGAGGCCCTTCACCTCAAGGGAGAAACACCTGCTGAAATCGCGGCCTTCGCCGAGGCCCTTCTTTCCTTGGCGATCGACCCCGAAATTTCACAGGCCTCACTAAACGGCCCAGCCTTGGACGTTTGCGGCACTGGCGGCGACAAACTCGAGCTTTTCAACATCTCCACCGCCTCCATGTTCGTCCTCGCAGCAGGCGGCGCCGCCGTTATCAAACACGGAAACCGGGCCATCACCTCGAAGTGCGGTGGAGCGGATGTCCTAGAAGCCCTAGGGGTCCGCATCGAATTGAGTCCTCATGAACTAAGAGAATGCGTCAAACGCAACGGGCTCGGATTCGTATTTGCCCCAGCCTACCATCCAGCATTCCGAGTGATTGGACCCGTTCGCCGAGGTCTCGCTGATCGCGGAATTCCAAGCGTTTTCAACCTGCTCGGCCCACTACTCAATCCCGCCCGCCCCAGCTATCAACTCGTGGGCGTTTACTCCCAAAAACTGCTCCTCTGTTATGGAGAAGTGCTCGCCCGCCTGGGTCGAAAACGAGCCTGGGCGGTTCACGGGTGTGGAGCCGATGAACTCACCCTCGCCGGCCCTGCAGATACCATCGCCGTCGAAGAAGGTGCTCTGAAATCCTTTCAAATTAATCCCGCATCCCTCTGTCTGCCTCAAACGCCCGTCGAAGCGCTACGCGGAGGAGATCGCGCCGAAAACGCAGAATTGCTCCTCAAAATCCTCAGCGGAAAAAGCCCGGGGCCAATGTCTCAAGTCGTGGCCCTTAATTCCGCTGCCGGTTTTGTGGTGGCAGGCCTCGCTGAAACCCTCTCGAAAGGCCTCTCGATGGCGTCTGAAATCATCCAAAACGGTAAGGCACTGACGAAACTCAAGGCCCTCCAGTCCTTCTAGAAAACGCAAAGGCAAAAAACTCACTCAGCATATTCCTACTGCCCCGAGAGCACGAAGCAGGAGAATCCCTACTCCCCTACTCGATAGAGTCGCTCACTCCCAACAATGCCCTCACCTGCGCCGCGATATCATCGGTGCGCATCAAACTTTCACCCACCAAAATCGCGTTGCACCCCGCATCGAATGCGCGGCGCGTATCGTCCGCCGTTTTTAACCCGCTCTCACACACCAAAATAACGCCTTCAGGAACCTCTTCGCTCAGCTCCTCGGTCGTCTTCAAATCAACCTCGAAAGTCGCAAGATTGCGGTTGTTGATCCCAATCAACTCCGCACCAATTTCTAACGCCCTCTCAAGCTCTTCCCCAGTGTGCACCTCCACGAGCACATCCATCTGTAAAAGCATAGCCTCCTCATACAAGGCCTGAAGCCGCTCCTGTTCCAAGGCTGCCACGATGAGAAGTATGGCATCCGCTCCAGCAACCGCCGCCTCGGCAATCTGAACCTCGTGGATGATAAAATCCTTCCGAAGAAGCGGCAGCCCCACCTCCTGCCGAATCTGACTGAGGTAAGCCAGTTTCCCTTGGAAAAATTGCTCATCGGTCAACACAGAAAGGGCATGCGCCCCGGCCGCCTCATACTGCCTGGCGATATCCAAAGGATCAAAATTTGCTGCGATCACTCCTGCGGAAGGACTCGCCTTCTTAACCTCCGCAATCAACCCCAACTCCTCTGGCCCACGGTCTATTGCCCGAGAAAATGGACGAAAATCATTCCGCTGCAGCGCTGCAGCGCGCAAGTGCCCAGCCCGAGGAAGGATCCGGGCAATCTCTTTCTTCTTCACTTCGAGAATCTGCTGAAGGCGGTCAGAAGCCATACCTCCCCATCCTGACTTGTCAAAATCGACCGCGCAAGCGGTCAGCCGCGCTTTGCACTTTGCAACCCTAAGCCTCCTCGGTGCATCATCCCCTCACCGATGTCTCACCCATCCGCATCCACTCCAACACCTCATTACCGTCGAATCGTTCTGAAAATCAGCGGGGAAGCTCTCAAGGAACCAGGGAGCCTCGAGTCCATTTCTCCGCAAATTGTCTCTCAAGTCGCCGCTCAGATTAAAGAAGTCCACGCCATGGGCGTCGAACTGGCCATTGTCATTGGCGGAGGCAATATTTGGCGCGGCCTTACCGCAAGCCACCGTGGTATGGAACGCACCACCGCCGACTACATGGGCATGCTGGCCACCGTGATCAACGGAATGGCCCTCCAGTCTTCGCTGGAAGCCATCGGCGTCCCAACCCGTGTCCAAACGGCTATTCCCATCCAGAGCGTCGCGGAACCCTTCATCCGTCGCCGCGCCATGCGCCATCTCGAACTGGGACGTGTCGTTATTTTCGTGGCAGGCACTGGAAATCCGTTCTTTTCAACCGATACCACCGCAGCCCTCCGGGCCAGTGAGATCGGCGCCGAAGCCATCCTCAAAGCCACAAAAGTGGACGGCATCTACACCGCAGATCCAAAAAAAGATTCCTCTGCCACCAAATACGATCGTATCACCTACGCCGAAGCCCTCGCCAAGCGATTACAGGTCATGGACTCCACTGCCTTCACCCTTTGCATGGACAACCGTGTTCCCATCGTGGTGTTTGATTTGATGACCAAAAACAATATCCGCAACGCTGTGCTCGGGCAATCTGTGGGAACTCTCGTGACTTCTGAATAAACATCCCGACGGGGACTTGCTTCATCGCCAAACTCAAACTCTTCCGCACTGACCTTCCTAACTAACTGCACTTTATGGACCCTGAAGAAATCCTGCTTGAAACCGAAGAATCGATGGAGAAAGCCCTCGAGTATGCTGTAAACGAATTCGCCGCAGTCCGCACAGGCAAGGCCTCGCCCGCACTGGTTGAAAACCTCGATGTCGAGGCGTACGGGTCCTCAATGAAACTCAAGCAGTTGGCCCTCATCTCCACCCCAGAGCCGAGGATGATCGTCATTCAACCCTTTGATTCCGCCACCACAAAAGATATCGAGCGCGCCATCCGTGAATCAAAAGTCGGAATCTCTCCAGTTTCCGATGGCAAACTGCTTCGCCTACCGATTCCGCCGCTGACCGAAGAACGCCGCCGAGACCTTGTCAAAAGTGTGAAACAGATGTCCGAAGAGGCCAAAGTTCGCACTCGGTCCGCACGTCGGGATGGGATGGAAGGCCTCAAGAAAGTAGCCAAGGAAGGAGGCTTCACCGAGGACGCCATTGAGGGTTTTGAAAAAGAAGTCCAAAAACTCACCGACAGTTTCGTTAAAAAAATTGAGGACGCAACCTCCCTAAAGGAAGCCGACATCATGAAGGTGTAGGTTCTCACGCCAAAAACTTCCCGCCCCTAACCACCCTTTCCAAAGGGCCTATGAAATCCTCCACTCTCTTCGTTTCCGCCGCGGTCGCATGGCTCTTTTTAAGCCCTTGGAGTCACAGTGGCGTCGTTCGCCCAGCCCCCGATTTTTCAGTTAGAATCGGCGAAAACGTAAAACCCTTGAAAGGGTTCCAGGGACAGCAAGTCGTCCTGCTCCTAGCAGACTCTCCCTCCACTCGGGCCTTCCGCAGACAGCTAAAAGAGCTCGAAACCGCTTACGATCACTTC
>CANFNA010000005.1 GCA_947448395.1 Chthoniobacteraceae bacterium
AACAGCGTCACCCTCAGAAAATTGAGCCACACTTAGATCCACCTCGCTAAACTCGGCACCATCTCCGCTCGAGCGAAATTCCTTTAACAACTTCTTCGCCCCCACACCGGCTTTTTTAAAATGCCCCAAAGATGCCTTGGTCAAACGCTGCGGCTTCTGATCGTCGAACCCTACTTGAATTGCCGCGTAACCTTCCTTCTCTACAGTCTTAGTCTGGACAACAGTATTTCCTCCGGCCTCTATCACCGTGACCGCGACAACGCGCCCTCTAGCGTCATACACGCGAGTCATACCAAGCTTTTTTCCTAACAGTCCAACTTTCATCTTCTTGAAAATCTTTTAAAATTTATCCTACTCAGATTTTAATGGTGATATCAACCCCAGCCGGGAGATTGAGTTTCTTAAGCTCATCTACCGTCTTGGCGGTCGGCTCGACGATGTCCAAAAGCCGCTTGTGTGTCCGGATTTCGAATTGATCCATAGACTTTTTGTCGACGTGAGGTGAGCGGTTTACGGTGAAACGCTCAATACGAGTAGGGAGGGGAATAGGCCCAGAAACCTTGGCACCTGTTCGCTTTGCAGTTTCTACAATCTCGCTAGCCGATTGATCCAACATGCGAAAATCGAAAGCCTTAAGCCGGATGCGAATGCGTTGACCTGTCATATATCTTAATTTATTAAGCTTTTCCCTTCTGGTCGAGCACGGCAGCCTTCACCTGCTCGGGAACCTGTTCAAAGTGCGATGGCTCCATCGAGTAGCTAGAGCGACCCCTTGACAAGGAACGGATCGCCGTTGCATATCCAAACATCTCTGCCAAAGGAACTTCGGCAGTCACTACCGACAGACCATTCTTATTGTCTATTGATGCAATCCGCCCACGCCGCCTGTTTAGATCCCCCATAATATCCCCTTGATACTCATCGGGAGTTGAATTTTCGACGCGCATGATAGGCTCAAGCAATATAGGCTTAGCCTTCTTCATCCCATCTTTGAGAGCGAAAATAGCAGCCATCTTGAACGCCATTTCATTGGAGTCAACGTCGTGATAACTACCATCAATAATATCAACGTTCAAATCGATTACAGGGTAACCGCCCACCACACCATTTAAAACCGCCTCCTCTAAACCCTTTTTAACCGCAGGAATATAATCCTTTGGAATCGTACCCCCTACAACCTTATTTTCGATTGTTAGCCCCTTGCCCTTTTCATTGGGCTGAACGTTAACAACCACATGGCCATACTGCCCACGTCCACCAGATTGCTTGATCAACTTGCCTTCGCCCGTTGCAGTTGTGGTAATCGTCTCCCTATACGCAATCTGAGGTTTACCAGAATTTGCATCTACTTTGAATTCACGAAGCAGACGATCTCTGATGATCTCCAAGTGGAGCTCACCCATTCCGGCTATGATTGTCTGGCCCGTATCCTCGTTTGTGAAGACGCGGAAAGTCGGGTCTTCCTCAGCCAAGCGAGCCAATGCATTCCCCATTTTTTCCTGATCCTGCTTAGTCTTTGGCTCGATCGACATCGAGATTACGGGATCGGGAAACGAAGGGGGTTCTAGTAAAACAGCGTGATTTTCATCACAAAGGGTATCGCCGGTCGTGATATTCTTAATCCCAACGATCGCGGCGATATCTCCAGAGTAACAAGTCTCGATGTCTTCACGCTTATCTGCCTGAATCTGGATAATTCGGCTAATTCGCTCACGTTTATTTGTTCTCGGATTATATACCGTATCACCCTTGGAAAGGGCCCCAGAATACACGCGGAAGAAAACCAATTTCCCGACAAATGGATCACTCCAAAGTTTGAAAGCGAGTGAACAAAATTTTCCCGAATCGTCCGTGATAACATCCACGTGCTCAAGAGTATCAGGATCCATTCCCTTAGCGGCAGTGATATCGAGAGGACTCGGCAGATAATCCACCACAGCATCCATCAAATACTGGACGCCCTTATTTTTGAACGCGGAACCACCGACAACCGGACAAAACTTGTTGGCAATTGTTTGACGACGAATCCCTGCCTTGAGAACCTCAGCTGAAACGGGCTGCTCTTCTAGGAAGAGCATTCCAACCTCCTCATCGAGGTTGCCAATCTGCTCCACGAGGTTTGCCCGAGCCTCCTCCAATACATCAACCAGCTCAGCGGGAACCTCCTCTACTGAGTACGTTGAGCCGCTTGAAGCGTCATCATGGTAAACGATTGCCTTGCGGTTCACCACATCGAGTTGACCGCGAAGCGTGTCCTCCGCACCAATCGGAATCAAAACCGGCCACGCATTGGCTCCCAGTTTTTTACGCATCGAGTCAATCGCTGCGTTAAAATCGGAACCCACGCGATCCATCTTATTGATGAATGCAATACGAGGAACATTGTACTTTGTCGCTTGGCGCCACACAGTCTCGGACTGTGGCTGAACCCCAGCAACGGCATCAAAAACAGCAATCGCACCATCCAGAACACGCAGGGAACGCTCAACTTCCGCAGTGAAATCTACGTGCCCCGGGGTGTCGATGATGTTCACCCGCATCTTGATGCCCTCAAACTTCTTATAGACAGACTCCTGCTTTGTCTGTTGCCAAAAGCAAGTGGTTGCTGCGGAAGTAATTGTGATTCCACGCTCACGCTCCTGCTCCATCCAGTCAGTGACGGTCGTTCCCTCGTGAACTTCGCCCATCTTATGAATCATTCCCGTATAGAACAGGATACGCTCAGTGAGGGTTGTCTTGCCTGCATCAATGTGCGCAGCAATACCAATATTACGAGTCCGCTCTAGCGGGTATGCTCTATTGGGAGAGTTCGGATTAGTAGACACGGATGAGAGATTTTTACGCCTTGAAGCGGGTTAAAATGAGAGAACGAGCTAGAATCGGAAATGAGCGAATGCACGATTAGCCTGTGCCATCTTGTGGGTGTCGTCTCTTTTCTTAATAGCGTTGCCCTGCCCGTTAGCAGCGTCCCTGAGTTCGTTCGCAAGGGCGTCAGCGAGCCCCGTGGCCTTCCGCGACTTGGCATAGCCCACTAGCCAGCGCATCGCCAAAGCCAAAGCGCGCGCAGGCGCGACCTCCATAGGAACCTGATAAGTGGCCCCGCCGACGCGGCGGCTCTTCACCTCCAAGCGCGGGCGGACATTCTCAACAGCTTTGTTGAGAACCTCAAGAGGGTCTACGGTATCAGAGGCTTGCCGAGTCTTCTCAATCGCCGTGTAGACGATTCTTTCCGCAAGCGACTTTTTACCGCTCTGCATAACGCTAGCGATGAGACGAGCCACGACAGCACTGCCGTAACGGCTGTCTAGTTTCTCTTCCTTGTGAATGACGCGACGACGACGAGACATGGCTAATTTTGATGGAGAGCTAAATACGAAAATTACTTTTTCTTCCCGCCCTTACCAGCGGCCGCAGCGACCTGACCAGGCTTAGGACGTTTTGCTCCGTACTTGGAGCGGGAGCGGCGGCGACCGTCTACACCGAGGGCATCAAGAGTGCCGCGAACAATGTGGTAACGAACACCTGGCAAATCCTTCACACGTCCACCGCGCACCAAAACAATTGAGTGCTCCTGAAGATTGTGACCCTCTCCCGGAATATAAGCGATGACTTCATAGCCATTCGTCAGGCGAACCTTTGCAACCTTCCGAAGCGCCGAGTTGGGCTTCTTAGGAGTACGCGTCATCACCTGCACGCAGACTCCGCGCCGGAAGGGGCACTTGGTCATCGCAGGACTCTTCGACTTCACCTGAATCTTATTACGCCCTTTACGGACGAGCTGATTGATCGTTGGCATGAAAGCTCAGTGGCTATGGTTTCTCCGTTGGTTCGGCCGGGAGTATTGGCCGGACAGTTAGGCGAGGCTGGCTCCCGAGAGCCAAAAACCGCATCCCTTTTGTCGGCTTCGCTTCTCAAGAGCACACCTCTCAAGCGTCCACGGCACAGAAGCCGAAGCCGCGAGAGCGGGAAATCCCGAGAGCGCGAAGGGGCGGGGTGTATAAGGGATCTTGGCCACTTTAGGCAAGGGAGAGTTTTGTTTTTTTTGTTAAAAACACCTCTTCAAGCGCAACCGCAGCCATCACACTATAAATGCAAAAAGCTTATAGAAAGCTGCTTACGATACTATTTCGGAAAACAACTGCCGTGCTGCACTTTTCCAGTCCATTCCCTTCACGGAAGCATGCCCGTTGCGCCCCATAGCCGACCTCAACTCCTGATCCGCGATGAGTCTGATGGTTTGTTCCGCAAAATCGCCGCAATCCCCACGCCTGGTCACAAAACCCGTCAGGCCATGCTTTACCAAGCCGCTAGGACCGCCTTCGTCGGACACGACGCAAGGCAGTCCGCTGGCCAAGGCCTCCACAACAACATTCCCATAGGTGTCGGTCGTGCTTGGGAAAAGAAAGACATCCGCAGAGGCATAGGCCGCTGCTAAATCCTCTCCAGTCAGGTAACCCGTAAAAATGGCCTCCGGCAGCATTTTTTCGATCTCACCTCTGTAGGGCCCGTCTCCTACAAATGCCATTTTGGCAACGCCTTTTGGAAGGTTCCTCACACAACTGACCAACAAGTCGAGATCCTTTTCTTTTGAAATCCTTCCCACGTAGAGAAGGACCACCTCACACGAACCTACCCCGCGCCGCGTCCAATAATCCGCCTGCCGACGGGTCGGGTTGAAAAAACTCAGATCCATCCCGCGCGGCAAAAGCCTTAACTTCCAGGAAGTTGCCCCTCTTTCGACCCAAGCCTGCCGGTAAGGCTCACTGTTCACGTAAAGAGCGTCCAAACCTGTGTAAAACCAATGCATGTATGTCCATGCCAAGGTCTCCAAAGATCCGTCCTCCGTGAGAATGCGAACGTACCGCGGAAAATCAGTGTGATAGATCCCGCTCACACGCAACCCCAACAACCTCGCCGCAAGAAGACCCACCAACCCCATCGGTCCAGGCGTGGATAATACAACATCCGTAACCCCCTCGCGGCAGATGTATTCCACCACCTCCAAGATCGGTGGAAATGCCAACCTCTGAAGCTCATATTCCGGGAGCGCAAACTCCCCAATCGGCTCAAAGTTTTTTAGCGGAACGTCCTGAATTCGAGAGTCCGCACGACTGGTGAGAATAGTCACCTCATACCCCAATTTTCGGCCCTGTCCCGCAAGCGTACAAATGGTCTTAGAAACTCCATTTACATCCTCCAACGTATCGGTAAACCAAGCGATCTTTCGCCGCTCCAAGCTCGGCAAGTCCCTCCCGTAAACGGCCCGGGAAATCGAGCGAAACCACGGCACATTGGGAGCCTCACGGTGCAATTCAAAGAGGTACGGGGCGAGCGGGGCCAGAATCGGAAGAATCGCCGCCAAATCCTGAAACGCCCTCATGAGATTCCCTTCGCTCGCATGCTCCAAAAACAAGCTCACAAAATGGAAAGACAGCTTGTTCGCCAATAGGTTCGCAATGTGAAACGCTCTGTCCTCAACCCCCGCCCCACTCTCGGCCAAGCGCGTCAATTCGGCCTTCAAAGCCTCGCCGTCCAAAACTTCTGCCAGCGTCATCCACAAAGACACATTTGCAGGCTTTAGCAGATGGAATATCTGACCCGACAAAATCCCTTCCGCCGCCAGTTCCAACTTCTGCCGCCAAGAGATCTGCGTCGGATCACGCCCCTCCATAAACCGAGCGAACGCGTTCTGCGCCAAGGGAGAGCTACGCACCGATTCAAATCGTTCCCCAATGAAATAACGCACTTTGTTGTAAAGGCCGTGAGAAACCGTTACCGGCCCTCCAGAAGCCCCTTCAGCAAAGCAGCGTCCCTCCCGGATATTTTCCAAAAACTCCTCTACCGTCTCCGCTTGAGGAGTTGCTGTCCACGCGCGCCCCGGAAAAACACCTCCTTGGTCATCGCTTCCGCCCACCAAAATCTTTTCCCAAGGTCTCTGGTGCGTCGGCTCAATTTCATGGCGATCGGCAATCTGCTCCAATTGACCTTGGGTTAATCCGCGAAAAAAGGCCTCGGTAAATTCATTCGTCAGAGGTGATCTCAATCCATTCCGCGTCTCGTAATGCTTAAAGAGCAGCAGCAACTTCTCCATATGGACCGCCTGCAAACGACCTTCCGGCGCAAAAAATGGGTGAGCCACAGCGTGTGCCAATCGTTCCAAATTTAGGTACTTTTGAAACTCATAAATATTCCGCCTCAACTTCTGAATTTGGGTGTGTTGCTCGCGGTTAAGCCCCCAGATGAGAACCTCGACGGAAACCTCGTCTTCAGGAAAAAAAACGGTGGCCTGCTCAGAGAAAAAGACCCCAGGCAGCCCCTCTAACGTCAGAGCTCCCTCCAGAGTATGATGGTCCGTAAGGGTAAAATAAGAAAATCCCTGCTCCCTCAGTCGCTCATAAAGATCCTTCGGCTCAGAGTAACTTTTGGCCACTCCGATCTTCCGAAAAATCCACTCCTCAGGCCGATTGCTAAATCGAGAATGCAAATGCAAGTCCACGCGTGTCATCCCGTGAGTCGACGCGCCTCTGAAGACACTTCCGTGACGTCTTGGTGACGAATTTGAAACAGGCCACTCCATCCCATCTTTCCCATATTCCTGCCAACTCCCAAAATTTGCTCTGCAGGATTGCCTGCCCCCCCTCCCCCCGCCATGCTATAAGAATCGCTTCTTCTCCCATGCGCATCTCCCTGTTCGTCCCCTGTTTTATCGACTCGCTTTACCCAAACGTCGCCATGTCGATGGTACGCATCCTTGAGAGACTCGGTCACACTGTTGAAGTCCCTGAATCCCAAACTTGCTGCGGCCAACCCCCCTTCAACTCAGGGTACTGGGACGAGGCCCGTTCCGTCGCCTCTCATCAACTTAAGGCCTTTGCAGACGCTGACGTCATCGTATCAGGCTCTGGGTCCTGCGGAGCCATGATGAAGGTCTTTTACCCCGAACTCTTCCACGACCACCCAGAGGAAGCTGCTGCCAAATCGATCTCCTCAAAAACCTGGGAATTTTCTGAGTTTCTGGTGAACAAGCTCGGCGTGCGCGATCTCGGCTCGAAATTTGAGGGACGCGCTACTTTTCACGATGGATGCCACGGGCTTCGTGAACTCGGTACCAAACAGGCCCCTCGAGAATTGCTCCGGCACGTGAAGGGATTGGAACTCGTTGAGATGTCGGAAGCCGAAACTTGCTGCGGTTTCGGAGGAACCTTCGCCGTGAAATACCCTCAGATCTCCACAGCCATGGCCGAGGTAAAATGTAATGCCATCTGTGAAACTAAAGCCGACTATGTCATCAGCAACGACTCCAGTTGCCTGATGCAAATCGGCGGTTGGTTAGACCGAAACATCGGCTCCGTAAAATGCCTTCACCTAGCGGAAGTCCTCGACACCCCATGAGCGCCCTTTCTTCTCCTCCCAAGGATCAGTTCCTGCAAGACGCTGACCGCACCACAGGGGATTCCCCGAGGCGCGACGCCGTACGCAAAGCCCTCCACAATTACCAATCGGCCCGCAATCGAACCGGCGCCACCTTCACTGACTGGAAAGCTGCACGCGCCGCCGCCGCCACCATTAAGCACGAGGCGGTTAACCATCTGGACCAGTACTTGGAGGAATTTGAACGTCAATTCACCGCCCGCGGAGGCAAAGTCTTTTGGGCCAGCAACAGCCAACAGGCCCGCGACTACATCCTGAATCTGGCGAAGGCGCGCAATGTTCGCGCCATCGTTAAGTCCAAGGCGATGACTGGCGAAGAAATACACCTCAATGAGGCCTTGGTTGCCGCAGGATTCGGGGTGGTCGAAAGCGATCTTGGAGAGTTTATCCAACAGCTAAAGGGAGAGGCTCCTTACCATTTCGTCTTTCCGTGCATGCATCTGCGCCGAGACGAAATTAGCGACCTGTTCAACCGAGAACTCGGCACGGCTAAAACCGACAGCCCTGAGGAACTCACCATGATCGCGCGACGCGTGTTGCGCCGCACCTACGTTGAAGCGGACATGGGCATCTCGGGTGGAAACTTTATCGTGGCCGAAACTGGGATGATCTCGATCACCGAGAATGAGGGAAACGCCCGCTTAACCGTTGGGGTTCCCAAGATCCACGTAGCGCTTGTCGGAATCGAAAAAGTCGTTCCTCGACTCGCTGACCTCGCCCTGCTTCTCCCGATGCTAGCCACCGCCGGAACCGGCCAGCACCTCACCGGCTACAACTCCATGTACGGAGGTCCACGCCAACCTGGAGAAAACGACGGGCCAGAAGAATTTCACGTCGTGCTTCTAGACAATCATCGCACACGCCTGCTCGCCGATCCCGAACAGCGAGATGCCCTTCACTGCATCCGCTGCGGAGCCTGTCTGAACGTTTGCCCCATCTTTAAAAATATCGGAGGCCATACCTACGGCACCACTTACCAAGGCCCCATCGGCTCCGTGATTACCCCTCACTTCCGAGGCCTCCAAGACTGGAAACACCTCTCCGGCGCGTCTTCCCTTTGTGGCGCCTGCACAGAAACCTGCCCAGTCGGCATCGACATCCACCATCACCTCCTCCACAACCGCCGCAACGCCGCAGCTCAAAAACCGGCCCCGGGGGAAGGGCTGCTCTGGAAAGCATTCGCCGTTCTGATGCGTCGTCCAGCCCTCTACAAACTCGCCACCAAATTCGCACCCCTCGGATCCATGCTCCACCCACTCATTCAAGGTACTGCCGTGGACCCAGTCATCGCATGGACAGCCACTCGGGATTTTCCCGAGGCTGCGAGGAAATCGTTCCGCACACAGTTTAAGGCGCATCAGGCAGCCAAACAACAAGGAGGCGTCCGATGAATGCACCCCAGAACGATCGAGATGCCGTTTTGGGCAGAATCCGCGAAGCCCTCCGCATTCCCGCCCCACTCCACCATCCCGCAGAACGCTCCGCAGGAGGCGAACCCACCACCGCACACTTTCGTGAGTGGCTCCCTCCGGTAGGCCCCACTCCGGACGAGCGTCTAGCCCTCTTTACACAACTCTCTGAAACACTTCGCAGCGAACTCATCCTCTGTGACTCGGCTGCCACAGCGGCCTCGCACGTTGCCAGACTCGCATCCGAGAATTCTTGGAAAACCCTGGGTCTCCATCGCGGCGAACTCACATCCGCAATGGAACCCCATTTTCCAGCCGACCTCGAACGCCTTTGGGTGGACGAAGGATACGACAAGGATGCATTGGAAGCCTCCGATGCCGGTCTCACCGAATGTGAACTGCTAGTTGCTCAAACGGGCTCCGTCTGCGTCACCGGCCCAAGCTCTGGAGGCCGTGTCCTGAGCGTTCTTCCGCCACACCACCTTGTCGTGGCACGACGATCCCAACTGGTCACGGATCTTACTGAGGCGTACGCCTCACTGGCAGCCAAGTACCGCGGGCAATATCCCAGCATGATCTCGTTCATTACCGGCCCAAGCCGCACTGGAGACATCGAACGAATCCTCGTCCTTGGGGCTCACGGCCCCAAACGGCTCACGATATTACTCCTTCCGTAAAAATTTCCTCCCCGCCGACAAAGTCCATTCCCATCGCTCCTTCACCTCGGCACCTCGAAGGCGCTCTATGTCTGAACTCGCCCCGCTTAGCTGGATTCTGCTGCTTCTCGCCGGTGTGGCGGCGGGATTTATCGACGCGATCGCCGGAGGCGGCGGTCTCCTTACGGTCCCCGCCCTATTAAGCGTTGGCATTCCTCCGGCTTTTGCGCTTGGGACGAATAAACTCCAAGGCTCTTTCGGCTCCGCAAGCGCTGCCTGGCACTACACCAAAGCCGGGCTAATCGACTGGAATGGAACCGGCACAGGAATCATCTGCACCGCCATCGGCTCAACCCTAGGCGCCAAACTCATTCAGCAAGTCCCCGACACCATGTTGCGTCGCGGCATTCCCTTCCTTCTGATGGGCGTGGTTCTTTTCTTCCTCTTACGACCGAATCTCGGTGACCGGGATTCCAGCCAGAAAATTTCTCCAGCCATTTTTCATACCCTGTTTGGCCTCACACTTGGGTTCTACGACGGCTTCTTCGGCCCTGGAGTCGGTTCGTTCTGGGCACTGGCCTTTGTTTTGGGCCTCGGGTTGAACCTTGCCCGAGCCACCGCCCACACAAAAATCATGAACTGCACGAGCAACCTTGCGGCATTGGGAGCGCTCGCGTTAGCAGGCAAGGTTCTCTGGTGGCCGGGCCTCTTGATGGGAGTCGGGCAGATGCTAGGAGCCCGAATTGGAGCTGGGCTTGTGATCCAAAAAGGCACGCGCATCGTCCGATCCGCCTTCATCCTTGTTGTCGGTGCCATCTGTCTGCGCCTCCTGTGGACCGCTTGGTCCTGAGGCGGCCGAGTCCCCCCAGTTGCATCAAAAATTCGGATTTCAACCCATTTTTCCACCGCGCGTGGCCCGATGCTTGCTTGCGCGACTCGTCGAACAAGTTAAAGTGGGAGGAATGGCCGGTCTTTCCCAAACCCAAAGCCTGTCTCAACAACAGGTTCTGGCACCCCAACTCCAACAGAGCCTGCAAATTCTGCAGGCCCCTATCTTGGAGCTGCGCAATCTGATCCAACAGGAAATCCAAACAAACCCGACCCTCGAAGAGGAACGCACCGAGCCTTCCATCGAAGATCGTCAGCGCGAACAAGAGGAGTTCCGCGAAGAATTTGACCGCCTCGCCAAGCTCGATGACGAGTGGCGCGACTACATGGCCCAGACCTCCACCTACTCCGGTCGCTCTGCGGAGGATGACGAACGCCGCCAGTTCTTCTTCGACTCCATCGTCCGAGAAGAAACGCTCCAACAGCATCTGCTCGAACAAATCTACGCCCACGGCCTCGCCGGCGCTGACCAGAAAACCGCTGAATTAATCATCGGCAACCTCGACGACCACGGCTTTCTCCAAACCACTCCCGAGGAAATCGCAGAAACCCACTCCATTCCACTGGAAGATGTCGAACGGGTTTTGCACTCCATCCATCAATTTCACCCAGTCGGTGTCGGAGCAAGGGACCTGCGCGACTGCCTGCTCATCCAACTCAAACGCCTGGGCAAAGAAGGCTCCGTAGAATGGCGGATCGTCGAACGATTCCTTCCAGACCTCGGTAAACGCCGATTCCCAGAGATTTCCCGCCGGTTAGCCATCCCCACCGATCAGATCCAACGCGCCGCGAACTTTATCGCTACGCTGGATCCCAAACCCGGACAGATTTTTTCTCCCGATCCCAACAATTATGTGCTCCCTGATGTCTCCATCGAAAAGATCGGGGACGAATGGCAAATCGCACTCAACGGCGATCAAATTCCGCACCTCCGAATCTCAAACACCTACAAGGATTTGATGTCTCAAGAGAATGGGGAGAGCGAGGTGAAGGACTACATTCGAGACAAAATTCGGAGCGGCAAATTTCTGATCAAGAGTATCCATCAGCGTCAGCAGACCATCGCCAACATCGCGCACGAGATTTTAGCCCGTCAGAAAGAGTTCATGGAGGTTGGAACCAGTGCGCTCCGCCCCATGACCATGGTCCAAGTGGCGGATGCCGTTGGAGTCCATGAAACGACGGTTAGCCGAGCGATTTCCGGAAAGTATATGGCCACGCCTCACGGCGTCTTCGAGATAAAGTACTTCTTCACACCTGGTTACCAAAAGTCCGACGGCAACTCCCTCTCGAACACAAGCGTCAAAGCTGAAATCTCCGAATTGGTCCGAGGCGAAAATACGCACAGCCCTCTAAGCGACAAGGAGATCGTGGATGCCCTCGAGAAACGGGGAATTCCAATTGCTCGACGCACCGTGGCCAAATACCGCGCAGAGCTCAATATCCTGCCCAGTAACATGCGCAAGGAGTACTAGGGGCAATCCGCCTCGAGATTTAAATCAAACCACTCCCTTTTTTCGCACCTGCTGCTCCAGATTGCCCGCGCGCCGAGACTCCGCTACGTTCTTCACACCCCCTCTATGACAGACTCGTCTCGCGCCACTGTCCGAAAGAAAAGTTCCCACGGATTTACGTTGGTCGAACTCCTGGTTGTTCTTGGGATCATTATCATGATCATGGGCATTCTGGCTCCCAGCATGGGCGGAATCTTGAAGGGGAAAAAAATTGAACAAGCCATCTCCGGTGTAACGCTTGCCCTCGAAAGCGCCCGAATGGAGGCGAGATCCCAGAACGCCTACGTATGGACTGGAATCGCTCAGGTTCCGTCCACTCAATCCCCGAGCGGTCAGGACGAACTCTGGCTCATGAACTTCCGCGTGAAGCCCGATAAAAAGAGGCTCCCGAGTGATGCCGGCGGAGGCGCAGTCGCCGTTCCAGTCAGCCCGCTCACCCGAATCGAAGGCGTGAGCATCATTCCTCAGGGCAACCTTCCCGCTGCATTTCCCACATTCGCCGAGATTGCCGCACGTGCGGAAGACTTCAGCGGAACCCCTGACAGCAACACTCCCCTAAAATGGGTCAAGGGAGGCAACAGCGGCACTCAGCTTTTCTCAAAACAGATTCTTTTCACCCCTCGAGGAGAAGCTCTTCGAGAGGAAGGTAATTCTGAACTTCCAAACCCGCTTCCTTACATGTTCATGTGCCTTGCTCAGACCATTAACGGCAAACCGATCCCAAGTTCTAAAGACGCCGCGGTCATTGTCATCGCCGGATTCAACGGTCGCATCACCGCCCTTCGCCCCGGCAAAGGCCCCGCACCCGCTCCAAGCAAGGACACTCCCTGATCAAGGTTGTCAAACAGCGGACAGCCACGCATTCGAATGTTGCCGGGCAAAACGGTGCCCTTGACCTTCTCGAAATAAACTAACCCCGGCCACGCGCTCGGGGCGTTGCCTTTGAGTGCACCTCGCGGCCGCCTCGTATCATCGGCTGCGAAAGCGCCTCTTTGAGGGCTGCAGGCAACGTCTGCGCGCCATTTCCAAGCAGCGCTGTATCGACATCCTCAAGCTTGCGAATTAAATCCACCACCTCGCGCCGCGAATAAGGCCCTCCCGCCGCGGCGCAAAAATGCGTCCTGCAACTGAAGGGCCGTGCAGCGTAAGCCTCACATCCACCTGTCTTCGGATTCAGCACCGGACAACTCCCGTCCGCAGGCTCCATCATCCGACCCTTTCCTGCTGCCCGAAGCGCCTCAGCAAGAACCAAGGCCTCACCTGCAGTCAAATAAGGTGTCTTTCCCGTGAGTCGAAACCGACAGCACTCCGTTCTCCTGACACAATCGCGCTCGACGGGGCGTTTATCGAGTTCCTCGTAGACAGCTCTTACTCGCGCAACGGCCTCATCGCGGCTCATTCGTTCACGGATTGGCATGATGGAGATCGGTTTAAAATAGACGCTTCACGGACGGCTGATCGCCTGCCCTGCGATCCAACCTGTACTCCAAGCAGCTTGAAAATTGAAGCCTCCAGTCACCCCATCCACATCCAGCACTTCTCCAGCAAAGTAGAGTCCCGGATGAATCCGACTTTCCATCGTGCGAAAATCGACCTCCTTCAAACTCACACCCCCGCACGTTACAAACTCGTCCTTGTGCAAACTCTTGCCGCAAACCGATAAATCCATTCGAACCAATCGCTCCGCAAGCGAGAGCATTCGGGCTCGCGGCAGCTGGTTCCAGCGTTCTTGATCTGAAATCCCCGCATCGCCAACAATCGCTTCCCAAAGACGGGCAGGCACTCCTCCAATCGAGGGACCGTTGAAAACCAATCTAGCCGGAAACTCCGACCGATTTTTCTGTAACGATTCCACCACATCCTCCGTCCGAATTCCCGGCAGCCATTGAATTCGCAATACAAACTCGTATCCACGCTCCTCTAATTCTCGCGCCCCCCAAGCCGACAGACGCAAGATAGCCGGCCCACTCAACCCCCAATGCGTGAATAAAATGGGTCCACGCTCTTTCAAGCCGGTTCCAGGCACACTCACTTCGCCGTCCTCGATCGCCAACCCCGAAAGACCCTGAACCCACTTCTGCGTGATATGGAAGGTGAATAAGGAGGGTACGGGCTTCTCCACTCGATGCCCCAACCTCGCTAAAATCTCCGCCAAATTTCCAGAACGACACCCTCCCGTTGATACCAACACTCGCTTCGCTTCCGCCTGCGTTCCATCGGAAAGACTAACCCTCCATTTTCCAGATCCTTCTCCCAGCTTTAGATCCTCAACCCCACATCGAAGGCGAGTCTCCACCCCTCCCCGCCGCGCGGCTTCCTGCAAACATTCCACAATCGTTGCAGAGTCATCTGTTACCGGAAACATCCGTCCATCCTCCTCAACCTTCAGCGCAACGCCCCGCCCTCGAAACCACTCCACCGTGTCTCGCGCCTGAAAGCGGGCAAAGGCCGAAAGCAGCGCCCGTGCACCTCTGGGATAACGCGTCGAAAGCGCCCTCGGCTCAAAACAGGCGTGCGTCACATTGCATCGCCCACCACCCGAAACTCGCACCTTGGTCAAAGCCTGCGATCCCTTTTCAACAATCAGAATCCGCTGACCTTTCCTAGCCTCTGCGGCAGTAATCGCGCCAAAAAATCCAGCCGCCCCACCCCCAACAACCAAAAGATCAAAAGTTTCCATCCCTCCTCCTCACCGCAACTCGCTGTTTTCGCACAACCGCGCATAGATCCCACCGAACGCGAGCAACTCTTCATGACGGCCCCGCTCCACAATCCTTCCACGACTCATCACCAAAATTTGATCTGCGTTACGCACCGTCGACAGGCGATGTGCGATCACAAAACACGTTCGCTTCTGCATCAACCGCTCCAATGCCTTCTGAATTTGCCGTTCGGTCTCGGTATCAACACTCGCCGTGGCCTCGTCCAATATCAGCACTGGTGGATCCTTCAAAAGAACACGCGCAATCGACACCCTCTGCTTTTCACCAACGCTAAGTTTGATTCCCCTCTCTCCAACAACCGTGTCGAGACCCTGCTGAAGCCGCTCCACAAACTCTAACGCATCCGCGGCCTTCAATGCCTCCCACAATTCTGCATCCGTCGCATCAGGTTTCCCCACCCGCAAATTCTCTCCAATCGTTCCGTTAAACAGAAAACTCTCCTGAGTCACCATCCCCACTGCATTCCGAAGCGCCCCGCGCGAAATGTCCCGAATGCAACGGCCATCCAGAAGTATCTCCCCAGATTCATACTCATAAAACCGAGTCAGCATCTGCACCACAGTGGTCTTCCCGGCTCCTGTTTCGCCAACAAGAGCAACCGTCTCACCTGAGCGCGCGTGTAACGTCACCTCCGACAGCACAGGCACATCATTCCCGTAGGAAAATCCCACCTTTCGAAACTCCACATTCCCTTTCACCTCGATTCTCTCCAGCAATCCCGCATCCGAACCAGGCTCGATCTTCTCATCGAGAATTTCAAAAACCCTCTCTCCTGCCGCACGTCCTGATTGCAGGATTTGATTGAGTTGATGCAAACGACCGACGGGCTCGTACAGAAAACCAGCGAGCAATAAAAAACCTGTAAGCTCCCCAACACTCATCTCGTGGTTCAACACAGCCCGCGATCCAAATCCCACCATCAGCACCGTTCCCAGCGAAGCAAGAAACCCCATCGAAGGACTATAGATAGCCCAAGCGCGCATCACCACCAAGGTGGCGCGTTGCACTTCCGCACTAGCCTTGTTGAACTCCGCATGCTGCTCCCCTTCACGCACATATGTCTTGATCTGACGAATCCCAGCGAGGTTGTCATGGAGCATCGAATTCATCGCGGATGCCGCCTTCCGTTGTCCTCGGTAACGCGACTTTGCAGTCAACGTGTAAGCAAGCGCACCCGCCGCCAAAAACGGGATCGGAATCAACGCCAACCACGCCAACTTTGGATGGTACGCGAATAGCATTGCCACCACCACAACGACCTGAACAAGGCTCACCGCGCCCAGTTCGACCCCATCAATCAAAACTCTCTCAACGGAGTTTACATCCTCCATGACACGCGTCATCAAATCACCCGTCGAACGATTATCAAACCAACGCAAAGGCAGTTGCTGGATGTGGGCATACAAATCACTGCGAAGATCAAAAATGACTTTTTGTTCCAGCGTGTTGTTGAGAACCAACCGGACTGCCGCGAGCAGTTCCCTGACAAAAAAAGCACTCAAGGCGACCCCGACCAACCACCAGATCCGCTCTCCATGGCCTTGTCCAACGTCGTCCACAATCAACTGCGTCGCCTTGGGGAAAACACTGACTAGTGCCGTCGACGCCAATGCCGTCCCAAGCATCCCTGCTGTCAGCAATGGATACTTGGCCAAATAAGATCGAACCCGGAGGACGGACTTCACCCGAGCACCTCAAACTGACTCATCTTATGGAACGCCTGATAGCGAGCTTCAATGTCCATTTGCGTCAAACTACGGAGTCTCTCGAGACTAAAGGCTTCCACGTTGAAACTTGCCAAAACACTACCGAAAACAACCGCGTGTCGGAGCTGCGAGAATCCAATGGATCCGTTGCCTCGCGCCGCAAGATAACCCGCTAAGCCGCCTGCAAAAGTATCTCCCGCACCAGTTGGATCATGGATGTCCTCGAGAGGATATGCCCCGCACGAAAAGAACTCCCCATCTCCAAACAGCAAGCAGCCATGCTCTCCCTTTTTAATCGCCACATACTTCGGCCCCATTGTCCGGATCTTCGCTCCAGCTTTGATCAGACTAGTTTCTTGCGTGAACTGACGCGCTTCACTGTCATTTAAAATCAGCATGTCCACACGCTGGAGCAACGCCTCCAAGTCCCCTCGCGCTATGTTGATCCACAAATCCATCGTATCAGCGATGACGAATTGCGGACGACTCATCTGATCAAGCACGTGGCTCTGCAAGCTCGGGGCAATGTTTGCGAGCAACACCACAGGACTTTCCACATACGCAGACGGAAGTGTAGGCGTGAAATGCTCAAATACGTTGAGCTCCACAGAACGAGTCTCACGAGTGTTCATGTCCCACATGTACTCTCCAGACCAGCGAAACGTTTTCCCAGGAACCTGCTGCAGTCCTCCAAGATCAATGTTGCGCCCCTTTAGATAAGCGATGTGCTCGTTCGGAAAATCTTCCCCCACAATCCCAACGAGTTTTACTGGCGAGAAGAAACTCGCCCCCACGGCGGCGTAACTTGCAGAGCCCCCGAGCAAATCGGCATGCTCCTCCACAGGCGTTTTGACGGTGTCTAAGGCGATAGAGCCAACAACAAGAACAGACATACTTTTAAAGTGCAGGATGGTTGAAATCAGCAATTCGGAATCTTAAACGCGTCCCCCTAGCCCCTCCCGAGAGCTGCATCTCTACGAGATCGATTAGAAGAAAATACGGAGTGAGCAGAAAGCCCTTAAATCATCGATTCAAGGGCTTCTTGAGCCATGAACCGCTCTTCCGCATCGGTCCGCTCATTGAATCATTAAATCAGCAACAGCGACGGCGACTCAATCAGACGCTTAAGCTCTGCCAAGTACTGCGCAGCAACCGCACCGTCGACAACCCGATGATCCGCGCTAACGCCAATAGCGAGTCGTTGTCCCACCACAATCGCGTCTCCAGGCCCCACCACAGGCTTCTTCAAAATCGCGCCAACACTCACAATCACCGACTGCGGAGGATTGATAATCGCATCAAAAAATTCGACTCCATACGACCCGAGGTTTGAAACGGTGATGGTCCCCCCTTGATACTCATCGGGCTTCAATTTTTTCGCACGAGCACGAGATGCGAGGTCCTTCACCGACTCGCTGATTCCAGCAAGACTCTTAGATTGTGCATCTCTAATGACTGGCGTCACCAAACCATCCTCCACAGCGACAGCGACTGAAAGATTCACAGAACCGTATTGCAGAATAGAGTCCCCCGCAAAAGAAGCATTAACCGCTGGCACGCGCACCGCTGCGCCCACGACTGCTTTGAGAATAAAATCATTCACCGTGAGCTTCAGCGCTCCCTCACTCTTATCCCCACCAGAATTTAATTCAGCGCGCATCCGCATCATCGGTCCCGCGTCAACTTCAACATGGAGGTAGAAGTGCGGAATTTGCGTTTTACTAGCGAGCAACCGATCCGCGATGATACGCCGCATTCCGCTTAGCGGAATCATTTGGTCGCCAGGACCCGCGCTAGGAATCTGAATCGGAGCCACCCCGGAGACCGCTACGACCGCCACACTGGAACTCGATCCGACGACCGCCGCAGAAAGAACATCCTTCACCACCACGCGCCCACCAGGGCCGCTTCCTTTAAGCGAGTCAATCCTCACCCCCTTCTCACGGGCAACTTTCCGCGCAAGCGGCGAACTCTTCTCCCGTGCCCCACCACTTACTCCAGATGCAGCTGCAATCCCCCCTCCTGCTACAACAACTACCGCTGGAGAAGCCGAGGTCGCCGGACCCGCCACTACGACCGGGGTCGCTGCAGAGGCCTTTGCCGCTGCAATTGCCTCAGGAGCTGGAGCTGTCTCGCCTTTCCCTAAGAGCACTGCGATTTTCGAACCAATCGGCACTTTCTCACCAGCTTTCACCAAAAACTCATGGAGGACTCCATCGTTAAAGCTTTCGATTTCCATCGTCGCCTTATCCGTTTCCACATCGGCAATAACATCACCCGTAACCACTTTGTCTCCAACGTTTTTACGCCATTTCAGGAGAGTCCCCTCCGTCATGGTATCTGCGAGTTTGGGCATTTCAATGTAGGTGGCCATGGAAGGGTATTAGCGAGTGGTGGAAAATCAGCCCTGACTTTTAGCGTGTAAAAATCGGTGGTGGAAACCCTTTTTCCAACCCTTCCTAACTCTTAGTCACAGAAGGGAAACTGAGGGTTCAAAATCTTAGCAAAGACAACAGCCACTTTCGATGAAAGTGGCGACCCTAACGGGATTCGAACCCGTGTTACTCCCGTGAAAGGGGAGTGTCCTAGGCCACTGGACGATAGGGTCTCTCAGGGAGCGCAGAGGCTACTCGAAGGACTCCAAACGGCAAGCGGTTTCTCATTAAAAAGAAACACAATGACAATTGCCGCAGAATCCAAAAACTCAGCGAATATAATCCAGCAGCGATAGCTTCAGGATTTGAGCCCCAGCTTGCATGGCCGCTTGATAGGCCGTTTGCGTCTTCGTGAGATTCACCATCGTCTGAGCAATATCCACCGAAGATTCACGTCCAATCAAATCACCAACATCCGCAAACCGAATTTCCATCGAGGCCTTCAAAGAATCCAAACGGCTCCCTTGGGCTCCATTTTCAGCGATCATGTTCGCCAAATCCGCTTCCGAAGACTTGATATCATTCCCCGTAGTTTGGATTCGCGCCGCATCATTGTCTTCCAAAGCATCGCGAAGCGAGATGAGTCGAGAAATGAAACTGGTCAACTTCGCATTGCTCTCTCCTCGGCTGTAAGGCGAGATCGATAGAGAATCCGAGAGTTTGATCGCAATGCCATCCCCAGGAGGATTCCCGCTGGCGTCACTCTGCGGCCCAGTGACAGAGGTTGGGTGCGCGTCCGAATCCCCTGGATCCGTCGACACTCCCACGTATGGAGGGTTAGCAATGTCTGTTCCGTTAAAAATATACTGCTGATTGAACCGCGTGTTCCCCAGCTGTATCGCCTGCAGCACAAGTTGGTTCACCGTCGTCGCATAAGCACTGCGCTCAGCTTGAGAAACATTGCCACTCGAAGCGCTTGCAACAATCTCAGTCGCATTCAGATAACAGTCCGAATAGAGATTGCTCAGAGCTGAGCCCGAAGCCTGTGACACGCCTGAGGCAATTCCGGAATTCCGGGCGTACTGCTGCGTAACCGCCATCTCCGAACGAAGCGACATCACCCGACTAGCAGCTTGGGGGTCCTCGCTTGGAAGCATGAACCGCTGACCGGTCGACAACTCTTGGTTGAGCTTATTTTGCTGACCGCGAAGGGTGTTGAGACGATCCACAACACCATCCGACATCGTCATATTTGGAACTCGCATATTTCAGTCTCCGTTCAAAAAAAGTTACTTAACTTAGCGCACCATGGAATTGATGAGGGAATCCAACATCGAATCCAAAACCGAGATCACTTTCGCGTTAGCCTGATAAGCTCTCTGATACTGCATCAGGTTTGTAGTCTCCTCATCGAGCGACACGGCACTCACCGCATCCCGCTGGGCTCGGATCGCTGTATCAATCACTTTCGCCTCATCGGCCCTCGTGCCAGCGCTTTGCACGCTTTGGGCCAAAGAAGCTACTGTGGTTCTCACAAAGTCGCCCAAGCGACCGTCAATCACGCCGGCTGTTGCCCCAGCAGCAGGGATACTAGCAGTGGAAAACAGCTTCGAGCGAACACTTGCAATCGCCTTAATAAAGGTGCTGTCCCCCGCATTCGTATTCGAGTTCACCAAGCTTCCTGAAGGATCAGCCTTGGGCCCTGTCGCCAATGTCGACGCGCTGAGGGCGGTATTGACTTGAATTAATCCCGTCGCCAAGCCGGTCTGGAAAAACTCCGTCGCCTGCTCCGGCGTGTATTGAGCATTTACAGCCGTCGCAACTTGCTGCGCCAAAAGACTCAACTTCGAACGTAGCGTCGCAATCGATCCAGTCATGGAAGTATACCGCCCACACATCGCTCCACTCGTAATCGAAGACGAGATATCCATCCCTGAAACCGTTATCTGACTCGGAGAAGTCGGATTAAGCGGATACAACCCATTCGAATTCGGGGTCGCTGCCACATAAGCAACCGGATTCGACCCCTTTGGCAACACCCCATAATTCACCACCACTTGGTTGCCGATCAAAATACTAACCTGATTAGGCGCGTCTAAAGGGATGGAGACCTCGAACTTTAGCAACTTGGCAAGCCCCTCTAGATCAGCCTGCCTACGGTCTATCAAATCAGCAGCGCCGCCACTGAGCATCGCATCTGCATCCCGAATTTGAGCGTTCAAATGAGCTACGTCCTGCAACAGGAAATTCACTCGGTCTGCATCTGCAGAAAGTTGACGTTCCAAATCATCCTGCAAGGTCGCCAACCGGTTATCGGCATTATTGATCCGGTCACAGAAAATTTGTGCTGACTGGATCGCCGCATCCCGATTCGGAATCTCGGCAGGCGAGGCAGCCAACGTTTCCATCCCGTTGAAAAAATCATCGAGAGCCCCGCCTAATCCCGAAGTCGACGCTCCCGTGTCTGTCACGGAAGTCGGAGTAGAAGCGGAGTCCACACGATCTCCGAGTGCAATTTCGGCATCCGACAGAGCACTCAACTGGGCATTCCATGATTCCACGTCACCTGCCTGGCGAACCACTTGGCGATCTAAAAGCGTGTCGCGAAGTTGCTGCACTTCGAGAACCTCTAATCCACTCCCCTCCGGTCCGTTCGAAGTCAACACCGAGAACCGCTCCCCTAGCAAAACGCGCTGACGGGAATATTCAGGATTATTGACGTTCGCAATATTCCTGCCGGTCACCTGAATAGCCATCTGCTGAGCCTGAAGGGCTCGCGCAGCCGAATTTAAATTTCCAAAAAGTCCCGGCATAAGTGTCGTTCGCTAATTTAGGTGAATCTCAAGTAATATAAGCCTTTCCCGTGCCAGACAGCTTAATTTTAACGCTGCCTCCCTCATCATAAATTCTCCCCCCGGGCTGGGGACTGACTTCCTCTAAAAGCTCTCGGATCAAATCAATCGACCGGGCCAGCAAAACCTGATTCTGATTCGCTTTCACTCGCACTCGGTCCGCTATTCTAATCACCTCCTCCACCAAAGCTCTCATGAGGGGCTGAAGCGCTGGAGGAAACTGAGGAACCAGTTCCAACAAAGGAGTTTGAGGCGAGATCTTGGCCCGACGCAAAGCCTGCGCCATCAGCAACTCCCGACGGCTCCTGGCTGCCTGTGCAGTATCCACCTGTTTCTGAACCACCGCAACCAAGGTAAGAACCTTGTTGCTGTCCCGATTAATAATCGCCCGCTGCTGCTCCTCGAAAAGACCCAGAAGCGCCCCTTGCTCCTGAATCTCACCGCGCATGGCCATAACCACCTGCTCGTGGAACGGAACCGCCGTCTTCATACCCACTCGCGGTCGTATGTAAGAAGGGGGCGGCATAGCAATACAGGGAAAACTTAAAGTTCAGATCGAGCCGCTCCGTCGCTTTCTCTTAAATGCAACTGCGCCTCTATAACTGATCGGATTCCCAAGCCTCCTCCTTTAGTAATTCCATCAGCAAGCGCTTCAGTAATAAAATATCCGTACAAATGCCCCTCTTTGCCGTTGTCTAAAAGCGGCTTCATCGTTTCGGTCAACATTTGCCGCACTAGGATCGCCTCAAACTGACGCGCGACTTCTCCAGGTGGGTGATTTTTGCCGGATAAACCTTCAGAGGTCCCAGAAACGGCTGCAGCATCCTGCATCGAAAGAGAAGAGGGCGAGGACACCGGGGTGATATTCATATTAGTTCAAAATCAATTCCGCCTGCAGAGCACCCGCGCGTTTCATGGTCTGAAAAATCGACATCATGTCCCGAGTGGACAACCCCAGTGCATTCAAGGCCCCAGCCACCTGTTGAATCGTCGGAGTCTCATCCATAACGCGCAAGGATCCCACCCCCTCTTCCACGGAAGTTTGAGTGCTCTTCGTCAGTACCGTGTTGCCCGCCCTAGCGAGAGCCCCAGGCTGACTGACCCCTTGGTTCGACGTGACATTAATCATCAGCGACCCGTGGCTAATCGCCACCGTGGAAACCTTCACGTTTGCGGTCGCCACAATAGTCCCTGTTCTTTCGTTAATCACCACGCGCGCCGGTACGTCTGGCTCCACCTCCACCGCCCCCATTCTCGCTATAAAGTTCACTTCGTACCCCTCAAAATCATCGGGAACACAAATGCTCACACTTCCCGCATTCTTCGCCATCGCACTCTGGGGAAACTCCTGATTGAGGGCTTGGGCTATCCGCGCCGCAGAAGTGTAGTCGGGATTGAGCAGCATCAGATCGATCGTTTTATCCCGAACAAAATGCGCCGGCACCTCGCGCTCAACCAGGGCGCCCCCCGAGATCATCCCCACGGTCGGGTGATTTTTCTGAACGGTCGCTCCTCCGGGACCACCTTCACCTCCAATAAATCCTCCCACCGCAATCGCCCCCTGCGCCACCGCATACACGGCATCATCCGCTCCCAACAATGGTGTCTGAAGCAACACCCCACCTTGAATCGTTTTGGCATCCGACATCGACGAAACGGTCACATCGATCCGAGTCCCACTTCTTGCAAAGGCGGGGATGTCCGCAGTGACCATGACAGCAGCCACGTTGTCTGATTTTAACTGAGCATTGCCGAGGTTGATACCAAACCGCATGAGCGCATTAGCCACGGTGCGGACAATCTGATCCGATTTACTGTCCCCCTTATTCGCAAGACCCACAACCAATCCATATCCCACCAACTGGTTATCCCGCCCTCCTTCGATAAGGGTTAGGTCTTTGACACGAGCCGCGAGCCCAGAGGAAGCCAGAATCAGCAGGCTCGAGAGAGTTAGAATCAGAGTGCGCATGGTAATTTAGAGAACCGATCTCCAATCATTTTCATTAATTTCGGGCGGAACCGATTAGTAAGGACTGATTTTTTCATCCAAACGCATCAGCCATCCCTTTTTCTGGGTCTCACTCAGAGATCCTTCAGAAACAAGATCAATTCGAGCGTCCGCCACCGCACTCGAGGAAACCGTATTCGACATCGAAATGTCGTAAGGGCGAATAATCCCTCTCAACGACGCAAACTGACGCTCCTTAGAAAAGCTCACCTGCCGAATTCCCTCGATCACCAAGTTCCCATTCGGCAAGCGATCGATCACCTGAACCGCCATCTGCGACGTCAGAGTCAGCGTGTTCGTCACATTTGCCGTGTTTTCCGTACCTGGATTTCCAGCCGCAGCCGCTCCCCCAACACTCATGCCATTCGGCGTAGGAACCGGTAAATTCGGATTTTTACCGAGTATCGAGCTGTTTTTGTTCAACCGATTATTGGCTCCAGAAATGAACATTCCGACCAAGTTCCCAGCCAACCCATTCGATCCAGTCCCCGTTTTGGTGCTCTTCAATGTCAGCGAGTTGGTTCCCACCGAATTTTCGCTGACGACGATGGTCACGATATCCCCAATGCGCCGAGCCACCTTATCCGCATACATACCCTTTTCATCCGTCACGGCTTCACGCCAAAGAGACCCTGCCAGCACCGAAGGAACCCAGGTCAAAGCGCAAAGAAAACCTATCAGCTGAAGAGAAATTTTCGAAGTCAGTCTCATAACACTCAAAATTGTTTAGCTAAAACCGTACCTGCACTTGGTTCTCTCCCACCACTTGGCCCACGAACTCCTTGTTACTATCCAAGTTTTTTACCCGAATCACAGCACCCGCTGCCCCCGCCTCCAAAGCCATCGCCCTCATCCGAATATTCAGCCCACCCTCAGTAGCCACCGCATCCACAAATTGCCCGCGCTTGACCAAGGATCTCTCCACCAAATCTTTTCGACTCAGCGCCCGGCCCTGCGGAACTGATTGAGCCAACTCAAATCCCGCCAACTCCGTTTCGGTAGAAATAGGTTGTCCATACTCCCGAAGCAAATCCACCTTCTGGGGAACAAGCATCCCCGAAACAATGACCTGACCGCGTTCCAAACGCTGCGGAGCCATCCAAACCTCTTCAAAGAGCTCCACACGAACTTGGAGAGGCCATTCCCCAACAATCTTCCCAGCACTGACACCTCGGACTGTCAGCGACATGCTGCTCTTCAGGCCCCCTTCTGGAATCTGAATACACTCGGCAAAAAATTCCTGCCCAGGAAGTCTCAGAGCCACCCAAGGACGAGCCATTTGAATCCTCAACTCCCCCTTCACAGGGAATCGCTTGGGCAAATCCGCCTGAATCGCCCGAGCCAAATCCAGCTCCGTCAGCAAAATTCCACCCGCACCCGAAATTGCAGGATCCGAAACGGCGCTCTTACTGGAAGATGCCGCCCGAACACTCCCCGGAACCGGTTCCAGCAAGGACTTCAAGTCGGCGGCAGGAGACAACCTCCCAGCGCAGAAAAGGGCCAGAAACGCCGTCAGCAACCAGCCTCTACCTGAAAGGATCATCGTTTCAGCTGCGCAATCTGCCCCAGCATTTCATCCGAGGTCGTAATCGCCTTGGAGTTAATCTCATAAGCACGCTGCGCCTGAATCATGTTCACCATTTCTTCCACCACATTCACGTTGGAAGACTCCAAAAATCCTTGAACCAAAGTCCCAACCCCCTGAATTCCAGGCTTTCCAGTCTGAGGCGCCCCGCTGGAAGCAGTCTCCTCATATAAATTGCCACCCAAACTCCTCAAACCAGCCGGATTCGGGAAAATCACGAGAGGAAAGTTTCCATTCCCCGCTTTTCCGTCCGTCGTCCAGGACATCGTGCCGTCTGGGGAAATATTGATGTTCTGCGCCTTATTCATATTCGGCAACCCTGTTACCACGAGTCCATCGCTCGTCACCAACCGTCCCGTGGCGTCGACCTTCAGCGCCCCATCTCGCGTGTACACATCGGTGCCGTCAGCGCGAGTCACTTTGATAAAGCCATCTCCATCAACCGCAATATCCATCCCCCCTCCCGTCTGCTTTAACTGCCCTTGCGTAAAAACTTTAGCGGTGGCCACCACCCGACTCCCATGCCCCAACTCGACTCCCGTCGGAAGCACGTTGCCGTTTCCAACATCCGCACCAGCCGTCCGAGGCTTCTGGTAAAGCAAATCCTGAAATTCAATCTTGCTCCGCTTAAACCCGTTTGTGTTCGCGTTCGCTAGGTTATTAGCAATCGTGTTCAGGTTTAGCTGCTGGGCTTCCATTCCGGACGAACCGGCGTAAAGGGACTGGATCATAACGAATTACAGGTTAAGGACAGGGTTCTAGCGAGTGCAGTTTTGAGCAATTAGACGAAGTTAAGCTGTGCTTGGTAAAAAAACATCAAATGACTGAATTTTCTTAGAAATGCTTAGGAAACGGGATTGCCGAGGCTCTGAATCGCTTTGCCGGCCGAGTCGTCCTGGGTCTCAACGACTTTGCGAGCCAACTCATAGGCCCGACTCACCGTGATCATATTGACCATCTCGTTCAGACTGGAAACGTTACTCCCCTCCAAAACCCCTTGCAAAATCGGCGACAATTCCACCGGTCGCGCATTATCTCCCGCCGCCGGCGCAAGCAGACCGTCCCCAACCCGCGTCATCTCGTTCGGCTTGTCAAATTTGTAAACGGAAAGCTTCGTTAGCTGCTGAGTGCCCTGAACCAAAACCCCCTGCGGGTTTAACAAAATCGCCCCGCCCTCTTGCCTAAAAGTGATTGCCCCATTGTCCCCGTCCACGGTGAACCCTTCCTGATTCACCAAGGTCCGCTCCGGACTCATCCTAAAATTCCCGTTTCTCGTGTAACCCAGCGTCCCATCGGGCTTCCGAATCCTAAAAAAGCCTTCCCCCTCAATCGCAAAATTAGTCTCAACCCCTGTGTGATAGATGGCGCCGGCGGTCTGATTCAGCTTCGTCTGCATCTCAGGGACCACACTCTTCACGGTTTTCTGCACCTCCCCTTTGCCGTCCTTCAATTTCGCCAAATTCTGCGCAACACTCTCGAAACTAGCCTCATTGCGCCGGTAACCATCCACCGACGCAGACGCTAGATTCTGCGAAATCGCCTCCTGCCAACGCTCATAAGCGTTCATCGCAGAAGCTCCCTGGTAAAGGCCAACATTCATCGTACCCCCTTCTCGCAGCATAGCCCGTGCCACCCTGCAGTTTCCCTTCCGTATTGCCTCTGAAACTCCCAAATCCACCCTCCCTTGAACAAAACGCCGACTCTGCTAGTCATACATCAGCGTCCACACTATGCGCCCTGACCTACTTCCGTCCCGCCTCCGTCTCGCTTTGCTGCTTCTTCTGATCGTCGCCTCAGTCTGCCCCCCAGACCTTCACGCTCGCGATCGCGTGTCCGTCGGAATCAGCATCTCCTCCGGCCCAGTGGGCGGGTACTCCCGACCTTACGGTCCCCGCTACTCCCCTTACCCTAACTCCAGATTTAGTTACTCCTACTCTGAGGTCTACCCCGTTTACCCCACTCCCGTTTACGCGGTCCCTGCTGCGCCATACTACTATCCCGCTCCCCCAGCGCCCGTTTACTACGGAACGCCGGTCCCATACCCCTCTCCCTCTGTCTCCTATGCCCCTCGAACCGGCAATGAACAGGTTCTGCAGGTCCAATCCGCCCTCAAAAAGAAAAAGTACTATCGCGGAGTGGTCGATGGCATCAGTGGTCCGGAAACTCAAAATGCCATCCGCTCCTACCAAATCGACCGCGGTTTGCCAGTCACTGGACGCATTGATTCAGAATTCCTCTCCGACCTCGGCCAGTGACCACCACGGCTTCAGAGGCCTCAAGCGCACTGGATCCCAGCCTGCTCGCCTCCGTTTCTCGATCCTTTTATCTTTCCCTTCGATTCCTCCCCAAACCCGTAAGGCATCCGATAGGGCTAGCCTACCTACTCGCCAGAACCAGCGATACTTTAGCTGACGAAGCCTCCCTCCCCCTCGGCCTCCGTCTCGAAACTCTTCAGGGATTCCGTGCCTCCGTCGAACAGGGAATCCCCCTCGATCTGCTCGAACGATTCCCCGAGTTGCAAGTCCGACGCCCCTCTGAGCAGAACCTCCTGCAGCACTCAGGCGCCCTGATCGAAAATCTCCTGCGCCTCCCAAGCGATCTACGGTCGGAAATCCAGCGAGTGATCGCGACAATCACCGAGGGCCAAAGCAGGGATCTCATTCGCTTCGGGTATGCATCATCAACCAACCCCACGGCTCTCGAAAACGCCTCCGATCTTCGTGCGTACACCTACTCCGTCGCCGGATGCGTCGGCGAATTCTGGACCCGCATTTGCCTCCTCCAACTCCCCAACTTTTCCCACGCCCCAGTAGAACGTCTACTGGAACACGGGCGCCTTTTTGGCCAAGGCCTTCAATTGGTCAATATCCTGCGCGATCTCCCTGAAGATCTCGACTCAGGACGCTGCTACCTTCCCGCCGACGAACTCGCTCAATGCGGCCTCAGCCCCGCATCCCTACGACAATCGGGATCCGCCGCAAAACCCATGATCAAACGCTGGCTCGCCTTGGCCGCCCACTGGCTGGAGCACGGGCGAGACTATGAACGCCTCATCCGCGGCTTCCGGATTAAATTTAGTGTCAGCCTACCCAGACGTTTAGGCCAACGCACGCTCGACGCCCTAGAAACTCACCCGCCTCTGGAAACCGCTTTCCGGGTCAAAGTAGCGAAGGCGGAAGTGCTTCGGTCCTCAATTCTCTCGCTCATCAGCGCTTTCCGCCCCAGCGATTCCCCCTAGCCTTGGCCCCAGACTGCTCGGCAAATTCGTCACTTAAAAAGGACCCGCCTCTTCAGAAGCTTGCCAATCTCGAGCCCGCCTCGGACATTCGCCCACCGCGAATTATGTCCGAGCTTCCCAAGACCTACGAACCACAGGCCATCGAAGAAAAATGGTACGCCCAATGGCTCTCAAATCACAGCTTTGAGGGACGCCCCGAGCGCGTCTCTGCAAACCGCCCTGCCTATTCAATCGTCATCCCTCCGCCAAACGTCACCGGCGTTCTCACCCTCGGACACGTTCTTAACAACACCATCCAGGACATCCTCGCCCGCCGTGCACGCATGCTCGGCAAAGAAGTCCTCTGGCTCCCAGGAACTGACCACGCCGGGATCGCCACCCAAACCGTCGTCGAGCGGACCCTAAAAAAATCAGGCGCCATCCGCCATCGAGACGATCTCGGCCGTGAGAAGTTTTTGGAAAAGGTCTGGGAATGGAAGGACAAGCACGGCGGCATCATCATCCAGCAACTCAAGAAACTCGGAGCCTCCTGCGATTGGAGCCGCGAACGCTTCACCATGGACCCCGAGTACTCGGAGTGCGTTCAACGCGTCTTCGTCGATCTCTTTCAAAAAGGTGCCATCTATCGCGGCAAACGAATGGTCAATTGGTGCCCCGTCTCGCGAACCGCCCTCTCAGACGAAGAAGTCGTCATGAAACCGCAGTCCGGCGCGCTCTATCATTTCCGTGTCGAAATCGCGGAACGCCCCGGCCAATTCCTCACCATCGCCACAACTCGTCCAGAAACTATCCCCGGCGACACCGCCGTGGCAGTCAACCCAAACGACCCTCGTTACACCGACCTCATCGGCCTGCACGTCCTACGACCGCTCCCCGCCGAGCAACCACGCGAGCAACGCCTCCTGCCCATCCTTGGAGACACTCACGTCGAATTCGGCTTCGGCACCGGCGTCCTAAAAGTCACGCCGGCCCACGACAAGGCCGACTTTGAAATCGGCATCCGCCACTCGCTTCCAGTTGTCGATATTATGAATCCCGACGGCACCATGAACGCCCTCGCCGGATCCGATCTCCAAGGCAAGGACCGCTTCGATGCACGCTCTATCGCCGTCCAAAAACTCACTGAACTCGGACTCCTGGAAAAAGAAGAGCCGCACCAAAACAACGTCGGATTCTCCGAACGCGCGGACGTCCCCATCGAACCCCGCCTCAGTCAACAGTGGTTTCTCAAATACCCCTCCGTCGAGGCCTCTCGCGAAGTTGTGCGCTCGGGCCAAATGCGATTCTTCCCAGACCGCTGGAGCCGCGTTTACGAGCACTGGATGAACAATCTTCAGGATTGGTGCATTTCTCGCCAACTCTGGTGGGGACACCGCATTCCCGTCTGGTATTTCCACGGTGGCGATCATGCCGCCGCTTGTCAGTCCCTCGGCTTCGAAGTTCCTTCTGAGGCCATCCGACAACTGGAAGACGGCACGCTTGCCTACTGCGGTCTTCGCGTGCCATCGGACACCACCCATTGGGAGCAGGATGGCGATGTTCTCGACACGTGGTTCTCTTCTTGGCTCTGGCCTTTCGCTACCATGGGTTGGCCCGAAAAAACTCAGACCCTCCAAACCTTCTACCCCACCACAGACCTCGTTACCGGACCCGATATCATCTTCTTCTGGGTCGCACGCATGATCATGGCTGGGTTCGAGTACCTCGGTGAACTGCCCTTCCGAAACGTCTACTTCACCGGCATCATCCGCGACAAACAGGGCCGGAAAATGTCGAAATCCCTCGGCAATTCTCCAGACCCACTAGACCTCATCGCCAAATTTGGCGCCGATGCCCTTCGCTTCGGCGTCATGCGCAGTGCACCTCTCGGCCAGGACGTGCTGTTCGACGAAAAGAACGTCGAACTCGGCCGCAACTTTTGCACAAAACTTTGGAACGCCTGCCGTTTCCGCCAAATGCAGGGCGGTGAAGTAGAAGCCGAAATCCAAAGCGCATTCCTGTCCACCGAAGACAAATGGATTCTCCTGCGTCTCGACCATGCGATTAGCGACGTTTCTTGCGCACTCGACGAGTACCGCTTCTCCGACGCGGCTCAGTCGCTCTACCGCTTTTTCTGGAGCGAATACTGCGACTGGTACGTCGAAGCCTCAAAGGCTGCTCTCAATGGAGCCGATGCTGCCCGCCGCGAAAACACCCTCGCAGTCATCGACTTCGTTCTCGCTCACGCGCTCCGATTATTCCATCCGTTCATGCCGTTCATCACCGAAGAACTCTGGCACGGACTTGGCTATCAACAGGATCTCCCCCCAGAGCAAGGGGGAGAATCCATCATGCGCGCCCCTTGGCCAAAGCCTTTAGGAGCCGATTTCCACGCGCATTACGGACTCCTCCCCGAGGACGAAGCCCGTGCTAATTCAAAGTTTGAAGTGGTGCTTGCAGGCCGCGGGCTTCGGCGCGACTTCAACATCCCCTCGAATAAGAAAGTTTCCTTCGTCATCCAAAGCACCTCGCCACTCTCCGAAGACGACCGCAATGTGATCCAACTCCTCCTCAATGCAGAAGCCCTCCAAATCGAGCCTCTGTCTTGGATTCCTCCACGCGGAACCCCAACCGCATTGACTCCTTTTGGACAGTTACATCTCCCGCTGGAAGGCCTTGTTGATATGGACGCCGAACGCGATCGCCTCGGCAAGGAGATCACCAAAATCGAGCAGGAACTTTTGAAAGTACGGGCAAAACTCGCGAATGAAACCTTCGTCAGCGGCGCCCCTGCCAACGTAGTTGCAGAACACCGTCAGCGCGAAACGGATTGGCAGTCCAAGTTAACCGAACTCCAGCGCATTCAGTCCGCTCTCAGCTAATCCTTGGAACAACCCATTCAACCGCTATCACCCATGTCTAAAGTTAGTGATCTTCTCGACAACAACCGCCGGTGGTCGGAGCAAACACGGAGCCGTGACCCCGAGTTCTTCTCCACTCTGGCCAAACAACAGGCCCCGGCATACTTGTGGATTGGCTGCTCAGATAGTCGCGTGCCCGCAAATCAAATCGTTGGCCTACTCCCCGGCGAAGTCTTCGTGCACAGAAACGTCGCAAACGTAGTCGTCCACACCGATCTGAACTGTCTCTCCGCCATTCAGTACGCCGTCGATGTTCTTAAAGTTCGCCACATCTTGGTGGTCGGTCATTACGGGTGCGGCGGCGTCACTAGCGCCCTAAAAGGCTGGAGATTTGGCCTGGTCGACAACTGGCTCCGCCACGTGCAGGACGTCCGCCAAAAACACGCAGCACTCCTCGAAACGTTTCCAGACGACGAATCGCAGATCCATCACCTCTGCGAACTCAATGTCATCGAGCAGGTCGTCAATGTCGGCGAAACCACCATCGTCCAAGATGCGTGGCTCAAAGGGCAAGACCTCACAGTCCACGGATTGGTCTACACACTGAATGACGGCCTCATCCACGACCTCGGCATGAGCGCTGACTCATTGCCGGTCCTCAATAAAGCATACCTTTCCGCAGTCCAAAAAATCCGCGATCTCAAAGGCAAAACAATTCTCCCTTAGCCGCTTCGCCGCCGCCGCTCAGAAAACTCATCTTCCGAAGCTTACTGCGCCGGACTGGAAGCGGTGACCCTCGCCGGTTTGTAGTCCGCGGCATGATAAGAACTACGCACCAACGGCCCGGAAGCCACGTGCCCAAAGCCCTTGCCGTAGGCCACCTCTTTGTATTTCTCAAACATCTCAGGGTGAATGTACTCCACCACTGGCAAATGCTGCGGACTTGGGCGTAGGTACTGACCCAATGTCAGGTTCTCAACCCCAGCAACCCGAAGGTCATCCATCGCCTGCAGAATCTCTGACTCCTGTTCACCAAGCCCAAGCATCATTCCGCTCTTGGTCACCACAGCAGGCTCCAACTCCTTCACCCGCGCCAATACCTTCAGCGAAATCCGATATTTCGCGCGAGAACGCACCATGGGCGTCAGACGCTCCACGGTCTCCAAGTTGTGATTGAAAATGTCCGGTCCAGCAGCAAGCACCACCTCGATGCACTCGTCCTTTGCATGAAAATCGGGTGTAAGAACCTCAATCACAATCGCCGCATCCACAGCCCGAATCGCGCGAATTGTCTGCGCAAAATGTTCCGCTCCGCCATCCTTCAAATCGTCACGCGCAACCGCCGTCACCACCACATGCTTCAGACGCATTCTACGCACCGCCTCTGCCACCCGCTGCGGTTCGTCCGCCTCCAATGCAAAAGGCTTTGCTGTCGTCACCGCACAAAATCCGCAGGCCCTCGTACAACGATCTCCGGCGATCATGAAGGTCGCCGTTCCTTGACTCCAACATTCCCACCGATTTGGACACTGCGCCTCCTCACACACCGTGTGAAGCTTCAAGTCCGAAACGAGCGCCTTCGTTGAAAAAAAGACGGGGTTGGAAGGAAGTCGGACCCGAATCCAGTCGGGTTTCTTAGCTTGATGCAAGGCGGGGTCGATCTTCGAGCAGGCCATAGCCCCTTACCCTAGGCAACCATCCGTCAAAATCAACCGCCAGACCTCAAATCATCTCTCCATCTAAACGAATATTTTCCTCCACCCATCTCCACACTATTGTGGAACTCGTGCGCTCTAAGCTCGCCCTCCCATTCCAGACAGCCCTTTTGGCACTGCTCTTCCTCTGTCTCCACGGTTTCCTCCATGCCGTTAGCCAAGACAATGCACTGATCCAAACGCTCAACTCCAATAGCGACGAATCTCGCCGACTCGACGCACTCCACCAACTCGAAAAGGCCGGCACCCTAACCGCAATCCATATCACCCGCTCCATCACAGACATCTCCCCAAACATCAGAGCGGAGTCTCTTCGGATCGGCAAAGGCTTTGCTGCTCAAGACCCAGACCTCATGGTGCGGCTTATGGCTCTCGCCAACGATCGCTCACCCATTGTGAGGATCGAAGTAATGCCCTTTCTCCTCTCAATCAATCATCCGAAAGCACGTGCGCTTTTTCTCCAAGTCTTCCGCGCTGAAGCCGACAATCCAAAGACCTGGCCCATCGCAATTCCTCAACTCGGCGCTGATTTGCTACCCTGCGTCGAATCCTTGGCATCATCCGATGACTGGAAAAAAGAAGCACCCAGACGGACCCAGTTTTACGAAATCGCAGCCAATCATCTTCGTGAAGAGGGTTCAAAAGCGGGGGTCGAACAGTTGCTCCAATTCCTTGCCACCGCCCAATCCCCCCCCCGATGGGCGCGAGCTGCCCTACTACGGGGCGTTTTAGGACAGCAAGCATCGCAATCAAACGAGCTCGCCCCAGTCACGGCCACCCTAGTCTTCGACAGCATTCCGCCATGCGTTCAAGCGCTCTTAGATTCCAAAGACAAGGACATCGCAACGATCATCCGCAACCCAAATTCAGCACTCCGCTGGCCGATCTCCCCATGACGCCATACACTCAACTTCATCTCCTTGTTTGCAGCCCGACCGGCACTCCATGAAATCCGTACCCGCGCACGATCTCATCGCAATCGCTCTCGCCGAGGACATCGGCTCCGGAGACTTAACCTCGGAGTATTTCGTCGAAAAGCGTCCCGCTAAGGCCCGCTTGTTCTGCAAAGAAAACGCTGTCGCAGCCGGAGTCGAAATCGCAGCAGACGTTTTCCTGCGCGTCGACCCGAGTTGCCGCGTCACCATCACCCGCTCCAGCGGCACTCTTCTAAACCCCGGCGATACCGCCATCGAAGTCTACGGCCCTCTCCCATCCCTGCTCACATCTGAGCGCGTTGCACTGAACTTCCTCCAACATCTTTCCGGCATTGCCACCTTAACCCGACAATTTGTAGATGCGGTTTCAGGGACTAAGGCTCAGATCTTAGACACACGCAAAACCGTCCCTGGATTGCGCCTCCTCGAAAAAGCAGCCGTCGTTGCAGGAGGCGGAATCAACCACCGCATGGGCCTTTACGACATGGTTATGGTCAAGGACAACCATCTCGCCTCGGGCACATCTCGCATTGAACTCCAAAACGCCATTCACAAACTTCACGCCAAACACCCTCGCGTTGCCGTTACTCTGGAAGCAGACACGCTCGAGCAAGTCCGAATGTTCCTCGAGATGGAAGGCGTACACGTCATCTTGCTCGACAACATGAAGCTGGAGCAAATGCGCGAAGCGGTCTCTCTCTCAGCAGGCCGCGTGCTTCTCGAGGCATCCGGCGGGGTGAATCTTAAGACCGTGTCTGCCATCGCCGCAACAGGGGTTGATCGCATTTCCGTCGGAGCGCTCACCCATTCGGCAAGGGCCGTCGACTTCTCCATGGAGCTGCTCTAACGCCCCACAGCTGAAAGCGCGCGTACCTCTACCTCAACCGGCGATCCCCTCAAATGGCTCGCCTTCGTTCAACGTCGGTCGCTCCGGGCGCCCCTTATAGTTGTAAACTAACCCCATGTTATCTAGACCAAGCAGCCAGAGGATCGTCGCATGCAGATCATGCACGTGAAGCCTCTTCTCCGTCGCGTGAAGCCCTAGATCATCCGTGGCACCAATGGTCTGCCCACCCTTCACTCCACCACCCGCAAACCACATCGAAAATCCAGTCGGATTGTGGTCCCGTCCATCCCCCTTCTCGCTCATCGGAGTCCGTCCAAACTCGCCACCCCAAACCACCAGCGTATCCGCAAGCATTCCCCGCGACTTCAAATCCCGAAGCAACGCGGCAACCGGCTGATCCATGCTCGCACACAGCGCGCTGTGATTCTTTTCCATCCCCGTATGCGAGTCCCACTTGCTACCGGACCCATGGAAAATCTGCACAAACCGAACGCCGCGCTCGACCATTCGCCTCGCTAAAAGACACAACCGTCCCATCTCCGCGGTCTCTTTGCGATCCAGTCCATAAAGCTTCTTTGTCGCATCGCTCTCGCCAGCCAAATCAACCGCTCCCGGCGCCTGCGCCTGCATTCGGTACGCAAGCTCGTAACTCGTCAAACGCGCACTTAACTCCGTCTGATTCGGAAACCGCTCCGCATACCGCCCGTTGAGTGAATTGATGAAGCCTAATCGAGCCCCTTGCTGTTCCTCAGTATGCGATGGCGGCGTGTTCAAATTCGGAATTGGCTCGCTTCCACCTTGAAGACGAATCCCTTGGTAAACCGCAGGCATGAAGCCAGCACTCCAGTTCCGAGGCCCGTTCACCACACTGCTTTGGTTGTCTTGGAGCACCACAAACGCTGGCAGGTCGGCATTCTCCGTCCCAAGCCCGTAACTCACCCACGACCCCAGAGAGGGCCGCCCGCCAAGAATCGACCCCGTGTTCATCTGGCAAACTCCCGCGCTATGGTTAATCCCGTCAGACCAACAGGACCGCACAACCGCGAGATCGTCTGCGCACTGGGCCATGTAAGGAAGCCAGTCGCTCACCCACAATCCGCTCTCCCCATGCCTCTTCCACTCGCGCCGACTCGCCAAAAGAGGAGATTTCGTCTCCCCCATCGCCGTAATTACACTCCCGAAACTGTCAGGAATCGGCTTCCCTGCCAGTTCATTCAAAAGAGGCTTTGGATCGAATAAATCCAAATGCGAAGGCCCTCCTTCCATAAACAGGAAAATCACATTCTTCGCACGCGCTTTCAGCTGCGGCGTCTTTGCAAGAAGCGGTGACGGTTGCGCCGCTTTCACCTCCCCATTCAAAAGGCTCTGGAGTGCTACCGCACCGAGACCGACTCCCGATCGAAACAGGAAATCACGTCGGGTATGTTGAGCTTCATATCGGAAACAACGCGGGTCTTTCATACTCTTTACTCCACATAGAGAAACTCACTCGAATTTAGTAGCGCATGACAAAAATCAGCCATTGCAGCCTGCTTCGGTACAAGGTGGCCGATCTTCGCAGCCGTCTTTTTCTCGGGCTGAGAAAGCTTCCTGTCGTGTCCACTAAAGTCCGCAAAAACATCCGGCTTCGCTTCAAACTTCCAATACCCGAGGGTCGAATCACCAACCCCTTCCGCCGTGTACAGCAGTTGAGGCTGAGAAAGTGCGCCCCCAGACAACCGCACATCATCAAGCACTCCATCAAATGAATTTGGATCCGCTCCCGATCTCCCCCCAATCGTAAGCGGCACGTCGTTAACCCAGCCTCCACACACCGGGTGCTCAACCGTTGCCGTCAGTAACGGTTCATCGTCATTGGAGAGATCCTTCAGCGAGAAAACCACTTTTCCTAGAGCCGCCTTCGTCGCTGGAGTCACAGAAGCAGCGATGAAATAAGGGCGGTTAATCTGCACATTCAAATCCGAAAATACCGGATACTCGATCAAAGCTCCGCTGTGATTTTCTCCCACCAACTGGATCGCAACCGTCAGAGGTTTCCTGCGCGACTTCTGTCCAGTAATCCCAAGCGCCCATCCGGGTTGCTGATGCCCCCCCAACCACTTCGCTGCAATCGTCCGAAGTGCCCCCGTAACAGCCACAGATCTCGGCACCATAAAAGCTTCCAGCGTGAATCCGCCCTCGCCGAGCATCGAGCCACTGTTTTCCACCTTAAACAACCGCTGAATTCCCTCCGGTTCGATAAGCGCTGCCTGGCCATCCCGATAAGGAACCTTATCCGGTATAAACCCTGCCTGACCCGAAAATAAACGAGCGGGGTCAGCCTGCGATTCCTGAGTCGCAATAAAAGCAACCGCCTCCGCAACTTCCTCAGGCGTCGCGGAACGTCCGAAGGCGAACTCGTACGCCCAACGCACTTGTCCCTCAACATCGTTCGGAACAAGTGCCTCCAACCGCCCCGCCATCGCCTTCCCACGGGATCGCAACGCTGCACTATTGAGCAGAAGAAGCGATTGAACTGGGGTCGTAGTCGTATCGCGAGACGATGCGCTCGTAAACCACTGCGGCGCGTCAAACACATCCGCCAACGCATCGCGCGTATTCCGCATAAATCGAGTGTAGATCGTCCTCACCGGCGCGTCGTGCATCTTTCCTGCGCCACCGCGCATCTCATGCAATTCACCGCTCACGCTAAACATCGAATCGCGAATCTGCTCCGCATCCAATCGCTTCGGCACTCGATGCCAGAGAAGTCGATTTGCAGGATCCTTCACAACACATTCCGAGAGCGAAGGGTCCTCACGACTGCTACGCCGATACGCCGCACTCGTCACAACGAGGCGGTGAAGTTTTTTTAAAGACCAGCCTTCCTTCACAAACCAACCCGCCAGCCAGTCCAACAATTCCGGATGCGTCGGTTTTTCCCCAAGCATTCCAAAATCACTCGCATTCGCTGCAAGTCCCCGGCCGAAGTGCTGCTGCCAAACTCGATTCACCATCACCCGCGAAGACAGAGGATTATCTTTGCGAGTCAACCACCGTGCCAACGCCGCTCTCCGCCCAGTGCTTTGAGGGAAGGGTACCGCGTTCAACGGACCAGGATCCAAGATAGTCAAAACACCTGGCTCTATGTCTCCCTCACTAGGCCGCTTTGGAATTCGTACCACCGGCGCTCTCGGCCCAACATCCGACGCTGCAAAAGCCACGGGAAGGGCGACCGGTTTGTCTTTCTCAAGAGCCGCCAATTCACGACGAAGCGACAAGATCTGCTCCTTTACGTCTCCCTTAAACCGCCCGTCAACCCGTTCCCAATCATAGACCACCTGCCGCCATGCAAGCCCTGCAAGCTGTGACTCCAGAGGCTCCCTCTGATCAGATGGCTTTCGGATCATCGTCTGAATGTCGTCCGGAAACCGACCAACCGCCTCCTTCTCCGCAGCATCTAAATAAGGCTTTTCTAGCGCAGCTAGACGCTCCCGAATCGGAGCAACCCTTGCCTCCCACGCAGCCTCTTTCTTTGCATGCTCGGCAAACTCCAATTTCGTCACCGCCGCCACATCCCCAGGTTGTATCGCCGCAAATACCGCTCGCAGCCGATAATAATCACGCTGAAGAATCGGATCAAACTTGTGGTCGTGGCACCGTGCGCACTGCAACCCAAGTCCGAAAAAGGCGTCTCCAGTGGTGTCCGTGAGATCGTTCAGAATCGTCTCCCATTGCCCTCGTACGTCACGCGCATTCCACTCGTAAATCCCATGCCTCAAATAGCCCGTTGCAATCAGCCCTTCCGGAGAATCTGGAAAGATTTCGTCTCCCGCCAGCTGCTCCTGAATGAAGCGGTCATAAGGCTTGTCGTCGTTGAAAGCCTTAATCACATAATCCCGAAAACGCCAGGCGTGCGGTCGATACGCATCCGCCCGATATCCGTCTCCATCGGCATAACGCACTAAATCGAGCCAATGCCTCGCCATCCTCTCCCCATATGCTGGACGTGCAAGCAGTCCATCCACCAACCTTTCATACGCCCCAGCTGACTTATCGGCCACAAATGCTGCCACCTCCTCCGGCGTCGGCGGTAACCCAGTCAAATCAAACGTCACCCTTCGAACCAAGACTGCA
The DNA here is from genome assembly GCA_947448395.1 of Chthoniobacteraceae bacterium. Classification (GTDB taxonomy): domain Bacteria; phylum Verrucomicrobiota; class Verrucomicrobiia; order Chthoniobacterales; family Chthoniobacteraceae; genus Chth-196. The sequence goes on from CANFNA010000005.1 coordinate 38,839, forward strand.
GCACTCGCCTCTGGTGCTGCTTTCAAACCCTCCGCCTCCAGTTTCGCCAAAATAAAACGGTCCACCGCGTTGCGGATTTCCTTGCCCTCTCCCACCTCGGGTGGCGCCACCTCTTTCAACGGTTGAAACGCCCACCACAAACGATCTTCCTCCGTTATATTTCCAGGCTTTCGCCTCCTCATCCCTCCAGTCGAGGCAGAGACATCCCCTTTTGGCCACTCCGCACCCGCTGCGATCCATTCCTCCAGAACGCGTATATCTGCCTCGCTGAGTTTATCTCCCTTGGGTGGCATTGCCGTGTCGGGATCCAGATGCCTTACCGCTCGCATCAATGCACTTTCATCCGGCTTTCCAGCAATCAAAACCGCCCCGTTATCACCACCGGCCGCAACAGCCTCAGCAGAATCGAGCATCAAACCGCCTCGACTCTTCTTCGCTGAATGGCTGTGGCATTTGTAGCAATTCGCCTCCAAGACGTTGCGAGCCTTCTCAAAGGACGCCCCAGATCCCCACGCCGCAGGCCAAGCAAGCCCACTAACCACCCAAATCAGAGCCAGCGAACGTACACGGGCTAGCCATGGTCGAGTGGATAGAGATCGCATTTGGTATTTCTTAAGCGGTGTCTCGGATTTTCGCTATCGTCCATCCGGACGATAGCTTTTGTTAGCGCCTCAGCGATGCTCAAAAAGTCATGCGATTCTTGCAACTCCCCCTGCCCGCGAGACGCACCAAGTCCCTCGAACGGGCGCTCCTCTTCGTCTTCTTCCTCGCCTTCGCCATAAACCTCCGCGCCGAAACGATCGCCGAGATTCGCAACCTCCCATTCTCCGAAATCGCATCCGGCAGAGAAGTACAACTATCCGGAACGGTCACGTACCTGCGCGATATCCCAACTGATTTCAATTTTTACCTCAACGATTCATCGGGAGGCGTCATGGTCTATCCTCTCGAACGGGCGAACCTGAAACTCGGCCAACGCGTATTTTTAAAAGGGATCACCGGAATGTCGGTCCACGGTTTGCTCGTGAGAAAGGCAGCTCTCCAACTCGGCCCTGCAGGGCAACTGCCAGAGCCGCTCAAAACCACGATGGCCGAAGTGCGGGAAGGCCACCACGAAGGCCAGTACGCCGAAATGGAAGGGGTCATCCGCTCTCTGCGACTTGAATCCCCAGAACTCCAGCCACGCCGAATGGCCTTGGACTTCGGATCCCGAGCGCGAAGACTCACCGTTTGGATTTCGAATTATCCAGAAGGCAACCCTCCCTTCGAGCTCGGAGCAACAGTGCGGGTCCGCGGCGTTGTCGTACGATGGAAGAATCCGAGAGGACAGCCGCAAAGTATCAACGTTCTACTCAATTCAACCGAAGAAGTTCTGGCGATTACCGCCCCATCGAAACCACAGTTTGAAGGAATCGATAAAACCCAGCTCTGGGACGGAGCCGAAGAGCCCGCACGCTCCGCTGAAATAACCGGCACGATCACGTTTTCATCCGAAGGACTCCTTGTCGTTCAACAAGGCACACAAGCCATGCGCATTCGCCTAAACGACTCTAACCTCTTTCCGAATCCAACTGGCCCGCAACAACTAGGAAATACAGTCCGATTGCGAGGATTCCCAGTCCTCGGAACATACACCGTCGAACTCGAAGACGCTCACATTCAGGAGTCTACTCCACCCGTGGCGATCCGTCCTGAATCCCTCCCAAACGCAGCCGCCATTTTCGCCTCACCGCAATTAGTCGACCGTGATGCCCGATTAATCACCCTTCCTGCTAACGTTCTCTCAGTTCGCGAACGCGAAGCGCATTGGACACTTGAGCTTTTATCGGAAAATAAACCATTCACCGCGATCCTCCCACACGCGGCTCCTCCACCAAAGGAAATCCGCGCCGGCTCCCGAGTTCAATTAACTGGGATTTGCACGCTCCATTTGAGCGAGGAACGAAGGCGCTTGGGAAAGAGCCCAGACTCATTCACCCTCATGATGAGAATCCCAGAGGATCTCACACTCCTCGCTGCAGCGCCTTGGTGGACCCCGAAACGACTGCAGTCAGCGCTCCTTTTCGCAGCTCTCGGTTCCCTTTTGTTGCTCTTATCAACACTCATGCTCCGCGCACGCAACCGCCGCCTCCGTCTGGAAATTGATGCCAGACAACGTGCAGAAGCCGAGTTGGCGAACGAAAGAAGACGCGTCGCAGGTCAACTCCACGACACCCTGCAACAGACCATCACCGCAGCATCGCTCCAACTCCATGCAGCAAGTAAACTGCTACTCAATGATCCCCCATCTGCGGCCTCCTCTATCGACCTAGCTCACCAACTCATAGTCCGCAGCCGAGAGGAACTTCGAGACGCAGTCTGGGATTTACGGGTCGATGATAAAGCTCGAGTGAACCTGCACGAACTCCTCTCCCGATTGTGCCAAGAGTTTTCAGAAAGCCACCAAACCCGCATCTCCTTTGCTGGAGATACCAACACTCATTTACCCGCCCACCTCGCCACGCAAGTTGTGAGAGTCACTCGTGAAGCCACCACCAATGCCCTCAAACACGCGTCCGCTTCGTCCATCCAAGTCCAACTGACTAGCGTCGACTCAACACTCACGCTGACGATCAAAGACAACGGCCGAGGATTCAACTTGGATCGCGCCCCCGGCCCCGAAACCGGCCACTTCGGACTGAGCGGCATGAAAGAGAGCCTAGAGCGCATCGGCGGAAGCATTGTTGTGAAATCAACGCTGGGAGCCGGAACTGTGGTGAAGCTGAAAATTCAAACCGTATGACAATCCGAATTCTCATTGCGGACGACCACCACATCGTTCGCCTCGGCCTTAAAACGGTTCTTAAGCTCGAACGTGACCTTGAAGTGATCGCCGAAGCCGGCACCGCCGATGAGTGTGTGGCCGTCTGGAGAACCCTCAAGCCTGACGTGACGTTGCTTGACCTTCGGATGCCCGGAGGAGGTCACGACGCGCTCCAACGCATTCTCGCCACCGAACCAACCGCCCGCATCCTGATCCTCACTACAAGCGAGCTCGAACAGGACATTCATCAGGCGCTGATAGCCGGAGCAAAAGGATATGCACTGAAAAGCATTTCGCCGGATGAACTCTCGGAAGCCATCCGTTCTATCTACAAAGGTGGCGAATGGATTCCCAAAGGAATTGCCAAAACCCTTTCCCACCGCCTCTCCGGAGCCGAACTCACCGCTCGGGAACTTCAAGTGCTCGAATTACTCTCAAAAGGCCTCACCAACCCCGACATATGCCGAGCACTTTCCATTTCGCTCGGCACCGTTAAGATTCACATCCGCAACATTCTCTCAAAACTTGAGGTGACAGATCGCACCGAAGCCACCTCGGAAGCCTATCGACGAGGGCTGCTCCTCCGGTAATTGCTCTCACCGCAGGACGAAGCAGATTCCTCTGACACTCCTTAGTTTCCCTTGCGAGGGGCCCCCTTCGGAGCGGAACTAGCGGGCCTCAAAATCACTTCCACTCGCCTATTTGGGCCCTGTTCTTCCACGGTCCGCTCCGAGGAGACCAGCAACTCTTGAGAGCCACGACCAATCGTCTCCAACTTTGCAGGATTCATCCCGTAGCGACGCACCAACCATTCCTTAACCGCCTCAGCACGGCGCTGGCTTAGCATTTGATTGTACTCCGGACTTCCAGTGGCATCCGTGTGCCCGATGATCACCATCACATAATCCGGAAAGCGGCGGCGCAAATCTGCGATTTTTTCCAAAACCGGCAGCGAATCGGCTCCCAAGTCAACACTGTCGTAACCGAACAACGCATTCCCTGGAATGGCTACCGGCGTGTCAGCTCTGACCAACCCAATGTTTTCCAAAACCTTATCCAAGCTTTGCCGCCCCGGAATCGCCATATCCGCCCCAGCTGCACTTCCCTTCGGATCTCCCTTGCCCATCGCCAAAACAGGCTGGGCTGCAGAAACCGGGGTGGATTGCAAAAAGCTCCCCGCCAGCGAACCGAGTTCCGCATCGAGCGCTCCGAGTTTGGCCATTGGAATCCCCTCCACTGCCACTGGATTCGGAGTGGATTGCGGCTTCTCTTCCAAAGCGGGTTTCGGAACATCAGGCGCCTTCGCCTCCATCTTCATTTCAACCGACTTTGGCTTCGCGTCTGAGAACACAATGGTCTCGACCTTTGGCGGCATTTTCTCAGGAACCTTCGCGGGCTCCGGAGCATCCTGAAGGGTCTTCGGATCCACGCTCACTTGGCGGACTACAAATTTGGGGGGAAGAAGCATCGGCGCTGAAGATTCCTTTAAGCCACTAATGCGCACCGCCTTGGACCACGCCAAAAAACCGGCATGCAGCGCCATCGAAAGAAGGAGAGCGATTAGGAACAGGGTTTTCACCTGGGACTCCTGAGATCGGCGCGGGACGTTCACGGCATTCTGCATAAGAAGAGGGGTCATATTGCCACAGAAGGCGTTCGCGAACAACCCCCGTGACTTTGCCAGAATGGATTGTTTTCCGATGGATCCTAGAGAGAGTCGCCCCATAGCGAGACAGGAGAATGTTCTTGTTCCTCGAGAAGATGCATTTTTGAATCTCATCGCGGTTGTTCAAGGGGGGTATAGCTCAGTTGGTAGAGCGTCTCGTTCGCAATGAGAAGGCCAGGGGTTCGAATCCCCTTACCTCCACCACCTTAATTTTTAAGGGACTTACAGAGCCTTCTGGGCGTTTCTAGTACTAAATCTAGTACTGTGTTTTCCTTAGTTCGCTTCCGTTTCCCTACGTCCGCAGGGCTGACGAATCCTCCATACCCACCCGCTTTTTCACCGTCTCAAAAGTCTCGTCCAGCTCCGTAGCCTGATCCTCCAATAGCTGCCGCAACGCCAAAAGAAGCGTCACCAACTCCTTCTCCGACGTCACCCCGAATCTCCGCCGCGCTGCTGCCGCCGTGCCGCCGTAGAGAGCCACAAACTCTCCATCCTCCTCAATCAGCAGCCGAGCGATTGAAAGTCCCGTCAGCGCATCCTTAAATTCCCCAAGCACCCGGGCCGCGAACGGCGGGGGTGTTTCCGGGTCGAACTCCAGAAGCTCCGCCAACCGCTCTTCCAAGTCCCCTTCCGCGAGGCGGTGGACCATTTCCGGGGTGGGGCGTTTAATGCCGCGGGCGGGGACGATTGAAACTGCTTAAAGTTGGCACGGTGATGGTGCGCAACACGCGCCGGATCAGGCTGCTTCTGAGCAGCGCCTATCCTTACCAAAAGCTGTTCACCCACGTGGCCATGGCGCTGAGGCTTTGATGGCTCAAAAGGCAGTGCCGCGGTGCAGCACCAGCCGATGGGGGTTGGGGCAATCTGCCCCGGATCCACGACGTATCCTTCCAGAGCACCCAAAAACGCCGACTCTTCTCGCCGTTCGCGGATTGTTGCCTCCAGTTCCGATTTCGTCTCGGGGGCATGAACATCTACCGGGCACGTAATCCGCGCAAATCGCCCCTCTGGCAGTGCGCCCACCGCCACTTTTCCACCTTCCTCACACATTACCCGGACGACTATCAGCCCCGTCACGGGCCACTGCGACCCACCATCCCTCAGGTCGTCGACAAATTCCTCCACTGCGGCAACCTCGAACGCGGTTTCGCACGCATCCGCTGTGATAACTGCGGCCTCAACGCGCTCCTGGCCTTCTCCTGCAAATCACGCTGGTTCTGCCCGTCCTGCCACCAGAAAAACGTCCAGACCTGCGCCGAATTCCTCGTCGGTCGCGTCCTTGCCGCAGTCCCCCACAGGCATTACGTCCTCGCTCTGCCGAAGATGCTCCGCGCCTATTTCCAAAGGCACCGCCCTCTCCTGAAGCATCTCTGCACTGCAGCCCATCAGAGTCTCACTCTTTATTTGCGCTCCGCACTCGGCAAATCCAAGGCGCATCCCGCCATCATTCTCACCCTCCACACCTTTGGCGAATACCTCGATTTTCATCCCCACATCCACGCGCTCGTTACCGACGGCCTATTCACACGGGACGGCCAATTCCATCCCCTCTCCGAACTTCCCCTTAAGCCTTTAGAGGAAATCTTCCGCGCCCATGTGATCCAACTGTTAGTCGACCTCGACCTGCTCCCGCATGATCGTGTCCGTCTTCTGCACTCATGGAAACAAACCGGCTTCAACGTGCACCGCGGAGAAAGCATTCCACCCGAAAACAAGGCCGTCCTCGAACAGCTCGCCCAGTATATTCTGCGCAACCCGTTTTCAGTCGCCAAAATGACGCTCCACTCCGGAGGCGAGAAGGTCATCTACCGCTCCAAATTGAATCCGAAGATCAACCGCAACTTCGAGATTTTTACGGGACCGGACTTTCTAGCAACGATCACTCAGCACATTCCCGACAAGGGCGTGCAGATGATCCGTTACTACGGTTGGTACTCCAACAAAATGCGCGGTCAACGGCATCGCCGCGAAAACGGTGATGTTCCGGCAAATCCGTTGCGCCCGCCTTGCACACCTCCACCGCCTGCGAGGCTACCTTCCAAAAAATGGCGGGATGTCATTCTCAAAGTCTGGCACACCGACCCGCTGATTTGCCCACATTGCCAGCAACGGATGCGAGTGATTGCAGTGATTGATCAACGGAAGGTGATCAAAAAGATCCTGCTTCATCTCGACTTGTGGAGCGGACTGCCAGCGTTCATGCCACCTCGGGGACCGCCCCCTGCCATTCCCAAGCACTGGGAGGCAGACGATCCACAATCCCGGGATCCGTTTCCCGACTACGACAACGTGTTTACCGACTGATCTCTTGCGCATACCCCTGTTTGTTTTCGGGTCTGACCAGGGAAGAAAGCACCGCGCCCAAATTTCCGGATGAGCTAGGATGTTTACCGAGATAGGCCAAGACAGCCGCTCAATCGGCGACGGAAAAAAACGTATCGGCGTGACGAATTCCTAATTTTTCGCGCGAGACATGGTCAGACCCAGGGAATCCGCCCCATGTTCCAAACCCTCAAAAGCAATTCTCCCTTTAGCGCGCCCCGCGACGATACCGCGCGCGCGAGCTGCGGAAACGGGGCAAAAAGCATTTTCTTATCACTTAAACGCATCATCATTAGGAGTGTACAGCCAGCCTGCGCGGCGCTGCTGCTTGTGGCTGCGGGCGCCGCCCGAGGGGAGATTCCGCGCGTGGTTCATACGATGTTCGAGAACCGCTGCCTTGACTGCCACGATGCGGATTCCAAGAAGGGCAATCTGGACCTCACCGCTCTAAAGCCGGACTTCGGCGATACGGAGACGTTTGGGACGTGGTTAAAGGTGCATGACCGCATCGCCTCGGGTGAAATGCCGCCGAAGAAGAAAGCACGGCCAGAGGTGGGAGAGTTGAAGGCGGTGACCGCGTGGATGGCGGAGTCGCTCGTGAAGGCCGAACGCACACGGTTGGATGGTGAAAGCCGCACGGGGGTGAGGCGACTCTCGCGGGCGGAATATGAGAATACGGTGCGCGACCTCTTTGACCTGCCGGGCCTCGCGCTACAAAGCGGACTTCCTGCGGACGGCTCAGCGCATGGGTTCGATAAGAACAGCGAGGCGCTCGATATCTCGCATGTAAATCTGGCGAAGTATCTCGAAGCGGCCGACAAAACGCTCGACCTCGCGATCGCCACACAGCCGCAAGCACCGGAGCGGCAGACGCATCGCATCTCGCTCGCGCGTCATGTGTATCTCATCCTCATGAACGGCGATGCAGTCATGCTCAAGGATCAGAGGCGGGACACAACCTTTCCAGCCTCGGGGGAGCATTACCATGTGGGCCCTGGCGAGCACTTTAGCGCGCCCCGCGACGATACCGCGCGCGCGAGCTGCGGAAACGGGGCAAAAAGCATTTTCTTATCACTAACATCACACAAGGCGACAATGCGGCCAAACCGGGAAGCGTTTTTCGCATCGCCCTTCCCCATGCCTCCACAACCGATCAGCGCAATCGCCGGTTGATCGTCCACTACCGTTGCAGCAGCGGCTGATTGAGCCAACTCGTTCAGATACCAGTTCGGCAGAGACGTTGCCGCGGCCGCTGCTGCGGCTGTCTGGAGAAAACTTCGTCGGTTGGTGTTCATGATCGAATTGTCCTTTCGCTTGAAAAATCAAATACTGAAGAAAGTAGCCGACTCCGGGTTCATCATCCACGGGGCAAACCGGATATGCTCAGAACCCTTCAGCTTCATCTCAGGAGTAAATCCCGGCGGAAGTTGACTCGTTTCGCCACCCCACTCAGCCGGCGCGGCAAGCCTGGGAGTGCTCGGCTTATCGGCTGCAAGGGACGCCCCGGCCATCAGCGGTGTGACCGTAAAAATTCGAAGCAATTTGACCTCCTTCCAGCGAGCACTGAGGGAACATCGTCAATCGTACGTTAGACGATATCTGCGGCGGTGTCACTCGAACGGTGGATCATGCCAGCGGAGACAGACGCACGGATGGTGCATCATCGACAATTGTCACCAGAAAAAAGCTGTCTCCAGCCGATTCGCAGTAGACGACCGAAGCGTTCCACAATTATAACGATGCTGCAAATGCCACAAATCCATAAGAGGCTATTAAAGTGACCCGCACACGCCCGATCTGTCAGCTTATCATGTTACTGACATTGTACAGCTCGATCGTCGCGGCGCAGGAAACGGATTTGCAAGGGCCCGGCGCTCGCGATATTGGATCACGACGAGAGTTGTTTGTGGATCGCTTCCTGATTGATCGGCTGGAAAA
>CANFNA010000006.1 GCA_947448395.1 Chthoniobacteraceae bacterium
CGCACTGAACCCCATCAACTGCACAGAGCCAAGACCTCCAATCCCAGAAGTCGAAAGCGCTCCAATCTGCAATCCAGTCAACGCACCAAACTGCGAACTAGTCAGTCCCCCAATTTGGCTATCTACGATTCCGGACATCGCAGAACCACTCAACGCTCTGATCTGCGCAGTCGAAAACGCGCGAAGCTGATTCGTGCTCAATCCTCCAACCGCATACCACCCCAACGCTCCCACTTGCTCCGTGCTCAAACTCGACAGCAACAGCGTCGAAAGAAAACCCATCTGCTGCGTGTCTCGCACGTTCGTGTAACTCGCTGGATCCCACACCCAATAGTTCCATGGCGAATCTCCTCGATATCCAAGCCCCGCAATCCCAGCCGTGCTCAACGCCGGCACCCAACTATTCCCAAGCGCACCGAACTGGTCCAATCTCAAACCGCTCACCGCACCTGAAGCCAAAGCCCTGACCTGAGACGTCCCAAACGCGCTCAACTGGGAGAGCTCCATTCCCGAAATTGCGAAACTGCTGAGAGCAGCGATCTGAAGCGTCGAAAAGGAGGACAGAAGCTGCGGAGTCAAGGCGCTCAAAGGCTCCGACGAGGACCCCGACCACAAACCCATCCCCAGTCCCGAAATCGCAGCGGAGCTGAGCGCCAGAATTTGCGAACTACTCCAAGCTCTCAACTGATTTCCAGATAGCCCGCGCACAGCGTCCGAGGACAACCCACGGATCTGATCCACTCTCAAACCTGCAATCTGGTCGGAGCTTAACTCCATAACCCTGACACCCGTCAAAGAGGCTATCTGGTCGCTTCTGAGAGCATTCAATTGAGCGCTGCTGAGGCTTGCCAACCCTCGGCACGGCAGCGCTGACAACTGGTCATTCCGAAGCCCTTGAAAACCGCCGGAAGAAATCCCAGCAACCTGAGATCCCGCGAGATAGTTAAAACCAGCCCCATTTAGGCTCGCCACCTGCGCACTGGAAAGCATCCCCAACCGATCCGCCCCAATACCACCCATCGACTCGGGCCTGATGGAGGCTATCTGAATCGTACTCAACGCGGTAAAGCCCTTTGCGGAAAATCCGTTCCACTGCCCCCCCTGCAAAGCTCCAACCTGCGAGACCTTCAACCCCCTCACCTGAGACAACGTCAAACTCCCGAAAGTTTCCGGGGAAAGCGCAGAAAACACCTCAGACCGAATCGCCCCCAACTGAGACGCGGAGAAATAAGATAAACCCAACGCCCCGAAAGCTCCCACTTGATCCAGATTCAAAACACTGATCTGGGACGTCTTCAGAGCTCTCAATCGAGTCCCATCTAACTTGGTGATATCCTGGGGAACCCACGCAGCCACCTCAGCAGTGGACGCCGTTGAAGCCGGAACATTGCTTTTGGAACTCATAAGCCAAGTGATTCGTGCAGAAATGACTAAGACCAGATTCAGCAACTCAAACTCTGAACCGCGAATCGCGTCCCAAAGGAGTTAGCGATAGGACACACAATTTCCCCCCAGTCAGGCCCCAAAAAACGGTTTTTAATGTGAGGTTGGGGATCATTAGATGAAAAAGGACTCTAACGGCACCCTCTAGAGATTCCCAGTCCGGACGGCTTTATTTGCAAATTAATCTACCTAAACTAAAATGGCGCCTGATAATCAGCCGCCTAACCGTATTTCAAAAACCCATGCCGCTTCTGCTCCTGAGAGAACTGCCCCGGTTCGATTGCCTCCTTCAGGCAGCCACTCGGTACCCCGATCTTGATCCTTCTGCCACCGCGGCCTTCCTCCATCTTCTCCACACGGGCGATCTGGTTTTCGCCTCGGAAGCCAAGGCGCTCGCCACTTTCACCCTCAGTCAGGGCCGCTTCTCCATCCTCATGCTCCTAAACCGGCATCCGGATCAGCCCGAGACACCCGCCTCCCTTGCACAACAAGCCGGAGTCTCTCGCGCCACTATCACAGGTTTGCTGGATAACCTCGAGAAAGACGGCCTCATCGCGCGCGGTTCCGCCATCAGCGACCGTCGCCTCACCCCCATCCACCTCACTTCTAAAGGGGCAGAACTCATGGACTCCGTCCTTCCCAAGTATTTTCAGCACGTGGCTAAACTCCTTGAGACTCTCAATTCTGAGGAACGAGTTCAACTCGTTGGCCTCCTCCAAAAAATCCAACACGGAATTGCCAGTCCCGAACTCGAATCTTCAGAACCACTGGGCTAAACACCCTCGCCCGTCGAAACTAGACCCTTTTGAATTTTATGTGGAAAAGAATGTTACTCATGCTGGTCTGCGTTGCCGGCGCCATCGCCGGAATTGCCTACGCCAAAGTGCGCCAAATTCAGGCCGGAATCGCCATGGGCAAATCCTTCGCCCCGCCACCAGCCGCAGTCACCACCCTCACCGTCCATCCCCAGTCGTGGATTCCAACCCTCAATGCAATCGGGTCTGTGCGTGCTATCCAGGGGGTGACAGTCTCAACCGACCTCGCAGGCATCGTCTCAGAAATTCATTTTGACTCTGGAAAGACCGTCAAAAAAGGAGATCCGTTAGTCCGTCTGCTCAGCGATCAAGAAAAGGCCCAGCTACACGCTGCAGAAGCCCGCCTCAAACTCGCCCAACTCGAGGTCGCTCGAAAGCGCGAGCTTCAGTCAAAAAACGCACTCGCCTCGTCCGAAGTCGACGCCGCAGAGAGCGAGCTCCGACAAGCCTCCGCCTCCGTCGAACAGTCTACCGCTTTAATTGCTCGGAAAAACATCGCCGCCCCTTTCGATGGAATCCTCGGAATCCGCCAAGTAAGCCTCGGCCAATTTCTCAATCCGGGATCTCCAATCGTGACCATGCATTCGATGGATCCTGTGCGTGTTCAATTCACCCTTCCACAGAGCCAGCTCAAACACGCCAAGCCAAATCGTGCCGTGCAAATTGTCGCCCCGGAACTGGGCACAGAAACATGGAAAGGAACGATCACAGCCCTGGACTCTCAACTCAACGACGCCTCACGGTCCATCACCGTCGAGGCCACCGTGGCAAACCCTGAGCACACCCTCCGCCACGGCATGTTTGTAAATGTCGAAATCCCGTTGGCACCCGAAGAAGGCGCTTTGGTAGTTCCCGCCTCCGCCATCCATTACGCTCCTTACGGGGACTCCGTCTACGTCGTCAAAGATTCGACCGATACGGAGGGTAAACCCGTCAAAATTGTCTCCCAGAAAACCATCAAACTCGGAGAGGCCCGCGGAGACCAAGTCCGCGTGCTCAGCGGCCTCAAGGATGGCGAAGAAATTGTGACGTCCGGCGTCTTCAAACTGCGTCCGGAAGCCCCTGTGCAAATCAATAACAGCATACAACCTTCCAACGATCCCAACCCAAATCCGCCGAACACCTAAGCGAGAGGCGTTTTCAACCCACAACGATTCCGTTCCCCGGCCTCCTCGACTCTCCTTTTTCAAACCATCTCCGTGCGCTTCACCGATTTTTTTATCCGCCGCCCCGTATTCGCCGTGGTGGTCAACCTGCTGATCTTACTCGCCGGACTCCAAGCCTTATGGACCCTCAACATCCGACAGTTCCCGCGCAGTGATATCGCAGTGATCAATATCAAAACCCGCTACATCGGAGCCAACCCCGATCTCGTCCGAGGTTTCGTGACAACGCCCCTCGAGCGTGCCATCGCAAGCGCAGACGGTATCGACTACATTGAAAGCCAGAGCGCCCAGTCCCTCAGCATCATCACTGCGCATCTAAAGCTGAACTTCGACACCAACGCTGCCCTAACCCAAGTGCAGGCAAAGATCGCGCAGATTCGAAATGAACTGCCGCCCGAAGCCGAATCGCCCTCCATCGAGCTCACCACGTCCGACAGCCAGTTCGCGCTGATGTACATCTCATTCTACTCGGACGAATTCGAGCCGAACCAAATCACCGATTATTTGACCCGCGCCGTGCAACCGCGATTAACCGCGTTAAGCGGCGTCCAGAAAGCAGACATCCTTGGAGCGCGAACTTTTGCGATGCGGATCTGGCTCAAACCAGACCGCATGGCGGCCCTCAACATCAGTCCATCCGAGGTTCGCAATGCGCTCGCCTCAAACAACTACCTCGCGGCACTGGGCAACACGAAGGGATCCCTGATCACTGTCAATTTGGTGGCCAACACCAATCTTCGCTCAGCCCGCGAGTTTCAGGAACTCGTGGTGCGCGAAAGCGGCGGCTCTATTATCCGACTGAAAGACATCGCCTCGGTCGTTCTTGGAGCGGAAAGCTACGACACTGATGTTCGGTTCTCAGGTCAACGCGCCACATTCATGGGCGTATGGGTCTTACCGACCTCCAACAGCCTGGACGTTATCAGCTCCGTTCGCAACGAACTCCCCCTCATCGAAAAGCAGCTGCCTGCTGGCATGCACGTCCATCTCTCCTACGATGCCACAGCGTACATTCGAGATGCGCTGAAAGAAGTCATTCGCACGCTGACTGAAACCCTCCTGATTGTGATCTGCGTGATTTTCGTGTTCCTCGGCAACTGGCGTTCGATTCTCATTCCCGTCATTGCAATTCCCCTCTCTCTTGCGGGCGCAATCTTCATCATCCAGACGCTAGGCTTTACCCTCAATCTCCTGACCCTCCTCGCCATCGTGTTGTCCGTTGGATTGGTTGTCGATGACGCGATCGTTGTGGTGGAGAATGTTGAGCGCCATTTGCACGACGGCCTTTCGCCCCTAGAGGCAGCGCTCCGAGGTGCACGCGAGCTCCTCACCCCGCTCATCGCGATGACCATTACTCTCGCGGCCGTATATGCTCCGATCGGATTACAAGGAGGATTAACCGGCGCGCTTTTTAAAGAATTCGCATTCACTCTCGCGGGTGCAGTTGTGATCTCGGGCGTCGTGGCGTTAACCCTATCTCCGATGATGGCCGCTTCGCTTCTGCGTGCAAAGGACTCACAAACCGGCCTAGGCGGATGGATCAACCGTCGCTTTGAAACCATTCGAAACACCTATCGCGGATTGCTCACAAACACACTTCGGTGGAGACCGGTGACCATCACGCTCTCCCTTATCGTGATGCTACTCGGGGTTCCTTTCTACATGATGTCGATGAAGGAACTCGCCCCGAAGGAGGATCAGGGCGTGATTCTTGGAATCATCCAAGCCTCTCCGAACGCAACGATCGATCAAACCTCGGTATTCGCAGAGAAGGTGAATGAGGTCTATTTTTCGATGCCCGAGACCGCGACCAGCTTCCAAATCACGGAGGCATTTGGTGGCTTCTCGGGGCTTGTCACAAAACCGTGGAGCGCCCGCAAACGGTCTACCGAGCAAATGGTCGGGGAAGTCTTTGGGAAAACAGCGGCTATTCCTGGGGTTCGAGTCATCGCATTCACACCGCCAGCCCTTCCCGGCGGTGGCAACTATCCCGTGGAGTTCGTAATCGCCTCAACAGCTGAGCCAAAAGAGTTGCTCGAGTTTGCAAACAGACTTGTCGCAAAAGCGTTCCAGAGCGGACTGTTCGTATTCGCCGATACCGATCTGAAATTCGATGTTCCTCAAACGGAAGTGGTCTTCGATCGAGACAAGGTTGCGTCTATGGGCTTGAAGCTTTCGGAGGTTGGTCTGGATTTGAGCACCATGCTCGGGGGCGCCTACATCAATCGCTTCTCCATTGAGGGACGAAGTTACCGTGTAATTCCTCAAGTCGAACGCGTGCACCGACTCAATGCAGATCAGATATTGGATCTTCACGTCACAGGCCCCGAGGGCAGGCTGGTGCCTGTGTCCACGTTTGCGACTCTGCGAACCACAACCGAGGCCCGTACTCTGAACCGGTTCCAACAACTCAACAGCGCACGAATCCAAGGCGTTATTCCGCCGCACATCACCCTCGATCAGGCTCTAAAGGCGCTCGAGGCAGAGGCCGCGGCCATTCTGCCCAAAGGCTTCTCCATCGACTATGCAGGCGAAGCCCGCCAACTGCGTGTGGAGGGCAATAAACTCGGATTTACTCTACTCCTCTCGGGAATCCTCATCTTCCTCGTTCTGGCAGCTCAATTCGAAAGCTTCAGGGATCCTTTTGTCATTCTCCTCGGGTCTGTTCCCCTTGCCCTTTCCGGCGCCCTGCTCTTCTCCTTCCTCGGGTTCACCTCACTGAATATTTACAGCCAGGTTGGCCTCATCACCTTGGTGGGACTCGTGTCCAAAAACGGAATCCTCATTGTGGAGTTTGCCAATACGCTCCGCGCGGAGGGAGCCGCAAAACTTGACGCGATCATCGAAGCGGCCTCCACTCGGCTGCGCCCGATTCTGATGACTACGGTCGCCACCGTCCTGGGGCATTTCCCGCTCGTCATTGCTCGTGGCCCCGGCGCTGGGGCGCGCAATAGCATCGGCATCGTGCTCGTGAGCGGGATGATCATCGGAACGCTCCTCACCCTTTTCGTTGTACCTGCGATCTACATGGCTCTTGCGAGAAAAACGCTGCCACAGCGTCGGGATGCCGCTCTTTAGGAAAAGAGAAAGCTCAAACCTCCCTCGTGAGGCAGACCGCCACAAATTGGGTGTCCGGAAGAATGTACTTCCTCAATTCGACAGCAACACGCTTGACGGGGAATTCGCCCAGAATGAGGGTCGCGACCTCATCCGCTAAAGTCTCAATCAACTTCCTTGATCGTTCTGCAGCAAGACGCTTCACACGCTGGGTAAGGATGAAATAATCCACCGCTTTGGCGATATCATCCCCTAGATCCGAAAAACCCCGCTGCGGAAATATCTTGAGGCACAGGGTCAGCCGCTGGGGCACGGTGCGCTCTTCATCCGGGACTCCGATGGAGCATGTAAGCTCAAGATCAGACACAACAATATGGTCTCCAGCATTCACGGAGTTCAATTAAAGCTGCCTTCCATCTCAAAGCGAGAGTCTGCTGAGAATGAAAGAGCCTGTGGACTCAGTGAGAGGCCCGAGAAAGTTGCCTTTTGTGACGTCAAAAACACACCTTTCCCGATGCGCCTCGAAGCCGTATCGTCTCGTATTTCCCATGGCTGAAGAACGCAAATCCCTTGAGCAAAGACAGCAGATGACAGACTTGGAGCGGTTACGCCACTCCGCAGCCCATGTCCTCGCCACCGCAATCCTACGCATTTGGCCCGAGGCGGAGTTCGCGGCGGGACCGCCCGTCGAAAATGGGTTTTACTACGACGTGGATCTTCCACATCGAATTTCTCCGGAGGACTTTCCGAAAATCGAAGAGGAAATGCGAAAGGAAATCAAAGCGAACCACGTTTTCGAGAGACAGATCGTTTCGCGTTCCGAAGCCTTGGATTTGGCAAAACAAGGTCGTCTCGCAGCACTTTCAGCGAGGCAGACCCCCAACAAGTTCAAATTAGACATCATTGAGAACATCCCCGACCACGAGGAAATCTCGCTGTTTAAAAACGGTGACTTTCTCGATCTGTGCGCCGGCCCACACGTGATGCGCACGGGGAACATTGGAGCGTTTCGTCTGACGCAAGTTGCTAGTGCTTATTACAAAGGAGATGAGCGCAATCCCCAGTTGCAACGGATCTACGGGACGGCCTTCAAAAATAAGACGGAGCTCGAGGCCTACTTCACGATGTTGGAAGAGGCCCGCAAGCGGGATCACCGAAAATTAGGCAGAGAGCTTGAATTATTCACCTTCGATGACGATGTCGGCCCCGGGTTGCCGCTGTGGCTCCCGAATGGGACAGTGTTAATCGAGGAACTTGAGAAACTCGCGAAGGAAACGGAGTTTGCTGCCGGCTATCAGCGAGTTCGCACACCGCATCTCGCCCGCGAGAACATGTACCTCACCAGCGGACACCTTCCTTATTACGAGGACAGCATGTTCCCACCCATGGAGCTGTCTGAGAAAAACAGCGGGGAAGGAGAAAGCGGTGCGGCAGTCAGCGATCGGTACTACCTGAAGGCCATGAACTGCCCGCACCATCACAAGATCTTCAAAGCGGTCCCGCGGAGTTACCGCGACTTGCCGCTGCGGCTTGCTGAATACGGTACTTGTTACCGTTACGAGCAGTCAGGCGAACTTCTGGGACTTATGCGCGTGCGTTCCATGCAAATGAACGACGCCCATCTCTATCTCACGCCAGAGCAGTTCGAAACCGAGTTCATGGCGGTCAACGAAATGTACCTCAAGTACTTCGAGATTTTCGGACTTGGGAAGTATCTGATGCGCTTTTCAACCCATGATCCCGCGAGGCTCGGAGAAAAATTTGTTAACGAACCCGAACTCTGGAAGCAGACCGAGGACATGGTCCGGAACGTCCTCATCAAATCGGGAATCAATTACGTTGAAGTCCCAAACGAAGCCGCTTTCTACGGCCCTAAGATCGACGTTCAACTTTGGAGCGCGATCGGAAAAGAATTCACCATCGCCACCAATCAGGTCGACTTCGCGGTACCGAAGCGCTTTGGCTTGGTTTACAAGGACCGCGACAACACGGAGAAAACGCCCCTGTGTATTCATCGAGCGCCACTGGGAACCCATGAACGCTTCATCGGCTTTCTCATCGAACACTATGGAGGAAACTTCCCTCTCTGGCTCGCGCCCGAGCAGGTCAGACTCCTTCCTATTGGTGACGACCCAGAACTAGTCGATGCGGCTCGAAAACTGCAGGCAGAACTCCGCCAACACCAGGTGCGTTGTGAGGTCGATGCGACGACTGATAAAATCAATGGCAAGGTCCTGCGGGCGGAGGAATCGAAGGTCCACACCATGCTCGTGATTGGAAAGCGCGACCTTGAAGCTGGTGCCGTGAGCGTCCGGGTTCATGGCAAAGGAAACCTTGGAGCAAAACCCCGTGATGAAGTCGTTGCGGATCTTCTCGCGGCAATCAAAGAGCGCCGCCCGAATGCTTAACCTGTAATCTAGGGCTTCAGACCAATTCAGACCAAAAACGAAAAGCCCCGCCGGAATCATCCGGCGGGGCTTTTTTGTTGGCATTAAAGGGTTACTCCGCCTTTGCCGTCTAGTCAGGTCTCCCGTTCCCCCTATGGTTAACGGGCGGATAACCTGAGGCGGACATCTGACTTCCAATAAAGGCATGTCATCAACCAGCCCACCCTGGCCTCCTATTTTATGTTATATCGGATCGGGATCGCCGACCTTTACTCGAACAACGCAGAGTAATTTTTGGCAGCCGATACGCGCGTTTGCTCGGTTTCGAAGAAAGCTTCATTTCAAAACTTTCTTCTCCATCCGCCACCTGCCCGTTCGATCTGCTTTCAAAGATCTATTCGCGCACTTGAACTCCCAACTCGGATAAAATCCGCTGCTTGAGTCGCTCATGCGCAACACCTACTTCATCTGCAGTGAGTGTCCTGTCAGGAGCCCGATATGTCAACGAATAGGCGAGTGACTTCTGCTCCATAGAAAGTTTCTCTCCTTTCGGATCAACGAATACATCGAACAGAGAAACTTCTCCGAGAAGCGACTCCTTTGCCTCACCAAGCACCTCAAGAATACGTTGATGCGGCAGATCTTTGGGTGCCACAAAAGCAATATCCCGTGTCACTGAAGGGAATCGGGGAAGCTCTTGATACAGCGCTTGAGCATCTCCCTCGGCCAGAATGCCGTCCAAGCTCAGTTCCGCAGCCAACACATTTCCGGAGAGATCCATCTCCCGCGAAACCGAGGGTCGAAACCATCCCGCCATTCCAATCGGCTTGCCTGCAAGCCGAATTTCTACGACCAACCCGAGTGGGCTCTCAGCAGATGCGGGCACAAACTGCAGATGCCGCCCAACCACGGCCTCCAGCACTCCTTTTAAATCAAACAAATCGACTTCAGGCGCCGAGGCACAACGCCAAGTCGGCAAACATGCCGGCCCAGAGAGCAATATTGCGAGATGCGACCGCTCCTCGACGCCTTCGGAAAAGAAAACGCGCCCCACTTCAAATAAGCGAATCGCCTTCACACCAGCTCGGGCATTCCGGGAAGCGGCAGCCGCCAGCCCTGGCACTAAACTCGGCCTCAAAACGACTTGATCCTCATTGAGTGGATTTTTTACACGCAAGACTGACCCTCGGACGAAAGGGCTTTGCGCCATCGCTTCCGATACGAGCGTCAAGCTACGTGCCTCGAAAAGCCCCTGTCCAACCGCTGCACGTCGCATTTTCATCAGGCGATCATAGCGCCGGTCCGTCTCCGAACTCTCGGAAAACCGAGCCCTCGTCGTCGCCGGAAAATGTTCGATTCCAACCACCCTCGCGATCTCCTCAATCAAATCAATCTCGCGAGTTAAATCACTCCGAAACGAGGGAACATCCCAACCCCCATCATCCTTCGTGAGCCCTAGGGCAGTGAGGATTTGATCAATTCGTGCTTCGGCAACTGGAGCGCCGAGAATCGACACCACACGATCAAGACGAAGCGGGACATGCTTCACGGGCGTCAACCCCTGCAACAAAGCTCCAAAATCTACCGCTCCTGTTGCTCTCCCAATCTGCAACGCGGAGAATTTCGCAGATGCCACCTCCGCGAGAAGAGACGCGGCACGCTGCGACGCTCTGAATACGCCAGCAACATCCACCCCGCGTTCAAATCGATAGCTAGAATCACTGGAAAGGCCGAGCCTTCTCGAAGTCCTCCGAACACGCGCAGAATCAAAGGTCGCACTCTCTAGAAGCACTCGTTTCGTTGAAAAATCTACGCCGCTTTCTTCTCCTCCCATCACGCCTGCAATCGCCAAGGCAGCTCGGTCATCCGCAATCACCAAATCTTCCGGGGTGAGCACATACTTTTTCCCATCCAGCGCAAGAATCGACTCTCCCTCTTTGGCATAACGAACCCGAATTGCACCCTGCAGTTTATCGGCATCAAAAGCGTGAAGCGGTTGACCAAGCTCCATCATCACCCAATTGGTCACATCCACCACGTTGTTGATCGAACGCAACCCCAACGACTCCAACCGACGGCGCAACCATTCCGGACTCGCCTGAACACAGACTCCATCCAAAGCGCGCACGGAATAGGCCAGACAACCTTCCGCTGGGACCTCAATTGGATCTGCTGCAGCAACCTCTGGAACGAAGACATGAGGCGTTTTAACGGATCTTCCCGTCAACGCGGCGACCTCGCGGGCAATCCCCTCATGACTCAACAAATCCGCACGATTCGGGGTGATTTCCAAATCCAAGATAGTGTCCCCAGGAAAGAGGCTCTTCAAAGGCGTCCCGACTGAAGAATTCGAGTCGAGGATCAACAATCCCTCACCGTCTGCGGAGATTCCAAGTTCCTTCGCACTGCACATCATCCCCTGAGACTCCACCCCACGGAGCTTCCCCACCTTTATCTTAAAATCTCCGGGCATCACCGCCCCCGGCTGCGCCAGCGGAACCTTATCGCCCACCTTAAAATTCTTGGCTCCGCAAACGATTTGGCGAGGCTCTCCCGAACCATCATCGACTTTACAAACCGATAGTCGGTCAGCATTCGGGTGTTGTTCCGATTCCAAAATCTGCGCCACGACCACGTGGTCGATCGAAACTCCTTTCGTTTCAATTCCCTCAACCTCGACCCCGGCATGCGTAAGCAGAGTGGCAAGAGCTTGAGCGTCCTGAGGGAAGTCCACCAATTCGCGGAGCCATTTTAGAGAAACCTTCATATGCGAGCAATTTAAGGGGTGAAAATTTAGAACTGGGAGAGGAACCGCTGATCACTGTCCGTGAACAATCGAATGTCAGGCACCCCCGCCATAATCATAGCCAAACGATCGAGCCCAAAACCAAAGGCGAACCCAGTGTGGATCTCAGGATCCAGCACCCTCCCGCCTCGCCGCTCATTCACCGCATCAAACACCGCCGGATCCACCATCCCGCACCCTGCAATTTCCAGCCACCGATCGGTTCCTAAAGCAGCACTCTGGATATCCACCTCGAAACTCGGTTCCGTGAACGGGAAAAAATGCGGTCTGAACCGGAACTTCGCGTCTTTTCCAAAAAGTTCGCGGAAGAAAAACTCCAAAGTTCCGCGCAAGTCGCCGAGCGTGACCCCTTCGTCCACATACAAACCCTCCATTTGGTTGAACTGAGCAAGATGCGTCGCATCCACTTCGTCGCGCCGATAAGCCGCTCCAGGTGCAATAATCCGGACCGGAGGAGAAACTCGCTCTAAGGTTCGGATCTGGATGCTTGATGTATGCGTCCGAAGCAACCTTCCGTCAGGCATATAAAAAGTATCCTGTTCGTTTCGTGCGGGATGATCTGCCGGCGTATTCAACGCATCAAAACAGTGCCACTCGCTTTCAATATCGGGACCATCCGCCAAAGCGAAACCCATGCGGCGAAAAATCGCGGTTGCGCGGTCCATGAGTTGCGTAATCGGATGGAGCGCCCCAACTGGAAAAGCCGTCCCAGGGAGGGTGACGTCGATGCCAGAAAAAGCCCCAGCCTCCTGCACCGCTACCAAAGCCGCCTTCCTTTCATCCAGCGTGGTTGTCACCGCTGAGCGGGTTTCGTTGAGAAGCTTGCCAATGCGAGGCTTGTCCTCCTTTGAAACCTCGCGCATCCGGTCGGATAGTGCCGTTAGTTCTCCGCCCCGCCCTAAAAAGCGGACTCGCAGTTGCTCGAGTTCGGACTCCCCAGAGCAGGCCAGAATGGCTGCAATAGCATCGGAACGAAGGGATTCAAGTTGGGCTTCCATGGAGTGGTAAGTGGGAAAGAATTTCGGAGTCTGGCAGGATGCCGTAGCTTTCAAACGGCGCAAGCCCCTCTTGAGAGCCCGATGCTGAAAAGAACCGGATGCGCTCGCAAACGTCTTTCGCTATAACCACCGTAAACACCCCCTGTTGGTTTGCGCCCTCCATACGACTCAAAAACAGTATGCTCTTACCCATCGAACTCTCCGATTTAAGGGAAGCCACTCCAACTTTGCTATCCCTCGCAATCATCGAGATTTTATTGTCGATGGACCGCCTTTTGGAGGTCTCGGAAGCGGCCTCTCACCTCCCCGCCACACGTCGACAACCGGCAATTGAGTTGGGGGGATTTATTGCTGACCTTGCGCGGCTTGGAGGGCTTTTTTTGGCCGCGCCGATCATCTCTAAATTTTTAGCGGCAAAGGTCCTCGGTGCCTTTTACCTCCTCGAAATGATGTCGTCCCATTTTGTCGCCAAACAAACCCCTGGCGTTGACCCGAAAACACGCAACTGGAGCTTCATTCGGACGGTGCTTGGAGTCGCACTCCTTGACGTCACTTTCAGCATCGGAAATATCGTTGCAGCCCTCTCTCTAACAAAACAGGTGTGGATTGTCGCGTGCAGCGGGATTTTTTGGATGACATTCACACGGCTCTTTTCGGGCTCGTTAATGATTCTTTGCCAACGGTTTCCTATGCTCAAAAACAACGTGCCGATTCTCGCGGGAGGAATTGGAGTTTTGTTACTGGTTGAAGTGTTGTCAAAGCAGCTGGGACTTTCCGTGACGACTCCATGGCAACAGTTTGCTGGGCTCGCTTCGATCGTGTTGTTGACAGCAGTCTATGACGCATTTCCCACGCTTCAGAGGCGCCTGGATCCGATCCTAAAGGGAGTTGGGCTGCCACTGGCCCGATTGCTGAACAGGTGCCTCTCATTCCTTTTTTGGCCGGTCCGAGCGCTCCTCGGAAATCTTGTGGCGCGCTAGGAAGTGGAAAGCCCAGTGGCCGGCCGTTTACAATCCCTCAGAGTCTTACTCCATAGCTAGTCACCTGAAAACTCGACGCCCATTGAGAGGTCGATACCCTTTCTCGCCGTGATCTCTCCCCTCGGCCTGCGAGACCGTATTTTATTCTGCGCATTTTTCTTTGTCCTCGCTCAGGCCATCGCCCTTTGGTTCGTGCCATTCAGTAACGTATTTAAAGCGTACGGCCTCGAATGGATGATCCCGTACGCGCTGGCCTCCACGGCCGTAGCGGCGCTTATTTCTCCAATCATTACCGGGGCCATGGCGGATCGTCATTACAGTGCCACCCGCCTTTTGGGATATCTCTCACTCGCTACCGCAGCCATGCTTGCAGTCACTTTTTTGGGAATCGAACGGCATTGGAATAGCGGGGTGATTCTCGCTCTTTTCCAGCTGCAACAACTCTGCTCCCAACCCTCTTGGGGACTTGCCAGCATGGTGGTTCTTGCAAGCCTCCCAGAACCAGGAAAACAGTTTGGCGGCATCCGCGTCTGGGGCACGTTCGGTTGGGTCTTCGGCTGCCTCCTCATCAGCTTCGGACTCCACGCAGATTCATCGACGCTCGTGGGATATGTTTCTTCAGCCACGTGGGCGATCACCGGACTGCTCGCTTTTCTCCTTCCGAACATCAAGCCACAGGCGGAAAAGACTCCGCAACGGTGGAAAGACATGCTGGGCCTCGAAGCGTTTCAACTGCTCAGAAATCCAACCCACCGCTCCATCTTCCTCACCGCGGGACTCTTCAGCATCCCTCTCGCAGCCTTCTACCCCTTCACCGCACTACAACTGCGCGAACTCGGATTCCAGTCCGTCTCCGCAGCAATGTCTCTCGGCCAAGTCACTGAAGCGATCTCCATGTACGCCCTCGCCCCGCTACTAAACCGTTTTCCGCTCCGCAGTCTCTTCTTAGCGGCCTTACTGACCAGCATCGTGCGATATGTTTTCCTTGCAGGAAACCAGCTCAGCGGATTGCTCATCGGGATCTTTCTCCACGGAATCTGCTTCACGCTGTTTTTCATTCCCGCCCAAATTTACATTGAGCACTACGTGGACAAAGCCATGAGGTTTCGAGCACAGGCACTCATGACCCTCCTCATTAGTGGCTTTGGAAACTTTCTTGGCTATCTGGGCTGCGGATGGCTCCGCACGCTGTGCACTAAGAATGAGCAAACACTCTGGTTTGAGTACTGGCTCATCCTTTCCGGAATAGTCCTGATGGTCGCACTGTACTTCCTGCGCTCCTACCAACATCCACCTCCACTGACCGTCTCACCACCGGATCCAAGTAAGTCCTAACGGATTTTTGCATCCGGCAGCGACGCCTTGATCCCTTGATCTATCGGCATGGCGTCGGCTTTGGGATCCAAGCCAGAACTCAACATGAGTCGGTCTAGCTCTGACTTTAACTCCTCAACTTTCGCGGAATACTTAGCATCGTTAATCAGGTTATTCTTTTCTTCCGGGTCAGCCTTCAAATCGTACAATTCGGCCAAGTGCCGGTCTGCTGTTCCATCCCCGTGAGGATAGTGAATGTACTTCCAAGCATCCGTCCTGACCGATCGGATATTCGGCGTGTAAGGAAACTGCTTCTCGTAGTTGTACTCGTAGAACCAAGATTTCCTCCAACTAGAATCCCCTTCACGAGCGAGTTTCACCCAAGACTTCCCGTTTATTCCATCGAGTGGTTTTGCCCCGCAAAGCTCTAGCAAACTAGGCGCTACATCCACCGTCAGCGCCTGCTGGGAGACCACCTTCCCTTTGCCTAGCCCTGGATATCGAACCAACAGGGGAATCCGAATACAGGGTTCGTGGGCGGTACGCTTGTCGACCATCCCGTGCTCGCCCTCCAACAATCCATTGTCCCCCATAAACACAATCACCGTGTTATCGAGTTGCCCTGTGGTTTCGAGAAATGACAAAAGGCGCGCCACACTGTCATCGACGCTCAGAATCGTGCCCCAGTAACCGTGCACCATGTTTTCGAAATCTTTCACGGCCTCAGGACGCTCGTCCGGAAAGGTCTTTCTCCATTCAAAAAGTGGCCCGTAGATCCCATGCCATGTGCTCAGACGTTGACGAATCCAGTCCGGCTTTTTCTCAAGATGAAAGGCCGTCTCAGGATAAGGGACTCGAACGGCATCAAAGGCGTGGGCGTACTTCTCCTCAGGCGTATAAAAGCTGTGAGGCGCCTTGTGGCCAATGCACATCGCCCACGGCTTTCCCGCATGGTCGCGTTTCATCCATTCCAGCGCCATATCCGTCACCACAGTCGTGTAATAGCCCGGAATCAGACGACTCCCCGCTCCGTTCACATTCCACTCGGTATCGAAGTATTTTCCTTGGCCTTTATGCGTCGTAAAAAAGTCAAACCCAGCCCGCGGGGTATCATTGTCCTCTCCCATGTGCCATTTTCCAATGTAGGCGGTTTCGTAGCCGCTCTCCTTCAACCGCATGGGCCAGTGCCCAACGTCGGAGGGCAACTCGGTGAAATTATCGCGCACTCCGTGGCCGTGCGCATACTTTCCCGATAAAATGGAGGCGCGACTCGGGGAGCAGAGGGAGGTGGTGCAAAACATGTTCTCGAAGCGCACTCCCTCCTTCGCCAAACGATCGATGTTCGGCGTCTTCAGCGTCGGATGCGCCGCACAACTCATCGCGTTCCAGCGAATATCATCGCATAAAACAAATAACACGTTCGGCCGACTCCCAGCCGATGCTTTTTGTGCTCCGGAAGCAACATTCGAGAATAAAATCGTCGCTAGAAAAATAGAGACGGAAACAAAAATTGCCCGCACGTTTCGCTGAAAGATAAGTTGAGGAGGCATCACTGAGATTTGGGGTTGGGGCACCACCCTAAGGACCGCTGATTTCGCTTCTTGTGACATGCAGCCAAATTTTGGTGAAATCCGGCCATGGACACGGCATCCCTCGTCCGCCAATTTTCGATGCGCCTCGCAACGCCTCTCGCGTGGGTTGACCTCTTTAACGACACACCCGAAATCGAATGTTTTGTGAAAGACACTCAAGGCCGGAGAATTCGCGTCAGCGCTGGGATTTGGCACCGCCTAGGAATGAACTCGGAAGAGGCCATGATAGGCAAAACCGACCACGAATTATTTCCGCCCCACATAGCAGACCAATATACACTCAGTGACCAAGAGGTGATCATTTCTAAAGCCCCGCTGCTAGGAGTCGTAGAAATTTGGATCAACGAGCAAGGCGCTTTCGACTGGTTCATCACAAACAAATACCCGCTCTTTGGCTCGAATGGGAAGGTAGTTGGAATTATGGGAACCCTTCGGAAAGCCTCTGGCATTCAAAAGTCTATCGCCCCCGATTCCCCGCTCGTGAGAGTCGTAAATTACGTCCGCGAACATTTGCATGAACCATCTCGGATGCCCTTGCTGAGTAAAGTCGCAGGACTTTCCGAGAGGCAGCTTCGGCGCCGATTCCACCAAGAATTTGGTACAGGGTTAAACGCATTTATCCTCCAAGCCAGAATTCACGCTGCCGCGGACACGCTGGTCAGGAAAGATACGCCAATTGCGGAAATTTCGCTGTCGGTGGGCTTTTGCGATCAAAGCGCCTTCACTCGCGCATTCAAACAACACATGGGAGTGACCCCACGGGAATATCGACTCCAATACAATAAGACTTCTTCTCCCCACAAACGAATCCGAGAGCCACTCACTGGGTCTGTTCGACGGAAATACCGTCATTCAGTGAATCCGCCGGATTAGCGACCACGCGATCTTCAGGACCCAGTCCCTCGAGAATCTCCACGGTATTTCCAAAATCTCGCCCCAACGTCACATGCCTCAAAAGAACGTGGCTTGATGCGTCCACCGTAGCAACTTGCGCCTCGCCGGCTCGAAAAATTAACGCATTCGAGGGAACCGTTAGAGGATGCTCTTCCTGCGCCTCGGCAATCTGCACTTGCGCATAACTCCCCGCAAAAAGACGGCCATGAGTGTTGTCTATTTCCAACTCCGTTAGAAGGGTTCTGGAACCTGAGTCCATGGCGCCTGCCGTCCTCACCACTCTGGCTGCGAAATATTGACCGTGCAACTCAGGCAGCGCGACCTTCGCCTCCTGACCGATCTGAACACTCCTCGCAAAAGACTGCGGCACGCGTACAAAAAGCCGCAGTCGCTCTGTATCCGCCAGGCGAAACAATTCGCGACCAGTGCCTGCCTCCACCAACTGACCAACATCCAGTTTCCGTTGAGTAATTATGCCCGAAAAAGGTGCTGTAATTCGGGCGAATCCGGAAATTTCCTCCAACCTCTGAACCTCGGCTTTCGCGGCCTCGGCTGCTGCAATTTTGAGTCCGAAATCCGCATCCTTCTCGTCGGCGTCCTGAGCCGCTGCCGATTTTGAAACAAGCAATTCGCGCCAACGGCGAGCAGTTGTTTCAGAGAGTTGCCGAGCGGCCACTGCTAGGGCGAGCTGCGCCTTTGCCCTTGAAAGCTCCTTCTGCAGCTCTGGAATATCCAACTCAGCAAGCAATTGCCCGACAGAAACTTTGTCACCAAGATCGACATGCCATTTCCGAACATACCCCGTCACCCTGGCAGAAATCGACGCCTCTACCACGGGCTTTAGTTCTCCTGAGAGAGACAACGGCTTCTCCGGAACCGCAGGAACCGGCTTCACGGTGCGAACGCGAACGATCGCCAAGTCTCTCGTCTGCGCGGCCACCTCCTCTTGCTGATGCAATTTAGGCAGCAACCCCCAAACAAACGCGGCGCCACCAAGCATTAATGCAAGAATCAAGGCGCCATAAAACATCCCTCCAGAGGTTCTGGGGAGTGTGGCATCTTGAAATTTTTGGGAGGTGTTCTGAATCACGAAATGCGTCCGTTCAAACACGGTAACCAACTGGACGGGTAAAAGCTTGGAAAATTCCTTCGCGGTTCTCCCTCAAATAGACTCACAGGGTCCGTTGACGCTAACCGACCTGCCTGCTTT
This sequence comes from Chthoniobacteraceae bacterium, assembly GCA_947448395.1. GTDB lineage: Bacteria > Verrucomicrobiota > Verrucomicrobiia > Chthoniobacterales > Chthoniobacteraceae > Chth-196. The sequence goes on from CANFNA010000006.1 coordinate 18,663, forward strand.
TCTCGGTTCCTGTCATGCTGCGCCTCGCCCTCAAAATGCTCTACGGCGATCTGGCCAAATACACCATGCTGGTGTGTGGACTGAGCTTCTGCGCTCTCCTGATGACCCAACAGTCTTCTGTGTTTTGCGGCCTGCTTCTGTGGACGACCGCGACCGTTCGCAACATCCGCGCTCCGATCTGGGTCGCCGATGAAAAGGTAGAACAAGTTAACGAGGTGGTTTCCTTGCGTGAAATTGAAGTTCAACGAGTGCGTTCCATTCAAGGGGTTAAATGGGCGGTCCCAATATTTTGGAGCATTCAACAGGCGCGTCTCCCCGACGGGACCTTTCAGGGCATTCAACTCACCGGACTAGACAGCACCTCCCTAGTGGGACAGCCCTCTCACATGGTGGCAGGAACCGTCGAAGACCTGCGACTTCCAAACGCTGTCATCGTAGACCAAGTCGCCATTGAGAAGTTCAAAAAGAAGGGCATCACCCTCCATCTGGGCTCCACCTTCGAACTGAATGACAAAGAAGCTAGGGTCGTCGGAATTTGCAAAACTGAACGATCCTTTTTGGGCCAACCCTACGTTTACACCACTTATTCTCGAGCCTTGGAATATTCACCACGGCAGCGCAAAGAACTCTCCTTTATTCTTGCTTCTCCAAAGGATGAATTCCGAGCATCCGAAGTCATCGCTCAAATCAATCAACTGCGGGGGATGCGCGCTTTCACAGAACAGGACTTCGCGTGGCGCACGATCGTCTGGTATTTTACCAATACAGGAATTCCTATTTCCTTCGGGATTGTTGTGCTTCTCGGGGTCGTCGTGGGCATCGCCATTGCAGGCCAGACCTTTTACCTTTTCGTCCACGAAAACCTCCGATTCATGGCTGCGCTCAAAGCAATGGGAGCCGGAATGGGAACCCTCACTAAAATGGTTTTTCTACAAGCATTCACCGTTGGATTCACCGGCTACGGACTTGGCATCGGGCTCGCCTCGGCCTTCGGAACAGCCGTTTTGAAAAAAGGGCAGCCTCCCTTCTATATGCCTTGGCAAATCCTCGTTTTCACCGGCGCGGTCATCGTTCTAATTTGCTGTCTCTCTGCTTTTGTTGGCCTCATCAAAATCGCCAGAACAGAAGCCGCCATCGTATTCAAATGAGTTCGACCACCAACTCGTTTCCAGCGGTCGAAACCCGAGGGGTTGTAAAATCCTTCGGCAAAGGAGAAAGCATGGTGCACGCCCTCAAGGGCGTCGATTTTGAGGCCCGCTGCGGCGAAATGATCATGATCGTCGGCCCCTCAGGTTGCGGAAAAACAACGCTCCTCAGCGTTCTCTGCGGCACACTGAAACAAGAGGCCGGATCCGTCACCGTCTTCGGTGAAAGCCTCCAATCCATGCGCTCTTCGGAGTTGACCGCTTTCCGCGGACGCAACATCGGCTTCGTCTTTCAACAGTTCAATCTGATCCCAACCTGGACCGCCCTCGAAAACGTTTCCGTCCCGCTGTTGCTTGCCGGCGCCAGCCGGAGAAAGGCTGAAGAGGCAGCGTCGAGCCTGCTCCACAAGGTCGGTATCGGTGAAAAAACAAATACACTTCCATCGCAACTCTCCGGCGGCCAACAGCAGCGCGTCGCAATCGCACGCGCCCTCGTTCACAATCCTCGCCTGATTATCTGCGATGAGCCAACGGCAGCTTTGGATGCCGCCTCCGGAAGAAATGTCCTCCAACTACTCCGCGAAACTGCCCTCCAGCCCGAACGCTGCGTCGTTGTAGTGACCCATGACAGCCGGATTTTTTCATTCGCTGACCGCATTGCTGAAATGGAAGACGGCCGCCTGAAAGCCCTCCACAGACCCGGAGAATACAAAGCCAATTATGTTTAAGCTTATCCCGCTTCTGATCGCCCTTGCCGGCATCTTGTTTTCTCTCAATCTCGTACAAAATCAAAATGTACCTCAACCTCTCCCCACACTCGCATTTGAGCCCCCAGCTGCACCGTATCCAAAGTCCATTGGTGCACGGGGACTCGTCGAGGGTTCTGATGAAAACATTCGAATTTCACCAGCCGTCGCCGGTCTAGTCACGCGAGTCGCGGTGAAGGTTGGCGATGAAGTCCGTGCCGGCGATGTTCTGCTCGAACAAGATGCGCGCGACGCTCAGGCTCAGATTCTAGTCCAAGAAGCCAATGTTGCGTCTCTCCAAGCCTCCCTGAAAGAGGCCGAGGTGTCCCTCGCCGACCGCCAGGACCAGTGGCGCAGAATCGAACAATTGGGAGAAAATCGTGTCGTTAGCGTTGATGAAAAACAGAGAACTTTCTTTGCACTAAGAGCCGCCGAAAGCCGGGTCGAATTACAGCGTGTCAATCTCGACGCCGCAAAGGCCCTCCTCGGCCGCGCGAAAGTCCAACGCACCCTCCTCTCTGTCCTGGCGCCCGCCGACTCAACCGTCCTCCAAGTCAACATCCGTGCCGGAGAATATGCGGCTCTAAACTCCATCGAAATCCCAATTTTACTAGCCCGCACTCAAGAGCTCCAACTGCGAGCCGATGTCGATGAGGACAACGCTCCACGCGTTCGTGCCAACTGCGAAGCAGTGGCTTTCATTAAAGGAATCAAGGGGGACGCGTTGCCGCTACGATTCGTACGCATCGAACCATACATCCTTCCCAAAAGATCCCTAACCGGAGACAGCAGCGAACGCGTCGATACTCGTGTCCTGCAAGTCATCTTCCGTTTCGACAGACCAAAAACTCCCATCTACGTCGGCCAACAGATGGACGTATTCTTGAATGCCGAATAAACCCGCAGCTCCACGCGTTTCCTCTCTGCGCCGCCAAAAATCAGCTAGCGATCGGCTATCAGGTTCCGATTGTTCCAAAGATACCCGACCCCCGAACCAATCGTCAGAATCAACGTCAACCCAAGCAGTCCATCTCCAAGCCACCGGTGAAAAACATCGGTAAAAGGAAGCTGAGATATCCATCCGTCCCTCGCCCATTCATCCAAGGTCTGAAGTAGCAGAAAATAAAGGATCGTAATCATCTGCCAGATCGTCTTGTGCTTCCCAATTCTCTCGGCTGGAAGCACTACAGCCTTTGCAGCCGCCAACTGACGCAACCCCGTGATGATAAACTCGCGACTGATAATTGCCGTAGCAATCCAAGCAGGCAGCGCATCGACGGCTACGAGCCCGATCAGCGCGGCCGCCATGAGAATTTTGTCGGCCAATGGATCCATCAGCTTCCCAAAATCAGTTATCAAGTGATAGCGCCGTGCAATATACCCGTCGGCGTAATCGGTGAGGCTCGCCAACGCAAAGAGCAGCAATCCCGCAGTGCGCGCAAACTTCCAGTCCGACTCAAGCACCACGACAAAAACGGCCGTGACCCCAAGACGGGCAAGGGTGAGTTGGTTGGGCAAGTTCATCGCTGGGCAGAAAGTTCAACCAAGAAAGCACACAGTTCAATTGAAGACAGACAAATGCCGATTGCCGAGCACGTACTCTGTCGATACCGTTGCCCCCTTCTCAACACGAAACCCAAAACACTCGCACTCTTATGTCTGCAAATTGTGATATCGGGCTCATCGGCTTGGCTGTGATGGGCGAAAACCTCGTCCTCAACATGGAAAGCAAGGGCTTCACTGTGGCGGTCTACAATCGCACCACTGCCGTAACCGAAAAGTTTGCGCAGAATCGGGCAAAGGGGAAAAACATCGTTCCATCCGCGACTCTGGAGGATTTTGTTAAGTCCCTCAAACGGCCACGCAAGGCCCAGATCATGGTCAAGGCGGGCGCTCCAGTTGATGCAGTCATTGAGCAACTCGTGCCGCTCCTCGAAGCTGGGGACATCATCATCGACGGAGGCAACTCTCTCTGGACCGACACTCAACGCCGTGAGAAGGCCCTGGCAGCAAAAGGCATCCGCTATTTTGGTGTCGGTGTGTCCGGCGGCGAGGAAGGCGCCCTGAAGGGTCCTTCCATTATGCCAGGAGGTTCAAAGGAAGGCTGGGAATTCCTTGCCCCAATTTACACCAAAATTTCCGCTCACGTCGATGGAGACTCATGCTGCCGATACATGGGCGCAGATGGCGCAGGGCATTATGTGAAAATGGTTCACAACGGCATTGAGTACGGCGACATGCAACTCATCTGCGAAGCATACTCCATCCTGAAAAACGTGCTTGGTCTCGGAGCAGATGAACTCGCTCAAATTTTCGCTGAGTGGAACGGCGGTGAGCTCAACAGTTACCTGATCGAAATCACGGCTCAGATCTTCACGAAGAAAGACCCATCCACTAGCAAACCCTTGGTGGATCTGATCGTCGATCGTGCCGGCCAAAAGGGTACAGGAAAATGGACTGTCGGACACGCCGTAGAAATGGCATGCCCCCTCTCCACCATCTCCGCCGCCGTGGAGGCACGCATCCTCTCATCCATGAAAGAGGAACGCGTCGCCGCAAGCGCTCAGTTGCCTGGCCCAGAAAAAACGGCTTTCGCCGGCGATCGAAAAGCACTTGTTGAAGCTGTTCGTGACGCTTTGTACGCCTCAAAAATAGTGTCCTACGCGCAGGGTTTCGTGCAACTCGGAGCCGCAGCGAAACAGTACGGCTGGGAGCTTCATTTCGGGGATATCGCCACGATCTGGCGCGGAGGCTGCATCATTCGCGCCCACTTCCTAAACCGAATCAAACAAGCCTACGAACTGAACCCCGGTTTGAAAAACCTCCTTCTGGATCCTTTCTTCACCGAAATCATCGCCAAGACGCAAAAGAATTGGCGTCTCGCGGTCAGCACGGCCGTTAACCATGGTATTGCAGTGCCCGCATTCGCCTCATCACTCGCATACTACGATAGCTACCGATCCGATCGCCTCCCAGCCAACCTGCTACAGGCTCAGCGCGACTTTTTCGGCGCACACACTTATGAACGCGTAGACAAACCAGTTGGCGAATTCTTCCACACTGACTGGATGCACTAATCAACTCAGTCGATCCTTCCGCTGCCAGTTTCAAGGCATCATTCTGCGGCGATGCGAATCTAATGGGCCTGCCCTCTAAATTCGCATCGCCGCTTTTTTTAGACACCACACCACCCTCGAATCCCCATGAAGAGCCTCGGATTCTCTTTTTTGCTAATCACTCTTTCTCCACGCCTTCTCCTATCTGCAGAAGTTCCCTCTGCACCCTCGAAATCCGCCATGAAATCGGTCACCAACGTCTCTGCAATTGAAACAGAATCCCTCCTCCAGTCTCATCCGGAAATCGTGGTGATCGATGTCCGCACTCAGGAAGAATTTGCTGAAGGACACATCGCAGGTGCAAAAAATGTGAATTTCAACGCCGCAAACTTCAACGATCGGATGAAGGAGTTTTCCGGAAAGCCGATTTTGCTTCATTGCGCCGCTGGTGGCCGCAGCTCCCGCGCCCTCGAATCTCTTGGGGCGATTCCATTCGAAAAAGTCTATCACCTCAATAAAGGGTTCAACGATTGGATGGCAGCTGGAAAGCCGGTTTCAAAAAAGTAATTCGCGACGCCCGACCGCTTAAAACCGGCTAAAAAGGAAGCGGCCGGCCCAATAGGACCGACCGCTTCGCATTGTCCTGAAATCTCAACAAGACCAGAGACGACTAAAACTCGCGCTTCGTCTTTCTTCCTGGCTCGGGAATCGGATACATCCCATTCGCATCCGCCTTCACTGGAGCATCTGAATCCATCGTGATTTTGTCAGCGTCTGGCGCGTATTCGTGCTCGTGGTTGAGCATTTCATCCAAGGTCACTTCCTGTCCGGTGTGCGTAGCATAACGCCCCATCGAGGTGACCACACTCGCCATGACTCCCCGCTCCACCTCGTTGTATGGAGTGTCGTGCCTGATCGCATTCGTCAGATCTTCCCACTCATTTGAATAAGGATCGTCTGGTATTTTTGTGTCTGGAGAGGTCCATAGCAGATTATCCTTCGTTGGATTCTGCCCCTTATAGGTGCTCGATGGGCGACCACAGTCGCCATTCTTCGAGACGATTGCCATCCCCTTAGTTCCATGCGCATAGCTAGAATACAAAGGCAGCGCGCCATTCATGCAACGGCCGTCCATGAAAAGTTTGGCACCGTCCTCAAAAGTATACTCCACGGAGTATGAGTCGAAGTTTTGATCCACGTACGTTTCACCACTCGGGGCCGTGCGAAAGGTTCTCCCCCCAACGCCATGACATTTCACCGGCCAAGTGTTTTTGAGCCAGCAGAGATGATCAATGTGGTGGATGTAAAAGTCACTAAAAGCGCCACCGCTCGCCCACAGAAAGCTGTGAAAGCGCGAGATCTGCCAAAGCAGTTCGCTAGAAGGAGTGCCTGTCCATTTCTCAGAAAATGCAGACCCAATCACTCCCTGCATCCGGTAGCCTCGCATGAAATTAATATCCCCAATTTCCCCATCCTGAATCCGCTTGTGGAGCTCCTGCATCGCATGGCTGTGCCGCGACATCAGTCCAACCCCGACCTTTAGATTTTTTGCGGACGCCTGCTTCGCAAGCTCCAGCATCCTACGCGAAGTCGGCCCATCCGCAGTCACAGGCTTCTCCATGAAAACATTGAGTCCCTTTTCAATCGCATACTTGAAGTGAACCCAACGGAACGCCAAGGGAGTTGTGAAAATCGCTATGTCGCCCTTTTTGAGCGAGTCCATCGCGTGCTTATATCCGTCAAACCCGATGAACTTTCGGTCATCAGGAACATCAACCTGATCGGAGTGCGCCGTCTTAAGGGTTTTATAACTCCCGCTCAACTTGTGCTCAAAAACATCTGCCATTGCCACAAGTTTGGGCTGCCCGCTTTGGCTCATCGCATTTCTTGCAGCACCTGTGCCACGCCCTCCACACCCAATCAAAGCAACCTGGAGCTGATCGCTCCCCTGAGCAAAGACATGAGGAATTTGAATTCCCGCCAGCGCTGAAGCACCGAGCGTCAGACCACCAGCTTTCAAAAAATTTCGACGAGAAAGGGAAGAGGATTCGGGAGGTTGTTTCATAGGGAGTCTTCATTTTCTCCCAACTCCCTTCCCCGTCAATGTCCGAGCCTAAGAGAAAGCCCTTTTGGTCCGCCTTACCGACCTGAAGGGCGCCCAACGGAGACGATAAATTAACCCAGTTCGACGTGCCAATAGGCGAGGTCGATGAAATGCCGCCAGCTCTCATGCGGCTTTGTTTCAAAAGTGATATGCAAAAACGGCTGCCAGCGAGGTTTTTCAGGCTTCCGGATCAATCGCATCCCCACCTCATGCGCAAGTCGATTGGCTTTGCGCGTGTTGCACCGGATACAGGAGCACACGATGTTCTCCCAGTTGGTAAGCCCTCCCTTATCCCTGGGAATCACGTGATCCAGATTTAAATCCTTCCGATCAAAAATCTTGCCGCAGTACTGGCAGGTGTTGTTGTCCCGCTCGTAAATATTGTGCCTCGTAAACTTAACCTCCTTACGGGGCAACCGGTCAAACATCACCAAGACAATCACCCTCGGAATTCGCACCCGGAGGGAGACGGTGCTCACCATTTCCTCAGATGGCTCGCGACTGGAAAAGTCACGCCAACTCTCAAAATCATGAGTTAAAAAGTGTTCGCCGTCCGTGTGGACGACCTGAGCTTGGCCTGAACAAAGCAGACCAAAAGCTCTACGCGCAGAGCAGACGTTAACCGCCTGCCACAATCGATTTAAAACGAGTACGTTCCGTTCTAGCATACCGTGAGGGTTCCACTGAACGGAGAGGAACCGTAACAGCACACCGACACACCGTCAACGAGGGCTCCTAATTGTCACAAACTTATTCGGGTTGAGGATCCCTCGAGGGTCCAAAGCCGATTTCAAAGCTTCGTGAACCTCACGGCCGGTTTTTGAAACCGCCTCCGGCCACCAACGCTGCTTAGCGATTCCTATCCCGTGCTCGCCAGTGATCGCGCCGCCCCATTTTAAAACCTGCCTAAAAAGCATATCAAGAGCCTCCTCCACGCGCGTTCTGACGTCCACATCCTCATGGAAACGAGCAGCCATAATGTTCACGTGGATATTGCCGTCACCCGCATGCCCGAAACAGGCGATTGGGTAACCAAACCGCTTCCGAAGCTTTTCTGCAAATTGGGCTAAATCCACCAACCGGCCCCGAGGAACGACTATGTCCTCATTCAGTTTCGTAAGCCCCGTGGCCTTTAGCGACTCCGAAAACTTCCGTCTCAATTCCCACAAACGCTCACAATCTTCCTCACCCACCGCTTTTTGCAGATGAAGAGCGCCAAGGTCTTTTAATAGCAACTGAAGCGACTTCGCTTCCCCTCGCACCGAGGCAAGTTGCCCGTCTAGATCGACTAAAAGATGTCCTTGCCCCTCAGGCACTATCGCCTTCCCACAATGCTCGCGTGCCGATTGCAGCGTGAACGCATCAGCTATCTCAAGCGCAGCCGGCAAGAACCCTGCACGGAGGATCTTCTGCACCGCAGTAGCAGCTTCCTCAAACGTTTTGAAACTCGCCGAAAGAGTCGCCCGAGCAGGCGGAAGCGGCAACAAACGAAGGGTGGCCTGTGTAACCACGCCAAGTAGTCCTTCAGAGCCAACAAATAAACCGACCAAATCAAAACCCGTCTTATTTTTGTGTGTCCGTCCTCCTGCGGACACAACGCGGCCACCGGCCAACACCGCCTCCAAACCCAGCACGTAATGTCGGGTCACTCCATACTTCAGACATCTGGGACCGCCTGCGTTAGTCGCCAAGTTTCCACCAATGCTGCATTCTTTAAGACTCGCGGGATCCGGCGGATAAAAGAGTCCCCTCTTCCGAACCTCCGCCTGCAACCTTCCTGTAATCACCCCGGGCTCCACCACCGCCACCCCATCCTCCACATGAATTTCTTTGATTCTTTGCATGCTCGCCACGGACAGCACGATTCCTCCGTTCAGGGGAACACAGCCGCCTACATACCCCACTCCGGCTCCGCGTGGCGTGACAGGGATACCCAGCGCGTCCGCATACTTCAAAACAGCCGCCACATCCTCCGTCGATCCCGCATGCACCACAACATCGGGCAATCGACTCGCAAACCAACGGTCCCCCGAATGCGACTTCAAAGAGGCATCATCCGACGCCACTCTTTCAGCCCCAACCAAACGCACTAAATCTTTGGCTAACGCCCGAAGAGTCTGAGCCATTTTTGTTTAAGATCCTCCTGCGTCTCACCCTTTTTCGCAGGGGCGGTTTTCTTTGCCTCAGCCACTTCTTTTGAATCAGAAGCCTTTTCGGCCGGTTTTGACTTTTCGGATACAGATGCCGTCTTGGGCCTTGCTCCAGCATTCGAAGCGCTTTCTGAATCTCTCTCTTTTTCCTTTTCCTTCTTTTCAGACTTCGTTTCCACCGAGGTCGTCTTGGTTTCTTTTGGAGCGCCCGGCTTATCCATCGAGAGCAACTCTGAAACCGTAACAAACTTGAACCCCTTTTCTCGGAGGGCGTCCAACGTAGCAGGCATCGCATCTACGGTCGTTTTGTGGATGTCGTGGGTGAGGATAATCGAACCTGCGTGTGTTTTCGAAAGAATCTCGTTTTGCACCCTCTCGCTATCTCGAAACTTCCAGTCCAAAGGGTCTACGTCCCAAAGAATCACACGGTATCCGAAGTTTGCGTTCACCCAACGACGCTGCGTTTCACTCAGAGATCCGTAAGGAGGACGCATCAGGCGCATAGACACCCCACTGGCCTTCAAAACAGCTTGGTGCGTTTTTTCCAACTGCTCTCGGAGATTCACCTCGCTGAAGGAGACGAGATTTGGATGTGTGAAAGAGTGGTTTGCCACCTCGTGTCCCTCCGCCACGATCCGCTTTACGATATCAGGATATTCCAACGCATTCTGACCAATCAGAAAAAACGTCGCTCTAATTTTACGCTCCTTCAACAAATCAAGAAGCCTAGGCGTGTTTTGAGCATGCGGCCCATCATCAAAAGTCAGCGCGATGTAAGGCTGCTCCACGTTACAGGACGAATAGGAAACCTTCGACGACGACGGCGCAGGAAACCCCTCACGCCGAGGCGATGTCGCCATTGCAATCTCAGAAGGCTTTGCATTCGGATCCTCCGAGTCCGCCACTGGAACAGGATTGGTATTGGCGGGTTCGGGAGCCTGAGCAAAAAGCGGCGCCGCTAAAAAAAGAATCAAAGGAGCAAATGAAAAGATCCGTCTCATGCGAAGTTCGTAGTTGCACATCATCGCGCAACCTACACCAAAAACGCAACCCATGGGATGAACTCCTGAGAGACTCACTCCCATTCGAACCCCTCACTCGCTCCCTGCCCGCTTCCAGAGAGATGACATCCCTATTTATTTTTCTTACGTGCCTTCAAATCCAATCCTTCTTGGGCCGCTCTCGCCAACGACTGCCGTTCTTCTGCACTCAGACCCGGTGTCGTTGAAAGCCATTCTGCGGCGGCCTCCGGATTATACCGCTGCCAGATCCCTAAACTCCTCTTCAACACAGCCGTCCGAGTCTGTCCAGGAGGCAGTGTAGCTGCCCAAATCGCCGATCCCTCCGGATCCTTGGGCGCTGTTCGCACTGCAAAGCCTTCCACCGCCGCATCCCGTGATGCGCTCGGAGGCAACTGATCCAGCCAAGCCGCAACGCCTTCGATATCCTTGCCAGCCCACGTGCCAGCAATCGCCGAATAGGCACTCTGGCGGTTCGGCCCCTCAGGAAGGGTGTTGGCCCAGTTTAATGCGGAATCTGGATTCGCCTTAGCCATTCGAGTGGCCACGTCTCGACTCGCCCCAAGCACCGCTTCCGATGGTAACGATGCAATTAATCGCTGCGCCTCCTCCAGATTTGAGGCTGCAACCCTAGCAATCACCGTGTCCAGAGCGGCCTGACGGCCGCTTCCCTCCGGAAGGGACTTCGCCGCGACTAACGCCTGAGACGGGTTCTTTGCTGCCAGAACCTCAAACGCTTTGGTCACAAGTTGAGCCCGATCTGGACCGTCCCCAAGCTGGTTTGCAAAATCAAGGGCTCGCTGGGGATCGGTTCTCGCGATCGTACCAAGAATGGTCGCTTGCGTGGACGCCTTGCGCTCCCCCTCGGGGAGACTCTCCAACCACCTAAGAGCGGCGCTTGGACTCATTTTACTCCACGAAGAGAAGAATGCGTCGCTGATCTTGTCCGGTCCGTGCTCGGACCAGAGCTTCACAGCGGAAAGGGGATCTACCTCCGCCCAACGCCTCTCAATGGCCCTCAAAGCGATCGCATTGTTCGCCTCACGTGCTCGCCGAAAGGCATCTGCCAGATTCGCAGGACCCAATTGGCTCACGGCTTCGTACACAGCCAAGTAACGCTTCAAGTCGCTGTTTTCCTTCGATCCAGAATCAATAATCGAAATCACTTCCTCAGGACTCATCCCCGCCATTCTTGAAGGCGCACCGACCAACCTGGAGATCTCAGTCTCTATCGCCTCATCGGAATCCTCGGACTGCCCAGTCATCCTTTGCTTCATCGCACCAGCACCTTTTCGCAAGTCAGGATCCTCAGAAACCTCCTGCTCCGGAACACTCACAAGAACCCGAAGAGAACGCCCCAAAGGAAGCCCCGCCAGCAGCGCAGAAGCCGCTAAGACCGGCCACCGAAATTTCTGAGGGAAGTTGAACATACCAAGTGGACTAACCCGATGCCCCGAAATGCGGTTCTGTGCAAGCGCTATAAAAGCGGGGCTTTGCGCCAAACGCCACGTCTCGTACACTCGCCCTATCTTTTTATGAAGCCAATCGAAGACGCATTGCTCTATGGAATTTTGGATCTCGGGTACGTGCCTGCGGACTCTCTGGAGAGTTATGCCGAACGCATGATCCACGGAGGCGTCGATATTCTCCAACTCCGTGCTAAAAAAGCTTCCGAGGAAGAAATTGAAGACTTCGCTCGCCGAATTATTCCCATCACAGAGTCAGCTCGTGTCCCTTTAATTTTAAACGATTATCCCGAGCTTGTCCCCTCCGTCGGAGCTCAGGGCGCGCATGTGGGACAAGACGACTTTACCGTAGAAGACGCTCGGTGGCGGGCGGGACGTGCTTTGGCAAATGAGGTCCCTCCCACGATCATCGGAAAGTCGACCCACTCGCTCGAACAGGCCTTGGAAGCCGCCGCACATGAGGCCGACTATCTGGGCTTTGGACCACTTTTTCAAACACCGACCAAACTCGGACGGCCAGCAATCGGCCTAGAGGAAATCCAGCGTGTCCACGAGCTCGTAGCAAAACCGATCTTCTGCATTGGAGGAATCAAGCGGGAAAACCTCGAAACCGTTTTGAACGCTGGCGCGAAGCGAGTTGTTATTGTTTCCGGAATTCTTCAGGCCTCGGACATTGAAGGCTATTGTCGAGAGGTCCGTTCAGAACTCGCTCGCCGCCTCCGTCCCTCAGATCACCGGTGAAGAGCGCCTACTTCAGGGTTTCACGAAGCCCGTGAGATCCGCGCGCAGCTTTGCTGCATCGGGATGAAAGAGGTACATCATGTGCCCACTCTCATAGAGACTAAACCGAATGTTCTTTCGGCTCACCTCCGGAATTTTGAGATGACTGAGACTGTATCGCATTGAGTCTTCTGGAACAGCCAAGTCACGCTGTCCGCACAGGACCAACACTCGCATCCCAGGGTTATCTTGCATCGCGGACGCCAACGCGTCACCGGTGGAGACATAGCGGTTTTCAAAATCATGCCACTTCCACGGAAGGCTATTCAAAATGTGGTACGGATGGTCGCTCTCGTATCCGAGTTCGCCCCGAATATAGCCGTTAATCGCGGATGCAAATCCACCGGCTATATTTGAATAAGACGGATCGTACCCTGTGCTCAATTCGCCTGGGTCATTGTCTTGGCCAAGCACACGCGCATCGAAACGCCCGACCACCTTCGAATCCACCTTTAAGAGCGCCTTCCGAAAGAAAAACGGATTCAGCCGGAGGTTTTGTGCCAGCACGTCTGCTGCAGGCACGCCCGTGAAATGAGACACTTGGTCTGCAATGCGCCTCCGCTCCGGTTCGGTCAAAGCGTTTCCCTTGAGCAGGGCGAGGGCATAATCGCCCTGCGCAAAAGCACGCGACGAATCCACCGCAGACTTCAGGTCCTGCTGCAAGTCTCCCGTCAACCGGTGATGATAGTGCGCCGTTGCCGTCATCGTTGGTAAGAACAGAATGTGAGGCAAATCATTCCCAGCGCCGGACAAGATGGTCTGAAAATCTACTAATCCTGACAGCAAGACTAACCCCTCAGGATACCAGCCGTGTCGAGCTTGCAGGTAGTCCGCAAGCCCCGCCACCCTCAAGACTCCGTAACTCTCCCCACACAAATATTTCGGGGAGCCCCAGCGCTGCTCACGTGTGGTGAAAAGCCGAACAAACTCGCCCACCGACCGAATATCCTCCTGAACGCCAAAAAACTGCTCTGGCTTCTCACCCTTCGCAGCACGACTTAATCCCGTGCTCACTGGGTCCACAAACACGAGATCCGCTGCATCCAAAATGGTATTAGGATTTTCCACCGCCCTCGCAAAGGAGGCGGGAGTCAACCCTTCTGGAGGCAGATCCACTCGCTTCGGCCCAAGCCCGCCTAAATGCAACCAAACTGCGGAGGCCCCTGGTCCTCCATTGAAACAAAACATGATCGGACGGTTCGGATCCGTAGCAGCAAGGCGTTTCCCCTCGGCATCCGAGGCAGCGTAATAGACGTAAAACACGTTGGCTCGACTGACGCCATCCTCCTTCAGCACTGGAATAGTCCCAGTTTGAGCAACGTACGGGAGAACCACGCCTCCAACCGTGACTCCACCTTTCCTTTCCTTGGGCTTTTCTTCTTTTGCCTTTTCAAGCTCTGTCGTCTTGGCGGCCGGATCCTTCGCAATGGCCTTCGGAGAAGCGTCTTCTTTGGCGCCCTCGGCAACCTCCTCAGCAGCAGCTGCGCAAATAGGTTGAAACTGCAAGCTGATTGCAAGCAGACAGGCGGTTGTCAGAAACGTTGGCTTCATTAAATCAATTCAGTTCGGAAAGCTCTGATGCCTCGAGCGAGACTCTACTCAATCGCCCACAGATATTCGCTCCACGGCAGAGGAAGGAATCCAACCATGAATCCCATCAGGAAGGATACACCGACTCCACCCAGCGCTTGATCCGATCACTCGAACCATTGTTCCAGCCGGATATTCGCCGAGAGCCTGCGCAGGATCCGCAGGCGCCTTGCGGGCGGTAACTGCCCTCTCACGAACAATTGCCTCTTGGGAAGCCCAGAAAGAGGTCCGCCGCCATAGAATCCCAGCACACAAAAGGACTACGGATAAGAACAACAAAGCCAACGAAAAGCCGCGCCAGCGTTGCAGCCAACCAAAAATTCCCGCCAAGAAACAACCCCACGCCCCCACTGCAATGATCCAAATCTCAAGTCCTCGGCACCACAAAGGCGTTGTCGCCCACCATTGCCGAGGATGGATTCTAGCCCCCACGCTGCGCCGCGTGAGCTCTAGTGCTTCAGTCGACGGTTGATGCTCTGGATTGACTCTCAAGGCCCGCTCCCATTCGAGCATCGCTCCGCCCGGATCACCCAGCGATTCACGAACGCGTCCTAGATTATATCTCACAGCCGCAGAATCCCCTGAAGTCGCGAGCTCACGATTATAACTTCGCTCAGCCTCAATAAATTTTCCCTCCCGGAAAAACCGATTTCCCTCCTCAAACGGAGCAGCCCCGTGAACCAAACTGACCCCATAAATCCAAACGCATACCAGCACACAACTCCTCCAAAACGCAGCCTCGAGCTCCTTCATCGGGCGATCCTTTCCAAACAAAGAACGACTCGAAGACGCTCATCCTCTGAGAACTTTACCGCTGCATTTCCTCCGGCAAATCGGGCTGCCGCATCCGCCTCGAAAAGAAGATCCACTTCGCGTCGTCCCGCTGCATCTAATTTAAAAGCTTCAGCCACATCCATGGCCCCAATGGCTGACACCGGCTGCCCCCCCTTGGCAGCGGCGAGCAGCCGCACCACGCTGATCGCCTCGCTGACAAATTCGCCGGGTTCGTGCACAGATCTCAGTCTCGAGAGGATTCTCAATGCCTGCTTTCTCAAATCTGGCCCAGGCCCGAGCCTCGCCCTCCGAACCGCCCTCCATTTCAGTCCGGCGCCAATCCCACTTAGCAGCGCAAAAACCGCCTGAATCGTCCAAAACGTACGCATCGGAATTGTCGGCACATTCGGCGTAACGGAACCGCTGTTTTGATCCAAAATCTTCGGCTTTGCCGGCTCTTCTACCGGGGGCCTTGCCACTGGAGTTGCAGGAACCGGCACTGGCTCAGGCTTATCGAGGGCCGGCAACTTTCCTTCCACTTGAAGCGAAATGGGAGAGCTCTGATATCTCTCGTAACGAGACGTCTCCGGATCAAAGAAAGAGAACTCGAACGCTGGAGTCTCCTGATGAGCTGCCTCAGCAACCACCGCAACCTTAAATGTTTTCATCCCTTTGCGGCCAAGGTCATCCGACTTTGCAAAACTCATTTCCGGCGGGTAGATGCGCCACCCCTCCGGCTTCACAACCGGTGGAACTTCAATGCGATCGAAGCTTCCTTCTCCCTCCACCTGTAAGGTCATGGTGAGAGGTTCGCCTGCCTTCACTTTCACCTGATTCGTCGATGCCGCAAATCGGAACCGTCCAACCGCTCCTCTAAACGACTCAGGCTGCCCCTCCAACGGCAAGTCACGCACGTCCACCCGCGCATCCTTGAAGGTCATGGCGCGCTCCTGCATGACCGTCGGCTGTGTATCGAACGGAAACCCATCAAAAATGCCACCAAAGGGCGAATTTTGACGCTCTCGCTTCTTGTTCGAGGCCATCTGAATTTTAATCGTGATTTCCCCCAGCGGAACTTTACCGCTTTTAATCGCTGTCAGCGCCGAACGAAAAACAAGGACGTCATACTGACGCCCCTGCCGATTCTCGATTCTTTGTTGGGGCTGCTGAAAAGCGGTCTTCAAAAATGCGTCCGATTCAAAAAGGGGCATCGATTCAATCCGCCAACGGACATCAGACGGAACTAAGAGGCGAATTTCCGTGGGAAGTGACTCTCCGACATAAATTGGTCTCTGCGGAAGATCGACCTCCACAAAAGCTCCCTGATTCACTTCGGGCGCATTCGGCTGGCCTGGCTCCAACACTTTCAAAACGGCGGGCTCGGACCGATAGACCTGTCCATCGATCTCCACACTAACTGAAGGAATCACCAACTCTCCTGCACGCTTCGGTATTAAATAATACCGATGCGTCATCGTGATGCTTAGCTCAGTATTATTGAGCGTCGTTTGCATCGACGGACCGAGGTACTGGATCTGGGCACCTTCCACTTCAATCGCCGGCGGTTGGCGCAGTTTTTGGGATCCTTTCACCACAAACCCCAACTGCACCGGCTCCCCCACGGCTGTCGTCACTGGATCCAATGTCGTCGACACCGATATCTCCGCCGCCTGAACCCTCACACACTCCCAACAAAAACCGCCCGCCACGAATGCAAAAATGAACAGCAATCGACGCAGTCGCTCGACAACTGAGGTTCCAAAGCGGCAACCATGAATTCCACTATTCGTAATACGTTTTCCGGAGTGCATTACCAACTTCGCCCTTCGCGGGCCTTTGATTCTTTCTGCTGTTTTCCGTCTGGAATCCAGAGATGGACGCGACGGTCCTCGCTACGCAAAGCATCCACAAGCGCCTGTGCTTGCGCCTTAGTAATTTTCCCGTCTCCCCCCTGTTGCGGCTGCATCCCCTCCCGCCGCTCCTGCTGCTCCTGCTCAGAGGTTTTCCCATCCCCTGTCGTAGGCTCGTCCTTCAATTCACCGCGGGCTTTCGATTCTGCGAGTTCCTCGGGACGGGGTTCCGACTGGGGCGGTTTACCATCTTGATTCTGCGCCGTCTGCGATTGCTTTTCCGATTTTCTGTCGTCTTTGCGGTTGTCGGAAGGAGCGGGCTTTCCGCCTTCTTTTCCATCTCCCTGATTTTGACCATCGGCCCCATCTTTATCTCCCCGCCCTGAAGTGTTCTTGTTTTCCTCGGAGCGATCTTTGCCGTCTTTGGGTTGCCGTTGCACCTCCTGATCTTGCTCAGAATCACCTCCGTCTTGCTTGTCCTTCTCGCCGTCCTTGCCCTGCTGCTTCTCGGATTGCTGTTTTTTTTGTTCCAACAACTTCTTCACCCAATTTCGGTTGTAGGCTGCGTCCTCCAAATTCGGATCGTCCTTCAAGGCTGCTGAATAATGGTCGATCGCCTGCTCAAGCGCCTTTGTGTCGACCCCGCGCCTGCCTTGCTGGGCTTGCTGCACGAGAGTGTTTGCAAAGTTGTATTCGGCCCGCCCTCTCAACCGCGGGTCTGATGAGGCAAGCGCTTGGCCAAAAGCATCAATCGCTTCTACCCACTTTTTATTTTTGTAAGCGGCCGTCCCGAGGTTGTAAGCCCGCTCCAACGACTTTGAATCGCTCTTCCACTCTGAATCATAAGCCTCCAATGCCTTTGCATAGTCTCCCGCTTCGTAAAATTCACGAGCCTTTGAGAGCCCTTCAGCACCATACCCGTCCCGTTGGAACATCAATGAAAGGGCCAAGAAAACCGTTAACCCCAACCGCCGACGTCCACCCTCTCCTTTAATTAGAGCCCCCGCAAGAAAGGCCAATGCCACTCCAAGCGGCCACTGATAGCGCTCCGTCACTCGAAATCCTCCCTCCTGCTGCACTTCATGCTGATCCATCTGCATAATTCCATCCTGCACTATCCGGCGCATTTCTGCAGGCCCAGACTGAAGTCGCAGATAAAATCCCCCGCCAACGCTTGCCAGCTCGCGCATTCGAGCCTCATCCAAACGCGACGACACAATATTCCCAGACGCATCGTGAATGTACTCCTTTCCACCCCGGGGCGAAGGCACTGATAAAACCGTCCCCTCCGGCGTCCCGACGCCCAAGGTAAAGACCCGAACTTTTCCGGCCAACTCTTTGGCCACACGGATTCCATCTTCTTCCAAATCTTCCCCATCCGAAATTAGCACTACCGCCCGCTGCCCCCCTTCCGAATGTTCAAACGCTTCCACTGAGACGCGCAGCGCATCCGCAATATTCGTTCCGGGCAAGGGAATCAACTCCGTGTCCAATTCCTGAATCGCTGCCAAAATTGCAGAGTGATCAGAAGTTACCGGAGCCTGCAAAAAGGACGACCCTGCAAACGCAACAAGACCGATGCGATCTCCTGGAAGCTGCCTCACCAAGTCCTCAGCAGCCAGCTTCGCACGACGCAACCGAGAGGGGGGGAAGTCATCCGCCAACATCGATCGCGAGACGTCTACCGCAATAATCACATCGCGGCCCATCCCCTTGCGATCTTCCTTCACGCCCCCCCACTGCGGTCTCGCCCAGGCAAGACACGCAAACCCGAGCGCTAGCAGTAACAGAACGAATCTCGGCCAGACAGATGTCGATGACGCCACCAAGCGCGACTTCAAACGCTGCGCTACAAGCAAACGCAAATGGTCCGCTGCAGCGCGCCCTTGAAACCAAACCCATACGGCAAGCAACGGAAGTGCAACCAGACCCCAAAAGGCACTTGGAAAAGCCCATTTCATGGCAACCTCCTTCCAACACTCAAAGACCAACCCATTCCCACGCACAAAAGTGCAAAACCAACTCCAAGAGGCCACATATACAGTTCTCGGAAATTTCTCGAACGGATCGATTCAATCGGCACTTTCTCAAGTTTATCAATCTCAGCGTAAATGTTCCGCAGAGCGTCCCCGTCCGTCGCTCTAAAGAATTTTCCACGGCCAATTTCAGCCAACTTCCGCACCTGACTTTCATCCGCAGTCACCTTGATGTTCTGATACGTAATCCGGCCGAACTGGTCAGGAATCGGCACAGGCGCATACCCCTCGCTCCCAGCGCAAATGCTGTAAATTTTTATTCCCAACGCTCGCGCTGCCTCTGCGGCCATCGTCGGACTGATCTGCCCGGCGTTGTTATCGCCATCCGTGAGCAAAACGATGATTCGGGTTTTTGCATCCGGGTTCTGCCCCAAACGCCGCGTCGCCGAAGCGAGTGCAGACCCAATCGCGGTGCCGTCTTCGACTAACCCAATCCGGAGTCTCTTGAGATTTTGCTTCAACCAATCGTGATTTAGAGTGAGCGGGCTGACCAAATAGGGCCGTCCAGCAAACGCTATAATCCCAATCCGGTCATTCGGACGACCCTCAATAAACTCCTCGGTCACCTGTTTAACGGCATCAATACGGGTCGCCCGCTGACCCCCAATCGAAAAGTCTTCTGCCAACATCGAGCGAGAGACATCGAGGGCCACAAGAATATCGACCCCACTGGCCTTCACCACCTCGGCGTCCGTGGCTAACTGGGGACGCGCCATCGCAATCACCAAAGCCGTCCAAGCCAAAAGGGGCAAAGCGAACCGTAACCGCCCCCAATCCGCCCGCACTGGGTGACCAACGGTTTTGAGTAGTAAGACGCCGGGAAAGCGAACTGTAGGGACACCACCGTGAGCGCCCAATCTCCATGCAAAAATAGGCACGAGGAGGAGCAGCCAAAATGCAAGAGGGCTTCCCCAAGCCAACGAGGAGGCTGTCATTGGCCACCTCCAATTACTTGAGTCTCTGCAGCACCAACCAAATCCCGGCGGGCATCCACTTCCACCTCCACCCCAGCAAATTTGCAGCGATCACACTGTCTTAAAAACTCTCGCAATCTTTCGCGGTCCGCATGAGCAAATCGTGGACTGTTCTTAATCGCCTCGAGAAACTCCTCCGTCGTTTGACGCGTCACGTCCATCCCGTAAGCCATCTCGAGAAAGCGGCGCAAAATATCCGCAACCTTCGCAGCAAAATCCCTCGTCGAAAGCCCCGTTGCATCGGATCCCTTTAGCGCCCGCAACGCCTCTAATGCGATTTGGGTCGGCGACGGCGGCGGAATCTGGGGCCTCATTTTTCTCACCCCCCACACCATCCCCATCACCATCAGGACCATTATCACCAAGCCAAGCGTCACCAAACCAACCAAAAGCCCTGTCGTCCAATAGGGGATATCCACCGGAGGCAAAACATCCCGAATCCCGTCAGGAGGACTACTCTGCCCCCCGGGCACTGCTGCCACTTGAGCCGAAAGAGCCAAAGGCAGCCCCACAGACCACCAACCTCCCAAAACCCAACTCGCTATGCCGCCGACGCTCCCTCTCATATCCTCGCTCCCATCCGCGTTTCCCGATTTTTAAAGAAATTCTGAAGGGCAGGGACCCAGTCACGATCCGTGCGAAGCGTTATCGAATCAACCTGCTGCCGACGGAATTCTCGCTGTAAAGCAGTCGCCCTTTCTTCAACGGCTTTCTGATAAGCCTCACGCACAGGCCGACTGCTGGTTGCCACCTCAAAAATCTCACCCGTTTCAGCATCCTCCAATCGGACAGTCCCCACATTGGGCAAGGTCTCCTCGCGAGGATCCACGAGCGGCAAGGCAACTAGATCGTGACGTCTCGCGGTGAACCCCAACTGACGCGCAAATTCATTCGACTGAAAGTCGCTGAATAGAAAAACGACTCCCCTTCGATGGAGAACACGATTCAAACGCTCCAAGGCACCCGCGAGATCCGTGCCGCGACTCTTTGGCTCGAAAAACAGGATTTCTCGGACAATCCGAAGGGCATGCCGGCGCCCGCGCATTGGCGGAATGTAGAGTTCGACTCGGTCAGAAAACAGAAGCAACCCGACCTTGTCATTGTTGCGAATCGCGCTGAATGCGAGGACACAGGCAACCTCTGCAGCAAGTTCACGCTTACTGTGATTCACACTTCCGAAGTCCCCAGAACCACTGACGTCCACCACTAGAAGGACTGTCAGCTCGCGCTCTTCAGTGAACTTCTTCACGTAAGCCTCTCCGCGAACCTCTCCAAAACGGGCTGTCACATTCCATTCAATCGTCCGAACCTCATCGCCAGGCTGGTACTCCCTGACCTCCTCAAAGTTCATGCCCCGCCCCCTAAAGACGCTACGGTATTGCCCAGAAAAGGCAGCCTCCACCCGCCCTCGGGTACGCAACTCCAAGCGGCGGATCTTTTTCAGAATTTCGCGCGAATCTTCCATACGCCTTAACGGCTTCAGTCGACCTAAGGCACCGGCAAATGATGCAGCAATTTCGCGATGATCTCCTCACTCGAAAGATCCTCCGCTTCAGCCTCATAACTCACCAAAATCCGGTGACGAAGCACGTCCGCAGCAATGGACTTCACGTCTTGCGGGGTCACATAGCCGCGCCCCGACAGAAACGCCCGCGCCTTCGCCGCCAAAGTCAGGGCGATAGTTGCCCGAGGGGATGCCCCATAACGCAGCATGCCCTCCAGTCCCTTCACCCCATAATTCAAAGGCTCCCGAGTCGCAAATACGAGATCCACAATGTAATCCTTCACACGGTCGTCCACGAAAAGTTGATTCACCAGCTCTCGCGCCTCCAGAACGTCCTTCGGGTCGATCACCTGACTCACCTCCAACTTCGGTGCAGAAGTCCCCATCAGATCCAAAATCTGGCGCTCCTCAGCCCGACTCGGATAGCCCACCTTCAGCTTCAGCATAAAGCGATCTAGTTGCGCCTCAGGCAACGAATAGGTCCCCTCCTGCTCCAACGGATTTTGAGTCGCAAGCACGAGAAACGGATCCGGTAACCGGAAAGTCTGATCCCCAATCGTTACCTGCCTTTCCTGCATGGCCTCTAGAAGCGCGCTCTGCACTTTGGCCGGAGCTCGGTTAATTTCATCCGCGAGGATCAGATTGGAAAATAAAGGTCCCTTCTTGGTCGAAAACTCGCCCGTGCGCGGATTATAAATCAGCGTTCCAATCAAGTCTGCAGGAAGAAGGTCAGGCGTGAATTGAATCCGCTGAAAACCAGTGTGCACACTCTGAGCTAAAGTTTTAACCGTCAGCGTTTTAGCCAGACCAGGAACACCCTCCAGCAGGATGTGCCCATTCGTGAGAAGGCCGATTAGCAATCCCTCCACCAGCGATTTCTGCCCGACGACCACCCGGGCAATTTCGGCTTCAAGTGGAGCCACCCAATGGCTGGCTTGGCGGACTTTATCAGTAATTTCCTGAGGATTGGACATGACAGAGAGAAGTAAGACAGTCGTCTTATAGGAATGTTCGATCGGCGCAACCTTCGGAACTGGATCCGATAGAAATCGTCTGAGAAATCGTCCGCAGCACCTGCTTCTGGAGGGTGGAGCGCTTTAACCCCCTCGAAAAGGCCTGCCCGTCAGGAAATTTGACTTTTTGTCACAACTTTTCGTCAGCGGCGGGGTTTTACACTGTGCCTAGTTAGTTTTCTAACCCCCGTTTTAGTTATGAATCTTTGTCAACATCTCCCGTCCGCAGGCGATTTTTGCGCCACACGGCGCCAATTCTTAAACCGTTTTGGCATGGGCTTCGGCGCCCTAAGTCTCGCTGGACTGATTGGCGAAAACACGCTCACTGCCTCTGCTCAAGGGGCCATCGCCACCGGCGGTTCCCCTCTGACGCCAAAGGCTCCACCGCTTCAAGCCACCGCAAAGCGCATCATCCATATCTTCGCCCAAGGCGGCCCCTCCCACATCGACACTTGGGATCCGAAGCCCGAAATGGCGAAACATGTTGGCCAGGATGTGACCGCCATCGGGGGCATGCCACTCCCCCCCCAGTTCAAATTCACAAAAAGGGGCCAGAGCGGTACGGAGGTCAGTGAACTTTTCCCAAAAATCGGAGAGCACATCGACGACATCGCCGTCATTCGCTCCATGAACACGGACATCCCAGCGCACGAATTTGCGACGCTGATGATGAACACCGGTTCCGGACGTCTGGTAAAACCGTCGGTTGGTGCATGGACACTCTACGGACTTGGCTCCGAGAATCAGAATCTACCGGGCTTTGTCGCCCTCGGCGGTGGGTTGGGCGGTGCAAGCAACTGGAGGTCCGCCTTTCTTCCGGGAGCCTTTCAAGGAACGCTTGTCAGCACGGTGAGCGCCCCAGCAGAAAAGATCATCGCCAATATCAAGAGCTACCACGCCACGCCCGACCAACAGCGTAAGCAGCTTGATCTTCTGAAAACCTTCAATGAGGCGCACGCGGAGCAACTGAATCGGGAATCCGTTCTGGAAGCCCGAATTCAGTCCTTTGAACTGGCGTTCAAAATGCAAACCGAGGCCATGGATGTGTTCGACATTAATCATGAGCCACAACACATCCGTGATATGTACGGAGATACAGAGACTGGCCGTCGAATGCTTATCGCCAGACGCCTCGTGGAAAACGGGGTTCGTTTCGTACAAGTCTGGGCTGGAGGATGGGATCATCACACGGATGTGAAGGGGAACCTCAAGAAACAGGCTGATATGATCGACGGCCCTGTGGGCGCCCTTCTAAAGGACCTGAAAGATCGCGGGATGCTCAAGGACACCCTCGTCGTCTGGGGCGGTGAATTTGGACGGACCCCCCGTCATGACCGTGGAGCGCGCGGAGAACCCGGGCGGGATCACCACAACAAGGCATTCTGCTCGTGGATGGCCGGTGGCGGCATTAAGGGAGGCCAAGCCTACGGTGCCACCGATGAGTTCGGCTTCGATGTCGTCAAAGACAAGGTTCACGTCCATGACCAGCACGCAACGATGCTTCGATTGCTCGGGTTCGATCACGAAAAGCTGACCTACCGCTACAACGGCCGCGACTTCCGCCTCACTGATGTTTACGGCAATATCGTGGACGGCCTCATTGCGTAATTCGCTCTTCCAAAAGACTTAAGTAAAATCAGTTGCCCCCTGTTATCGGCAAAGCACTCGGGGCCTTTCTCCCCAGTGCGTTCCCAATCTGGATTCCATAAAAATGCGTTCCCTGACCCTCCATCGAGCCCTCGCATGGGCGTCTCTTGGCCTCCTCTGGACACCCGGATTAGCCCCCGCGGCGGCACCCTCAGACCTCTCCCAGTTGGATTTTTTTGAAAAAAAGATCCGCCCAGTCCTTGTCGAGAGCTGCTACAAATGCCACAGCGCCAACAGTGAGAAGCTTCGCGGGGGACTGCTCCTCGATACTCGGGAAGGAGTCCTTAAAGGCGGGGAAAGCGGCCCCGCCATCGTTCCAGGCGATCCTAAAAAGAGTTTGCTGATTACCTCGATCCGCCACGAGCACCGGGATCCGGATATGGCGATGCCGCCAAAAGGAGACAAACTCTCTGACGCGGTCATTGGCGATTTTGAGACGTGGGTCAAAATAGGAGCCCCTGATCCAAGATCCGGTCCCGCGCTAGCAAAGAGTTCCACGTGGGATGCAGCCAAAGCTGCGGACCACTGGGCCTTCAAGAAAGTCGTGGCACCCGCGATCCCGAAAAGTCCGGACCCAAAACATTTCATCCAAAACCCCATCGACAGCTTCGTTCTGGCAACGCTGCGCGCAAAAAAACTGCAAAACTCCCAAAAGGCCGATAAACAGACCCTGATCCGTCGAGTCACCTATGACCTGACAGGTCTCCCACCGACTCAGGCCGAAGTGGAAGCATTCCTAGCAGACACTGCCTCAGATGCCTTCGAAAAGGTTGTGGATCGCCTCCTTGAATCTCCTAAGTACGGAGAACGTTGGGCCCGCCACTGGCTTGATATTGCCCGATATGCGGACACCTCCGGCGACCGTGCAATCGGAAGGAATCGGACGCCCCTGTATGCCTACGCATGGACCTACCGCGACTATGTAATCAAAGCCTTCAATGAGGACCTGCCTTATAATCAATTCATCGTAGAGCAGCTTGCCGCAGATCGCCTCCCAGAGTCGAAAGACGACAAGTCTCGACTCGCCGCGCTTGGGTTCCTGACCATTGGAAAGCGCTTTGAAAGCAATGAGAACGACATCATCGATGACCGAATCGATGTCGTCACAAAAGGGTTGATGGGCCTCACAGGCGCCTGCGCTCGCTGCCACGACCACAAGTTCGATCCAGTACCCACTCGTGATTATTATGCGCTTCACGGAGTCTTCGCCAGTTGTGAAGAGCCTTCGACCGGCCCAGCCCTCGCGAATCCGGAAGCCAATGAGGCCTACCAAGACTACTTGGTTGAAGTGAAGAAAATCGAAGATGAGCTCAAGGACCACGAACGCACTGAAGCCTTCCGCCTCACCTCTGGGATGCTCGAACGCGCCGGCGATTATCTCCTTCTTTATCAAGAATCTTCGAAAACGACGGACAACACCAAAAAAGGGAACAACTACCGCATTGCCGCTCGCGACAAAGGACTGGCCGCAGAGGTAGCCGCTGTCTGGGCAGACCAACTTAAAGAAGCACTGGATGCCCACTCCAAAAAGAAAGATCCCGTCCTCGGGCCTTGGCTCACATTAGCCGCTCTGAAGCCGGAGGAGTTTGGCGAAAAATCACCCGCACTTCTTCAGGAAATGAAGGATTCTGGGCAATTCAATGCCGCAGTGCTTGCCTCGCTAATATCCAAGGAACCGAAATCGCTTAAGGATGCCGCAGAGGCTTACACAGAGGCCTTCGCAGGCCTTCATAAAACACTTGGTTTGCCCCAGTTTTCTGGGCGCGTATCCAAAGGATTCCCCGTCGCAAAGATCAATACGCCCGTTTCGGATGAGTGTACCGAGTCTCTGCGCAAAGAGGTCTTCAGCACGACATCGATGATGGTACCGGACAAGAAAACCATTTCGAAGACCTTCGGCGTGACTTTCACCACCACCCAAGCGCGCATTCAGTCAAAGTTTGCAGCCCTCGATTTAAGCCATGCGGGAGCGCCAATCCGCGCAATGACTCTCGTCGACCGTGCAAAACCAAAAGATTCCAATGTCCTGATCCGAGGCGAAGCCCTCAATCGCGGCCCTTTGGTTCCGCGCCATTTCCCAACGCTCCTTGGGGGCTCCGAGGAAAAACGATTCAGCGACGGAAGCGGGCGACTTGAAATGGCTAGAGAGATCGCGACGCGTGAGAACCCACTCACGTCCAGAGTGTTCGTAAATCGAGTCTGGCAGTGGCACTTTGGCCAAGGAATCGTGCGAACCGTCAGTGACTTTGGGACTCGTTCAGAGCCACCCACCCATCCCGAACTGTTAGACTGGATGGCCTCTTGGTTCATGGACAATGGCTGGTCGATCAAGAAGCTGAACAAGCTCATTGTGATGTCATCCACGTACCAACAAGACAGCCGAGTTTCAGAACAGGCCTCGAACGTTGATCCAACCAACCAGTGGCTCTCTCACTTCAACATTCAACGCCTCGACTTTGAGCAAGTGCGCGACACGTTGATGACCGTTAGTGGCGAGTTGGATGATTCGGAAGTCGGCGGCCGTCCTTTCGTCATTGCCAACCAATCTTCGGCAGTCACTCGAAAGGCCCCAACAGCAGCTGATATTGGGAATCTCAAGACCAACCCAAACCGACGCACCGTTTATGCCATGATCGATCGCGCCGCTCTCCCCGAAGTCTTCAACACGTTCGACTTTGCTAATCCCGACATGAGTACAGGAGAGCGCGTCTTAACCACCGTCCCTCAGCAGGCTCTTTTCATGATGAACAGCCCATTCATCGCTGAACAGGTTCGCGCCATTCACGAAAGGAAAGACTTTCCAAAAGACGGAGCAGACGAAGACCGCGTGCGTTTCCTCTATCAAGCCGTCTACCAACGCCCTCCCTCAGCCAAGGAAATCGAGCTCGCTCGGGTCTTTCTCAACTCAGACCCCAGCACCGCGACAACAGAATCAGCCTCTGTCCTTTCGAAGACCGCAGGATCTCCTGCGCAAAAAGGTGCGACTCCCACGCCAAAGCTGCTCACGCCACTGGAGCGCTACACGCAAGTGGTTCTCCTCTCGAACGAACTGATGTACATCCGCTAGAAAATAGAGATCCCAACCCAAACGGGGGAAAAGTCCTGAAACCGAGTTTTTCCCATCGTAAATTCAACGTTCCGCGCACTCCGCTGTCCTAACTGAATATGCGTTCACTTCGCCTCCCGCTGCTTGTGTTAGTGACCACCATTCACGTGATCCTCACGGGAGGAAGTGCCATCGCCGAGGATTCCAAGCCCCCCGGTCCTCCGAGAGGTTCGGGACCACGTCCTGAGGGAAAAAGACCGGAAGGGATGGATCCTGCTGCGCGTTTGAAGATGCTCGCAGAAAAACTCAGCCTGTCTGACGAGCAACAAAACAAGGTCAAAGAGATCTTTCAGAGTAACGCTCCAGCCATGAGAGAAATCATGTCGAAAGGCCGAGAAAATCTCACCGCTGAAGACAAGACGAAGCTCCGTGAGTTGATGAAATCTCAGCAGGAATCGGTTCGCGGGATTCTGACTGCAGAGCAGCAGGCTAAGTTCAAAGAGATTGTGGCTCAGCGCGGCCAGAAGGAGTGACCGTTTTTACTGCCCATTGCCCAAAAACAGCTCAAAGGCGGCTCCTTTGGAAGTTTTGGGTTTGAGAATTTGGTGACGCCATATTCCTGTGTCCCATGCCTTATACAATTTGGACGAACGGCAAATTCAACGACATAGCAACC